>JAKABB010000037.1 GCA_021802045.1 bacterium
CTGGAGGGGGCGCCCGATCCGGGAGCGCTACGTGTACCTGTTCGCGGACGGGGTGTACCTGAAGGCCGGCCTGGAGCAGGAGCACACCGCCGTCCTGGTGGTGGGGGGGGTGAGCGCGGACGGCCGCTGGGAAGCAGCGGCACGAAGTCGCCTTCGGCGTGACCAGCTGCCCCCCCGAGGCGGCGGATCCCAGCCGGATCGGGGAGTTGGCCCGTGGCCACTGGGGGATCGAGAACCAGCTGCATTGGGTCCGGGACGTGGTCTACGACGAAGACCGCTCCCAGATCCGCACCGGCCGCGGGGCGCAGGCCATGGCGGGGCTGCGCAACTTCAGCATCAGCTGCCTGCGCCTCGCCGGCTGGACCAACATCGCCCGGGCGTTGCGCCGGTTCGCCTCCGACTGGCACTACCCCCTCAACCTGCTGGGGATCTGAGCCGGCCCTCGCCCGCCTCGAGCGGCCTCCGCCGGGGCCGCGGTCGACGCACGCCTCGGGATCGCGTCGGCGGCCGCCATCCCCACCGTCAGCCCATCTCCTCCCGCCTCCGCACCCCGTCCCCGGCCCGCGCGCCCTCCCTCAGCTCCCTCTGCCCCTCCGCCAAGCCTCGGACTTTGACAGGGACCTGGAGCCCTCTGTCCTCCTCATCCTGAGTGTCGGCCTGCGAGAGGGTGGCGCTCCATCAGCCGGCATCAAGTCGGACTCACCCACCCGCCGCCCCCCGGTTCGACTCCCACCGCAGGTACGCCTCAACGAGTCCATCAATGTCCCCGCCCAGAACCCCTTGGACGTTCCCCACCTCGTAGCCGGTGCGGAGGTCCTTGACCATGGTGTACGGCTGGAGCACGTATGAGCGGATCTGGTTGCCCCATTCGGGTGCGGCCACGTCCCCCTTCAGATCGGCGATGTGCTGGGCCCGCTGCTCGCGCTGGAGGGTGAGCAGGCGGGACCGCAGCACCTTCCAGGCGACGTCGCGGTTCTGCTGCTGGGAGCGCTCGTTCTGGCACGTCACGACGATGCCGGTCGGCACATGAGTGAGACGCACCGCCGAGGAGGTCTTGTTGACGTGCTGGCCCCCGGCTCCAGAGCTCCGGTACACGTCGGTGCGAACGTCATCAGCGTCGATGTCGACCTCAACCGTGTCCGGGATCTCCGGGTCGACCTGGACCAGGGCGAAGGCGGTGTGGCGGCGGTGGTTGGAGTCGAAGGGGCTGATCCGCACCAGGCGGTGCACCCCCTTCTCGGCCCGCAGCTGCCCGTAGGGGCGCCGGCCGCCGATGCGCACGGTGGCGCTCTTGATCCCCGCCTCCTCTCCCTCGGACTCGTCCAGGAAGTCCACCGGCGCGTGGTGACTCTCGGCCCACTGCAGGTACATGCGCAGCAGCATCTCGGCCCAGTCCTGGGCGTCGGTGCCACCCGCCCCGGCGTGGACGCTGACGAGCGCCGGATAGTCGGCATAGGGGTCGGCGTAGAGCAGGTCGACCTCCCGGCGCTCCATCTCCCGGTCCAGCTCATCCAGCCCGTCCGCCACCTGCCCGGCCAGGTCCGGGTCGTCCTCGGCGAGCTCCGCCAGGTCGCGGGCGTCGGCACTGCGCTGGCCGAGGGCCTGCAGCTCCTCGACCTCTCCCTTGAGCCGGCTCAGCTCCTGGGCCAGCTCGGCCGCGACCGCGGCGTCGTCCCAGGCGCCGGGCACACCGAGCTCCGCCTCCAGGGCGATGACTCGCTGCTCCTTGCGAGCGAAGTCAAAGATGCTCCTTCAGCTGCTGGACCTGCCGGTACAGCGCCTCGGCCCGCTGGTGCAACTCGGTCATGGGCGAAGTTTACCCTCCGTCCCCGGCCCCGCCGGTGCCGCAAGCCTCAGGAGGCGGCGGCGGCCCCATGGCAACGCTTGTACTTGCGGCCCGAGCCGCACGGGCAGAAGGCGTTCTTCCCCACTGCGGCCACGCCCCCGGGCCCGGTCCGCCCGGGCCCGGGGCGCCCGAGGTCCACCATGGGCCCGGGGCCCGGCCGCCGGGCCGCCTCCCCTCCGGTGATCGCCGCCATGGCGGCGGCCGCCGGGCCTGTCAGGGGCGCACCGGGGACCGCCAGGCCCGGTGGCGTGCCCGCGCCCGGCAGGCCCGGCGCCGGCTGCTGGGCAGCGGCCGCGCCATCGGGTGCCTCCGGTGGGGCCGGGGTCTCCCCCAGCTCGATCTGGACGTGGAAGAGGTAGCGGACGGCCTCCTCCTTGATCGAGTCCTGCAACTCCTGAAAGGTGCCAAAGGCGGTGGACTTGAACTCCACCAGGGGGTCGCGCTGCCCGATGGACTGCCAGCGGATGTCGTCCTTGAGGTGCTCCATCATGGTCAGGTAGTCGGCCCACTTGGTGTCGATGATGTTCAGCATCACCTGGGTCTCGACCATCCGCAGGACCTCGGGCGGGTAGGTCGCCTCCTTCTCGTCGTAGAGCCGGTGGATCTCGCGGAGGAGGCGGTCGGCCACCTCCTCGGCACTGTCGCCCAGGGCCTCCAGGTCGACGGCCTCCGCCTCCGGGAAGGGGAAGACGTAGCGCAGCTTCTCCCAGAGCGGCTCCAGCTCCCACTGGGCCTTCTGCCGGCCCTGGCAGTAGAGGGGGACCGCCTCGCGGACCACGGCCTCCGCCCACTCCAGGAGGTTGCCGCGGGTGTCGACCCCCTCCAGGATCCGGTCCCGCTCCCGGTAGATGATCTCCCGCTGGTGGTTGACCACGTCGTCGTACTCGACCACGTAGCGGCGGGCGTCGAAGTTGTAGCCCTCCACCCGGGCCTGGGCGGACGCGATCTGCCGGGTCACCATCTTCGACTCCAGGGCCACCTCCTCGTCGACCCCCAGGCGCTGCATCAGCCCCTGCATCCGCTCGCCCCCGAAGACCCGCATCAGGTCGTCCTCGAAGGAGAGGTAGAAGCGGGTCTCCCCGGGGTCCCCCTGGCGGCCGGACCGGCCCCGCAGCTGGTTGTCGATGCGACGGGCGTCGTGGCGCTCGGTCCCCACCACGTAGAGCCCGCCCAGGTCGGCCACCCCCGCCCCCAGCACGATGTCGGTGCCGCGGCCGGCCATGTTGGTGGCGATGGTGACGACCCCGCGCTGGCCGGCGTTGGCGATGATCTCGGCCTCGCGCTCGTGGAACTTGGCGTTGAGCACCGCATGGGGGATGCCCCGCTTGTCCAGTAGCCGGGCCAGGCGCTCGCTCTTCTCGATGCTCACCGTGCCCACCAGCACCGGCTGCTCGCGCCGGTGGCGCTCCTCGATGTCGTCGGCCACCGCTCGGAACTTGGCCTCCTCGGTGCGGAAGATGAGGTCGGGCTCGTCGCGGCGGACCATCGGCCGGTGGGTGGGGACCGGCACCACCTCCAGCTTGTAGATCTTGTGGAACTCCTCGGCCTCGGTGACGGCCGTCCCCGTCATCCCGGCCAGCTTCTCGAAGGCCCGGAAGAAGTTCTGGAAGGTCACGGTGGCCAGGGTCCGCTGCTCCGGCTGGACCCGCAGCCCCTCCTTGGCCTCGATGGCCTGGTGCAGCCCGTCGCTCCAGCGGCGACCGGGCATGGTGCGGCCGGTGAACTCGTCGACGATGACCACCTCGCCGTCCAGGACCAGGTAGTCCACCTCCCGCTTGTAGAGGGCGTGCGCCCGCAGGGCCTGGTTGATCTGGTGGGCCTCGGTGACATGCTCGATGTCGTAGATGTTGCGGATCCCCACCGCCTTCTCGATCTTCTGGATGCCGGGCTCGGTCAGGCTGGCCGAGCGCGACTTCTCGTCGATCGTGTAGTCCTCCTCGGCGCGCAGGCGGGGGATCAGCTTGGCGTACTGGTAGTACTTCTCCCCCGGCTCCTCCCCCGGTCCACTGATGATCAAGGGGGTCCTGGCCTCGTCGATCAGGACCGAGTCCACCTCGTCGACGATGGCGAAGAAGCGGTCGCGCTGGACCCGCTGGTCCAGGCTCTGGGCCAGGTTGTCGCGCAGGTAGTCGAAGCCCAGCTCGTTGTTGGTGGCGTAGACCACGTCCGCGGCGTACGCCTCCTGTCGGCTCACCGGCCGCAGGTGCCGGAGCCGGGAGTCATGGTGGCTCTCGTCGACGACGGCCGGGTCCCAGCGGTACGACTGGTCCGGCACGATCACCCCGACCGTCATCCCCAGGGCGTGGAACATGGGGGCGTTCCAGCCGGCGTCGCGCCGGGCCAGGAAGTCGTTGACCGTGACCAGGTGGACGCCCCGGCCGCTGAGGGCGTTGAGGTAGAGGGCGACGGCCGCCACCAGCGTCTTGCCCTCGCCGGTCTTCATCTCCGCGATCTTGCCCTCGTGGAGGATGATGGCCCCCACCAGCTGCACGTCGAAGGGGCGCAGGCCCAGGTTGCGGCGGGCCGACTCCCGCGCCGCGGCGAAGGCCTCCGGCAGGAGCTCGTCGAGCGTCGCCCCGTCGGCCAGCCGGGCCCGGAACCCATCGGTCTTGGCGCCCAGGGCGGCGTCGTCCAATCGCTCGAACTCCCCGGCGAGGGCGTTGATGTCCTCGACCACCGCGAAGTGCTGCCGCAGCTCGCGCCGGGTGGGGTCGTAGAGGCGGTGGTACCAGGTCATGGAGGGAGGGGGCGGTCGCCCGGGGACCGCGGGGGTCGTGGGGACACCCTGAGATTATGCCCCGGCCGGCAGGGAGGCACCGGGGGCCGTGGGCTCGGACGCGTAGGCCGGGCCGGTCCCGGCCCCGCCCACCTCGATCCAGACGGTCCGGGCCCCCTCGACGCACAGCACCGCCACCGCCAGCGGGGTCAGCCCCACCGGCAGGGTGTGGAACTGGTAGACGACGGGCAGGGTGACCAGGGCCAGGACGGCCAGGCCGGTCCCGAGCCCGGTGAGCCGGGGGTCGGTGCGCCGCCACCACAGGACCGCCGCCACCACGACCGTCAGGAGGAGGGCCGCCGGCGGCGGGATCAGCCCCAGGGGCCAGACCAGCCCGAACAGCACCAGGAGGGCCACCGAGCCGATCAGGCCGAACCCGTGCACCCGGCGGGCGTCGCGCCCGATCGTGAGCAGCAGCAGGGGCAGCAGGAGCAGGTCGTCGTTGGGGTGGGCGTAGGGGGCCACCAGCAGCCACAGCCCGACCGGGAGGGCCACCCCCCACCCGACCCTTCCCACCCGCGTCACCCGGGCCCAGTCCCGCCCACGGGCCATCCACCACCCGAACACCGCCATCGCCACCAGCCCCAGCCCGGCCAGGGCCACGGTGGCCGGGCCGTGGAAGCCGAGGCCCAGATGCCAGGCGTGGGGAGCTGCGCCGAGGAGCCCGGGCAGGCCGCTGAGGTCCGGCTGGGCCCGGCCGACCTGTCCGGCGAAGGTGCGAAGCTGCGCCCACCAGGCGCCGAGCAGCGGCCGGGCGACCGCCGCCTGGAGGAGCCAGATCACCGCGGTGCCGGCCGCGAAGCCCGCCCCAGCCCGCAGCGCCCGCGGCCGCTCGGGCCAGAGGGCCAGCACCAGGAAGATCGGCGCCGGCCACAGGAGGTCCGGCTTGATCCAGATCGCGGTCAGGACCAGGCCGGCCCAGCCGCCGCGCCCCCGCCAGGCCAGGACCATGGCCCCGGCCAGCGCCGCCGCGAGGACGGCGTCGAACTGGCCGGACACGAAACCGAGCATCCCGATCCACCCCAGCACCACCGCGGCCAGGAGCGCGGGCCAGTGCCGCCAGCCCAGGTCCCGGGCGAGGGGGGGGACCGCCACTCCGAGCACCAGGAGCCCGCCCAGGGTGAAGAGCCCGTAGCTGGCCCAGAACGGCAGAGCGGCGATGGGCAGAAGCAGCCAGGCGACGAACGGAGGGTTGACGAACGTGTCCAGCGCGGGCTGCAGGTGGGGATAGTGCTGAGCCGCCTGCTCCGCGGCCCGGAGCACCGACTGGCTGTAGGGGTTGGCCCCCGCGCCCACCACCCGCGCGGCCCCGTAGAAGACGCGGTAGTCGTCCGCGAGCCCGTACGGCGCTGGGGGCAGCAGGAAGAGCAGGGCGCCCACCGCGACCCCGATGACGATCCCGAACACCAGCAGCAGGAGGAGGACGCGCAGGTGCCCGCTCTGCCGGTCGAGCACCTCCTCCAGGGTCAGAGGCGCCGCATCGGCCAGGGGGGCACCCTCACTCAGCGTGGAGCGCCTCGACGGCGCTGCGCCGCGCCAGCTGCCGGGCGGGGATGGCGGCGGCGAGGAGGACGGCGACCAGCACGGCGCCGAGGATCCCGCCGAGGGTCGCCACCGGCACCACGTACTGGGGCGCGAAGGTCGGCGTCGCCGCCGCGCCCACCGCCGGCCAGAGCAGCCCGACGCCCAGCCCGACGCCGAGGACCGCGCCCACGACGGCGGTGGCCACCGCCTCCCCCAGGACCACCCCCCGGACGTCGGCGCGGCTGAGGCCCATGGTGCGCAGGAGGGCCAGCTCCTGGACCCCCTCCCGGGCCTGCAGCAGGAGGGCGTCCACCGTGGCCAGGAGGGCGATCAGCACCCCGATGACCGCCAGGGCGTTGAGCAGGGCCACAGCATGGGCTATGGCCCGTCCCACCCCGGCCCGCACCGTCGCCACCGGCACCTCCTCCATCCCGTAGCGAAAGGCCGCCAGCCGCAGGGCTCGGGCCAGGTGCACCCCCGGAGCGGGGAGGACCTGCAGGACGTCGAAGCCGCTGGCGGCGGCCCCAAAGGTACGCGACGCGGCGGTCCGGCTCATGAGCACCGCCTCGACCCCACCCGGACCGGGCACCGTGTGGGCCGCGATCCCGACGACGGTGAACCACCGCCCGCCGCTCGTGCCCACGAGGTCGATCCGCGACCCCACCGTCCATCCCCGGGCCTGGGCCAGCTCGGCCGGGACGATGACCCCGGTGCCGGCGCCGGTCGCGTCCAGGGCCGCCCGGGCCGTCCCCCCGACGAACTGCAGCGCCCCGGCCCGCAGGTAGGCGGACGGGGTGGTGGCGGCCACGCTGACCGCCTGGTGGCCGACCCGCGCCGAGAGGAACCGGATCGGGGCCACGGCCGCGACCTGGGGCCGGTGGTGGCCACGGTCCACCGCCGCCACCACCGCGCGCGCGATCGCCTCCGGCTGGGGCACCGGGCTGACCACCAGCTCGGACCCCACGAAGAGGTGATCCACCCAGACCGTCCCCGCCCCCAGCGACCCCGCCGTGAGGCCGGCCAGGACGGTGGCGACGGCCACGGTCACCATGAGCGTCCCCGAGACCAGGGCCGCCCGCTGCGGGCGCTGGCGGTTGCGGATCGCCACCGCCGCGGGAGGGACGCCGACCAGCCGGCTGACCGGGACCCCCACCCACCCGATGAGCAATGGCGCCCCGGAGGGCAGCAGGCCGGCCACGGCGACCAGGACCAGGAGCACCCCGCCAGTCACGCCCACCGGCCCGCCCAGGGCGAAGGCCAGGCTGGCTCCCAGCCCGGCGAGGACGGTCACGGCCAGCCAGGCCGGGGAGGCCCGACCGCTGGGTGCCGCCGGCGGACGGGTGGCCTCCAGGGGCGGGACCCGGGCCGCCGCGATGGCCGGCACCGCCGCCGCCACCATCCCGACCACCAGCGTCAGTCCGACCGCGACCGCCAGGGCCGGCCAGTCCAGGCCCACCGTGGGCCGGGGCACCAGGTCGGGCGGGGCGTAGACGGCGACCAGGAGCGCGGCCAGCCCGTAGGCGACGCCGACCCCAACCAGCGCCCCCAGCACGGTCACCGCCAGGGCCTCCCGCAGGAAGCTGCGGAAGACCAGCCGCCGCGGGGCGCCGGCGATGCGCATCAGCCCGATCTCCCGCCGCCGCTCCGCCACCGCGGCGTTGAGGGCGGTGCTGATCACCACCAGGGCCAGGACCAGGCTGAGGGCGGTGATCACGGTGAGGACCGGGCGCAGCTCGGAGACCGGGTTGCCGGCCGGGACCGCCCGGGGGTTGCTGACGACGAAGGTGGTGGGCAGGACCCCGGGGAGCGCCCGCTCCAGCGCCCGCAGGCTGGCGCCGCGACGAAGCTGGATCGCCACCTGGGGGGTGCGCAGGCCCACGTTGAAGATCCGCTGGGCCGCGGCCGGGGTCACGTAGACAGCGTCGTTGGCGAAGGGGGCCCCGGGTCCGCTGTCGGCCACGATGCCCACCACCCGGAAGCGGTCGAGCCCCAGGATCTGGGTCAGGCCGATGGTGTTGCCGAGCCGGGTCGTCCCCGGCGTCAGCACCCCGCTGGCGGCCGAGAATCCCCCCGTGAGCGCCTGGCTCACCGCCACCTGGAAGAGGGCCCCCGGCTGCGGCGCACGGCCCGCGACCATGGGCAGGCGGCGCAGCGCCACCCCGCTCGGTCCCGTGACCACGATCAGGACCTGGCGGTACCCACCGCCTCCGAGGCGGGCCAGGACGGCCTTCTCCCGCAGCGGCCCGACCGCCGCCACCTGGGGCAGCCGGGCCAGGCGGCGGATCGCCGACCCCGAGAAGCCGTCGCTGGTGAAGGCGGTGACGTCGAGGTTGGCCCGCCCCGCGCGCTGGGCGACGGCCGCGGCGGCCTGTTGGCGCAGGGCGCCGGCGGCGAGCTGGGTCCCCAGCGCCACCCCGGTGCCCAGGGCCAGCGCCAGGATGCCCAGGCCGAGCCGGACCGCGGCCCCACGGCGCCAGAGCAGCGGGATCATCTCCCCCGGCCCCTGGGCTCAGAGCCCGTGGACGGCCAGCCGCTCGAGGAGCGGGGCGGTGTCGTGGACGGCGCGCCGCCCGAGCCACACCTCCTCCAGGATCTGCCCGTCGCGCATGATGGCGACCCGCTCGGCGTAGGCCGCCGTCCGGACGTCGTGGGTCACCAGGAGGATGGTCCGCTCGCCCGTCCGTCCCAGCTCCAAGAGCAGCTCCAGCACCTCCCGCCCGGTGTGGTAGTCCAGAGTCCCGGTGGGCTCGTCGGCCAGCAGCAGGGCCGGGTCGGTGACCAGGGCGCGGGCCAGGGCCACCCGCTGCCGCTCCCCGCCGGCGATCTCGTCCGGCCGGTGCCCCTGCAGCCCCTGCAGGCCCAGGCTGCTCATGAGCCCGGCCACGCGCCGCTGCAGGGCGCCGTCCGGCCGGAGCCGGCTGGGCCAGCTGCTGCCCTGGGCCAGGTGGAAGGGGAGGCTGACGTTCTCGGCGGCGGTGAGATTGGGCAGCAGGTTGAAGAACTGGAAGACGAAGCCCAGCCGCTCGCGCCGGAACCGGGACCGGGCGCCGTCGCTGAGGGCGTACAGGTCCACCCCGTCGATCCGGACCGTGCCCCCGTCCGGCGTCTCCAGGCCGCCCAGGCAGTGGAGCAGGGTGGACTTCCCGCTCCCGCTGGGCCCCATCACCGCCACGAACTCCCCGCGTCGAACGGTGAGCGACACTCCGCGCAGGATCTCGTGGGGCTGGCGGCTGACCCGGTAGGCCTTGTGCAGGCCCGTCACCTCGACGACCGGCGCTCCCGGTGGGGGCGCGTCCGGCGCCTCCGGCGTGGGAGCCGCCGGCTCACTCATCGAGATAGCCGCTGATCACCCCGTCCACGGTGGAGGCCAGCAGGCCCTGGGCGGGCGTCAGGGGGACCGCGGCCACCCCACGCGGCGGGGGGGCCGGCGTGGGCGTCGGCGTGGGCGTGACGAGCGGGCTGGGACGCTGCTGGGGACGGGGCTTGGTGGTGTGGGCGGCCGGGATTTGCGGCGTCGGTGCGGGGGCGTTGCGCGTGGGCTGGGGTGTCGGCCGCGCGGTCGGCCGCGGCGTGGGCTTGGGGGGCGGGGGGCTGGCATGCACCAGGGCGAACTCCTCGGCGTACATGTAGACGTTGTGGTACGTCGCCGAGCCCGGGTAGGACCACGGCCCGACCGTGAACCAGGACCCCACCCCGAGCTGATTGTAGTCGCCAAGGATGTTGGCCCGGTGCGGCGCCGAGTTCATGAAGGCGTTGTTGACCCACTGGGCCGACGCCGTCCCCTGGCTGGCGTCGTACCCGCTCACCCAGCCGATGTTCTCGCCGGCGGACGACCAGTGCACCCCGGCCGCGGTCATCATCGGCCAGACGTAGGTGCCGCAGCCCGGGATCACGTGGGAGAAGTAGTCGCGCTGGATCATGTCGGCGGCCCGCCCGTAGATCGGGCTGGGGTTGCAGGCGTAGTACGGACGGGACTGCCCGACACCGGCCAGGGCCGCGCTGTAGGCCAGAGATGGTCGGCCGTTGCTGGCCCGGTCCTGGTTGGTCAGGGCGAACAGGGTGCCGTCGCCGGATCCCGGGCTCCCGGTCAGGGCCGCCGCCGGGGCCGGACGGAGCAGGACCGCGGCCGCCGCCACCGCGACGACCCCCGCGACTCCCCACCGAGAGCGGCGCCACGGGATCCCGGGCCGCCGGACCGGGGGAGTGCAGGGCTCCCGCCCAGTCACCTCAGCCCAGGCGACGCGCCAGCGGACCGAGCTCCGAGGCTCCCGGCCGCAGCGCCGTCATGCTCCCGCCCCCCCGCGAGTCGGGGAAGAGCCGGGCGAGCTCGGGCGGCAGCGGCAGGCCCATGGCGAAGAGCCGGTCGATGAACTGCGGTCGGATGCCGGTCGGGATGAGCTCGGCGATGATCCGCCCGTCGGCGTCGGCCCCACGCGTGTCTAGGGTGAAGATGTCCTGCATGGTGATGGTCTCGCCCTCCATCCCCACCAGCTCGGTGATGGCGGTCACCCGGCGGCTCCCGTCCCGGAGCCGTGAGAGCTGGATGATGAGGTTGATGGCGCTGGAGACCTGCTGGCGGATAGCCTTCTGGGGCAGCTCCATGCCGGCCATCAGCACCAGGGTCTCCAGCCGGGCCAGGCAGTCCCGGGGCGAGTTGGCGTGGATGGTGGTCATCGACCCGTCGTGGCCGGTGTTCATGGCCTGGAGCATGTCCAGGGCCTCGCCCCCGCGGCACTCCCCCACCACGATCCGGTCGGGCCGCATGCGCAGGCTGTTGATGACCAGGTCGCGGATCGCGATCCGGCCCTCCCCGCGCAGGTCCGCCGGCCGGGCCTCCATGCGGCAGATGTGCTCCTGGTGGAGCTGGAGCTCGGCCGCGTCCTCGATGGTCACGATCCGCTCGTCCGGCGGGATGAAGGAGGAGCAGACGTTGAGCAGCGTCGTCTTCCCGGTGCCGGTCCCGCCCGAGATCATGATGTTGGCCCGGGCCAGGACGCAGGCCTGGACGAAGGATGCCGCGCTCTCGGTGATGCTCCCGAAGCTGATGAGGTCGCTGATCTGGAGCGGGTCCCGGGAGAACTTGCGGATGGTCAGAATGGGCCCGTCGAGGGCGATCGGCGGGATGACCGCGTTGACCCGGGAGCCGTCGAGGAGCCGCGCATCGCAGAGCGGCTGGCGGACGTCGATGCGCCGGCCCACGGCGCTCACGATGAGGTCGATGATCCGCAGCAGGTGCTCCTCGTCGTCGAAGTGGACGTTGGTGAGCAGGATCTTGCCCTTGGCCTCCACGTAGACCATGTCCGGGCCCAGGACCATGATCTCGGTCAGGGAGTCGTCCTCGACCAGGACCCGCAGGGGACCGAGCGCCTCGAGATAGCGCTCCATCTCCTCCTGCTTGCGGTCGGCGACGGGGACGGTCATCGTCAGCTTCCTCCCTGGCGAACGCCAGCACCGGTGGCCTGGCGCCGGTAGTACACCACCTTCTCACCCCCGGCGGGGCGGTCGGTCGCGAATCTGCGACGGGCCTGCGGCGGCCCCGCGACGGGGGGAGCCGACCGGTGCCGGGTCATCGGGCCGGCCCGGCGGGCGCGGCGGCCGGCTGGTGCGGGGCCGGGGTCAGCTCCAGCGTCTCGCCGACGGTGAGCCCGCTGCGGGCGATGGTCCCGACCGGCAGCTCCAGGGCGGAACGGGCGCCGGGCACGAACCAGACCACGCCCCACCACGGCCGGATCCCCGGCACCAGCCGGACCACCCGGCGCTCCCGGCTGAGGAAGACCACGTCCAGGGGGAAGCGCATGAAGAGCATGTGGATGCCGTTGCAGGGGTCCAGGAGCAGGCCGTCCCCCTCGGGCAGCCCCCGGCGTCCCATGAGGCCCAGGAACCGCCGCCAGAGGTCCCGGGCGACGCCGGCGCTGGCGGCGACCTCCACGCCGTCCGGGCGGCGCACCGCTATCCGCGCGCCAGCCATGCGCGCGCCACCGCCCACCCGATCAGTTGACGTGGAAGAGGACGTGGACCACCGCCGGGCCCAGGATGACCAGGAAGATGCAGGGGAAGATGCAGCCGACCATGGGGAAGAGCATCTTGAGGCTCGCCTGCTGGGCCGTCGCCTCGGCCTTCTGGCGCCGCTTGCGCCGGAGGTCCTCGGACTGGATCCGCAGCACCCGGGCGATGCCCACCCCCAGCTGCTCGGACTGGACCAGGGCCTGGATGAAGGCGTTCAGCTCGTCGACCTTGGGCCGGCGGCCGAGGTCCTCCAGGGCCTCCATCCGCGGGCGCCCCAGCCGGATCTCGTTGAGGGTGGTCGCGAACTCCCGGGTCAGGGCGTTGTCGAACTTCTCCACCACCCGGGACAGGGCGGCGTCGAAGCCGAGCCCGGCCTCGACGCTGATGCAGAGCAGGTCGAGGGCGTTGGGCAGCGCCAGCGCGATCTCCTTCTGCTTCTTGGTGACGGCGCGCTTCAGGAGGAACTGCGGGGCGATGTAGCCCAGGGCCAGCCCGAAGACCCCGCCCAGGATCGGCACCACCCCGATGGCGAAGCTGAGCAGGCCGAACAGCACCGCCCCGGCCAGGCCGGTCACGATCTGGAGGGCGGCGAAGCCGGAGGGGTTGAGCCCAAGGGGCCGGCCCGCCAGGTTCAGCAGCTCCTGGAGCCTCTGGGCCCGGTCGGCCGGCTGCATGCTGGCCAGCCGCGCCCCGAACCGGTCCAGGATGGGACGCAGGATCCGCTCCGACAGGGGCCGCTCCAGCTCCAGCTCATCGATCGTCTTGAGGGTGGTCGGCTCGTCGTACACCGCCAGGCGCGCGTCCAGCAGGTCCACCTTGGGCTGGCGGATGGTGCCGAAGACCACCAGGAAGGCGCCGACCGCCGCCAGCAGCCCGACGACGATGCTGAGCGTGGACATGGCCTCAGACCTCGATCTTGATGATGCGCTTGATGATGCCGAAGCCGATGGCGATCATCACCAGGCCGATGCCGAGGATGATCGGCCCGGGCCCGGGGAACTTCAGCATCGGGTCGAAGTAGGCGGGGCTGATCGCCGAGAGCACCAGGGCCAGGAAGATGGGCAGCGCCGCGATGATGTAGCCGGACGCCCGGGCCTGGGCGGTCAGGGTGTTGATCTCGCCCTTGATGCGGATGCGCTCCCGGATGGTGAAGGCAATGGTGTCCAGGATCTCGGCCAGGTTCCCCCCCACGATCCGCTGGATCTGGACCGCGGTCACCATCAGGTCGAAGTCCTCGGAGTCGACGCGGTTGACCATGTGGACCAGGGCCTCATCGGTGCTGACGCCCAGCTGCACCTCCCGGGTGGCGCGCACGAACTCGTCGGCGATGGGAGGCTCGGCGCCCTTGCCGATGGTGGCCATCGCCTGCGGGAAGCTGTAGCCGGCCTTGAGGGCGTTGCTGAGCAGCGCCAGCACGTCGCCCAGCTGGTCGTTGAACTTGCGGGCCCGGCGCCGCTGGCGGAAGCGCAGGAAGAAGGAGGGGCCGGCCCACCCGATGATGGCGAAGATCCCGGCGAAGACCGGGCTGCGATAGACCGCAAAGCCGAGCAGGACCCCGAAGAGGATCAGGCCGATGTTGATGAGGTACCACTCGCCGGGCCGCAGCTTGAGGTCGGCCCGCGCCAGGTCCTCGCTGAGCTTGACCAGCTTGGCCTCGTTGCTCCCCCCGAGCCGGGTGTTGAACGCCTCCACCACCCGGCCCACGGTGGCCCGGATCCCCGCCGGGCGGCGGGCCCGCTGGCTGGGGTTGGCGAAGAGGGCCGGCTCGCCACCGCCGGCGGCGCCGTAGTTGTGGAGCCGGTCGGACATCTCGTCGGAGACGGTCTGGCGGCGCCGACCCAGGCTGGCCACCCCGGCGAAGAGCGCCAGGGCGCCCACGGCCTCCAGGGCCAGGACGGCCGGGCTCACGCCGCGTGCCCTCCGGCCTTGGCGCCGGCGAAGAGCTGGGGGTCTAGGGGCTCGCCGGCAGCCGCGAGGAGCTTCAGGCAGTCGGGCTCCCGCACCACCTCGTGGGCGCCGAGGACGTTGCCGTCCTCGTCCACGCCGACCTGGCGGAAGGCGAAGACGTCGTGGAGGCGGACCCGCTCCCCGTCGTAGCCCTCGACCTCCGAGACCGCCACCACCTTGCGACGGCCGTCGCGGAGCCGGCTCTGCTGGACCACGATGTTGATGGCCGAGGCGATCTGCTCCCGGATGGCCCGCGAGGGCAGATCGGTGCCCGCCATCAGCACCATCGTCTCCAGCCGGCTCATGGCGTCGACGGGGTTGTTGGCGTGCACGGTGGTGAGGGACCCGTCGTGGCCGGTGTTCATCGCCTGCAGCATATCCAGGGCCTCGCCGCCGCGGCACTCCCCCACCACGATCCGGTCCGGGCGCATGCGCAGGCTGTTGATGACCAGCTCCCGGATGGCGATCCGTCCGCGCCCCTCCACGTTGGCCGGGCGTGACTCCAGCGTCACCACGTGGTCCTGCTTCAGCTGGAGCTCGGCCGCGTCCTCGATGGTCACGATGCGCTCGTCGCTGGGGATCCAGGAGCTCAGCACGTTGAGGGTGGTCGTCTTGCCCGAGCCCGTGCCCCCCGAGACCAGGATGTTGAGACGGCCCCGGACGCAGGCCCGCAGGAAGGCCGCCATGGGCTCGGTGATGGTGTCGAACTCGATGAGGTTGGCCACCGTCAGGGGGTCGGCCGCGAACTTGCGGATGGTCAGGGAGGGGCCGGTGAGCGCCAGCGGGGGGATGATCACGTTCACCCGCGACCCGTCCTGGAGCCGGGCGTCGACCATGGGCGAGCTCTCGTCGACCCGCCGGCCGACGGTGCTGACGATGCGGTCGATCACCTGCATCAGGTGGGCGGTGGAGTCGAAGGTGACCGGGGTCCGCACCAGCTTGCCGTGACGCTCGACGTACACCTTGCTCGGGCCGTTGACCATGATCTCGTTGACCTCGGGGTCGCGGAGCAGCGCCTCCAGGGGGCCCAGGCCCAGGACGTCGTTGGTGAGGTGCTCCACGGTGCGCTGGCGGTCCTGGCGGGTGATGGAGATGCCCATCTCCTCCAGGACCTGTCCGGTGATCTCGCTGATGCGCTCGGCGATCCGGGCCCGCGGGGCGCTGTCGACGTCGGTGAACTCCTCCAGGAGGAGCTGGGTCACCCGGGCCTTGACGGCCGGGTACTGGGCGCTGGTGGTGGAGCGCCGCTCGCCACCGATCGCCGCCGCCAGCGGCCGGCGCGCGCGCAGGCCCGCACCGTCCCCCTCGCCCGCGGCGTCGGCCGACGGTCCCGGCGAGGGGCGTGCCGCGGCCTCGTGGCCAGCCCCCGGGGCCCCGGCCGCGCCGCCGCGCTCAGCCGGCCGCACCAGGGCCAGCGGCACCGAGCGCGGCGCCCCGTCGGGCCGCTGCTCCTCCTCGGGGTCGTCGACCGTGCGGACGCGGTCCAGCAGGGACATCAGCGTCCCTCACGACGGAAGCCGAAGCGGCGCGCCGGGGGGCCCGCCCGCTTGGCGTCCCCCACCGGCGCGGCCCCAGCCACCCCGGGCTCGATCCGCCGGACCAGCTCGCCGACCCGGCGGGAGAACTCGGCCTCCGGGTTGGAGAGGACGATGGGCAGGGCGCGGTGGATCGAGGTGCCGATCCCGCGGGGGTCGGAGGGCACCTCGAGGAGGACTGGCATCCGCAGGTGCTCCTCGACCCGCGCCCGGTTGTAGTCGGCGTGGGCGTCATGCCGGTTCACCACCACCACGATGCGCTCCTGCTCCACCCGGAGCGACTCCAGCATCTTCAACAGCAACTTGGTGTCCTTGATGGCAGGGATCGTCAGGGCACCGACCACACAGACGGTGTCGGCCATGTCGACGACTTCCAGGGTAGCTTCGGACAGCTGGGTCGCGGTGTCGACCACGATGTGGTCAAACTCTCGTCGCAGAACGTCTAAGATCGCCCGGACGTGGTCGGCCCGGACCAGGTCCCCGAGCTCTGGGCTGAAGGGCGCCTGGAGGACGCGCAACCCCTCCGGCCCCTCGGCCAGCACGGCGTTGACGAACTCCGGGTCGAGCGCCCCGACGTTCTCCACCAGCTCGGCGATGGTCTTGGTGTGCTGCAGGTTGAGCAGGACCCCCACGTCGCCGAACTGGAGGTCCAAGTCCACCAGGCAGACCCGCAAACCCGTCTGCTGGCGCAGGGCCGCGGCCAGGTTGACGGCCAGCAGGGACTTCCCCACCCCGCCCTTGCCGGCCATGATCGCGTGGACCGCGGCCACGCTCCGCCGGGCCGGGCCGGCCGGCGCGGCCCCGTTCCCCTCGGCCGCGCTGACCACCCGCACGTAGGTGCCCTTCTTGAGCTCCAGGTCATGGACCCGGCGAATGCTGGCGATCAGCTCGTCGCCGCTGAAGGGCTTGACCAGGAACTCGCGGGCCCCGGACTGCATCGCCCGCCGGAGGTAGTCACGCTCCCCCTGCACCGACATGATGACCACCGGGCAGTGGGGCACCTCCAGCGCCAGCGCCTCGGTGGCCTGGATGCCGTCCATCCCGGGCATGTTGACGTCCATCAGGACGACGTGGGGCGAGAGGGTCCGAGCCGCCTCGATACCCTCCCGCCCGTCCGAGGCCATCCCTACGACCTCGATGTCGTCCTCGAACGCCAGGAGCTTCTGCAGGTTCTCCCGGGTGCTGGCGATGTCATCGACGATCAGCACCTTGATCACCGGGTCACCCGCTATCACTCCCTAACCGCTCGCGGCTCTCCTCAACCTCAGGGGATTCCGAAGCCGAACAGCGCCTGCATCATCTTAGAGTCTCCGTAGAGGAAGGCCCCTGCGGCGCGGGAGCGGGCCAGAGAGGCCTTCGAGCCGCAGTAGAGGACCGCGGTGTCGGCCAGGACCTGATTGTGGGCCTGGATGACCGCGAACTGGGCCTGGGCCATGTTCACCTGGGCGGCGTTGAGTGCCGCCTGGGCGGTCTGGGCCTTGCCCGAGGTGGGCTGCCCGGCGTACTGCTGGTAGGCGGTGGTGGCCGTGGCCACCTGCTGCTGGGCCTTGCTGAACTGGGTGCTGGCCGCGGTCTCGGTCTGCTGGGCCTGCTGCAGGTCCGCCTTCACGATCGGGTTGATGGTGGAGCCGGCGACGCAGGAGCCGGTCGCCTGGTCGGCGGGGGTCAGGGTGCTGGGGATGTAGCCGGTGTTGTAGTCCGCCGTGGAGCGCAGCGCCAGGGTGTAGATGAGGTTGTTCTGCTCCAGCTCGGTGATGCCCAGCGCCTGGGCCCGGGTCACGGCCAGGACCGCCTCGCCGCCACTGGCGGTGCTGGGCGCGGCCGCGGTCGTGGTCGTGGAGCCCTTGGCCGCCGCCGCCTGGATGACGGGCGCCCCGATCCGGAGCACCTCCAGGTCCTGGTAGGCGAAGGCGGTCGTGTTGCTCGGCTTCTTGCCGGCCACGATCATGTCCACGTAGTCCCCGGGCTGCAGGTAGCCGGCGATCGCCTGCTGGCCGGTGATCGGGACCGCGATCGCCACCTCCCCGGGCGGGATCGACAGGCTGCCGAAGCTCGCCGGCTGGAAGGTCCGGTTGGTCGCGACCAGGTCGGTGGTCATGACGGTGTTGGGCGAGATCGACACCACCGCGTAGTAGTTCGCGCCCTGGGCGGCGGTGGTCAGCGTCGAGGCCGCGCTGGGGGTCGGGCTCGCGCTCTGGAAGGTCGACGCGCAGGACTGCCCCAGCATCTGCTGGCAGCTGACAAACGCGTTGGACGGGAGCGCGCCCTTGATCCGGGTCTCCTCCAGCAGCGCCGGCGTCACCAGCGTGCCCTGGGCGATGGCCACCCGGGCCACCACCACCACCGCCCCGGACGTCGGCACCGGCGTCGTGGTCTGGACGGGCGGCGCGGCCCGGGACAGGAAGTAGGCGAGCGCGAACGCCGCCACAGCAACGATCAACCCAACGGCAACCCACAGCTGGTTGCCGCGTCGCCGGATATCGGTGGTCACCGTCCTAACCCTCCGAGGAAGCCCGGAGCCGAACTGGCCCGGGTGGAAATCGCTCGATCCCCGCCATTCTCACCCATCCGGGGCGCGAATGGCGCGCGGCGGGAGAATCCGCCGCGCGCCCTCCGTGATCGATCGGGGCCCGTCCGAGGACGGGGTGCTAGTTCAGCCCGTTGCTGACGTTCTTGAAGACGTTGCTGACCTGGTGGCCTACCACGATGAGGACGACGATGACGACGATCGCGATGAGCACGAGGATCAGGGCGTACTCGACCATGCCCTGGCCGGTCTCATCCTCCCGACGGGTCTGCAGCGCCTGCGCCAGACGGTTCTGGAGCCGCAGGTAGAGCGAGCTGAGCATTCGAAACCTCCGTGAGTACCTTCCAGGGACCGTTGTTGGCCCCCCGCCCGAACACCGGACGGATCGGAGTGTATCGGCCGGGGTTCGCCAGTTCGGTCACCTGCCGGGAACCGACGGGTAACAATCTGTCGCGGATCGCTCGCCGCTCCTTGGGCGCCGCCCTACCCCAAGGGCACGGTCACCCGCACCTCGGTCCCCCGCCCGACCTCCGAGACGACCTCCAGCTGGCCGCCCTCCAGGGCCGCCCGCTCCCGCATCGACACCAGCCCCAGGTGCCGCTCACGCCTGAGGCGCGTCTCCACCGCCGCCACGTCGAAGCCCTCGCCATCGTCCCGGACGACGGCGGTCACCTGGCCGGGGTGGAAGTTCAGCAGGACCTCGACCGAGCGCGCCCCGGCGTGCTTGCGGACGTTGGTCAACGCCTCCTGGATGATCCGGTAGAGCGCCCCCTCGGCCGGGGCCGGGAGGCGGTGCTCGACCCCGATGATGCTGAGCCGGGTGTCGATCCCGTAGCGCTCCCCGTGCTCCCCCACCAGCTTGCGCAGGGTGGGGACCAGGCCCAGGTCGTCCAGGGTCATCGGGCGCAGGTCGAAGATCAGCTGGCGGGTCTCCTCCAGCACGCCGCGCACGGCCAGCTTGAAGAGCTGCAGCTCCCGGACCGCGCGCTCCGGCTCCCGGGTGATCAGCCGCTCCACGACCTCCGCCTGGAGCACGAGGTTGGACAGCGCCTGGGCCGGGCCGTCGTGCATGTCCCGGGCGATCCGCATTCGCTCCTCCTCGATCGTCTGGAAGACCTGCCGGGAGGCGCTGCGGTACCGCGCCAGCCCCTCAGCGAGCTGCTCGTCCCCGGGACGGTGGTCGTCCACCTGCTGGCCCAGGGCACGGAGCAGGCCGTGCCAGTCGTGCAGCTCCCGCACCGCCGCCTGGCACTGCAGGAGGCGCAGCCGGGTCATGGCGGCCTCCGCCCGCAGGGCCTGGGCGCGCCCCATCGCCACCTCGACCTCCTGGGCGGCGAACCGGCCCTGGTCCCGCAGCACGTGCCGGCGGACCATGTCCGCCGCCTCCAGCCGGTCGTCGAGCCGGTCGACCGCCGTCCGCAGTCCCGCCATCTCCTCCTCGAGGTCGAGGAGGGCGTGCTCCATCCGGCGCTCCTCGGCGACGAGGACGATGTGGATCTCCGCCAGGCCGGTG
Organism: bacterium; assembly: GCA_021802045.1. Lineage (GTDB taxonomy): Bacteria > Chloroflexota > Dormibacteria > Aeolococcales > Bog-877 > JAKABB01. The sequence goes on from JAKABB010000037.1 coordinate 19,675, forward strand.
GTCCCGGCCCGCTGCCCATCCGCCATGACGAAGAAGGGTAGGGGCTCGCCGGTGGCAGCGGGCCCCGTCGAAGCTGTCCCGACCCGGAGACCGGGCCGGAGCCGGGCCAGGCGCTGCCTACACTGCCCCGGTGACAACGCTGGTGAGGCGGCGGGCTGGCCCCCCGGGCTCGCCCTGGCTGACGCTGCCCCGGTTCATCGCCGCCAGCGGGGTCGGGTGCGCGCTGCTGCTGGCCGAGCCGGCCATCACCGACCCCGACTTCTGGTGGCACCTGCGCAACGGGCAGCTGCTCCTCACCCTGGGCCGGCTCATCCCCACCAGCCCCTACACCTTCACCGTCCTCACCCACCACTGGGTGATGCAGGAGTGGCTCACCGAGGTCTGGTTCGCCGTGCTCACGGGGGCGTCCGGACGCCTGGGCGTCCTGGTGTACGGCGACCTGCTGATGCTGGTCCTGGTGGGGGCGATCCTGCTCCGGGCCCGGCTGATGGGCGCCGGCCACGGGCTGACCCTCGGGTTGGGAGCCCTGATGGTCGGCCTGGGGGCCGCGCCGATCTGGGGCCCGCGCCCGCAGATGGAGAGCTACGCGCTCCTGGCGGTGAGCCTCTACTGCGTCGAGCGGCAGCTGCGGCGCGGCGGGTGGAGCGCCGCCTGGCTGCCGCCACTCTTCCTGCTCTGGACCAACCTCGAGGCCGGCTTCATCGCCGGCGAGGCCGTCCTGCTGGTGATCCTGGGGGTGGAGGGCTGGCGCTGGTGGCGGCGGTGGCCGGGCGCGACCAGCCTGCGCAACCTGCGGGTCCTGGCGGCGGCCGCCGCCGCCTCGGTGGCGGCCACGCTGGTCGACCCCAACGGCGCGGCCCTCCTCCTCTACCCCTTCCAGACCCAGTTCGACACCGCCCAGCAACGCCTCATCGCCGAGTGGCACAGCCCCGACTTCCACATGGCGGTGCTGTGGCCCTTCCTCTTCCTCATCCTCAGCCTGGCGGTCCTCCTGGCCCGCTATCGCCGCTGCAACGGGCGCGACGCCCTGCTGCTCCTGCTGGTCACCCCGCTGGCCTTCCAGTCGGTGCGCCAGACCGCGGTCCTCGTGGTGGTGGCGGTCCCGGTCTGGATGGTCGGGGTGGAGATCCTCCGCCGCGCCATCGCCGCGCGGTGGCCGCGGCGCTGGCCCCAGGGTCCGCAGCCACGCCTCATCCGGGCGGTGGAGGGCCTGATGCTGGCCATGATCGTGGCCCTGGCCGCCACCCAGCTGGCGGCCGGGGCGCTGCCCCGGGTGCGCTCGGCGGTGTACATCGCCCGCTGGCCGGTGTGCGCCGCCCTCTGGCTCCGGGCCGGGCCGGGCAACCTGCGCATCTTCAACCAGTACGGCGACGGCGGCTTCCTGGCCGACCACCTGCCTCAGGACCGCGTCTTCATCTTCGGGGACGCCGCCCTCATGGGCAACGGGCTCCTCACCCAGTACGGCCGGACGATCGACCTGGCGCCGGGGTGGCTGCGCAGCCTGGACCGCAGCCGCTCCCAGCTGGTGGTCTACGAACGGGGCACGCCCTTCGCCCTGGCCCTGACCCACGTCCCCCAGTGGGTGACCGTCTACCAGGACCGGCGCGTGATCGTCTGGGAGCGGCGGGCGCTGCTGGGCCGCCTCCGCCTCCCGCCGGTCCCCGGGACCACCGGATGGGCCCGGCTCGGCGCCCCGGCCTGCGCCGGGGCCCACCCATGAGCGACGGCCGCACGACCGCACCGGGCACCGTGAGATGGGACCGGGTGCTCTCCACCACCCTGCGGGCGGCCGGCGTGGTGGCGCTCCTGGGTGCTCTGGTCACCTTCGGGCTGGGCCCGCTCACCGGGGCCTTCCACGGGCCCTTCGAGGACTTCGGTCCCTACTGGCACGCGGCGGTTGCCACCGCCCACGGCCTCAGCCCCTACCACAGCTTCCGCGGCCAGGGCAGCGTGGTGATGTCCGGCTTCGACTACCCCCCGCCGGCGGCGCTGGCCCTCCGGCCCCTGGCCCTGCTCTCTCACCACTGGGCGGTGATCGTCTGGCTGTGGGCCGGCGTCGCCGCCACCGTCGCCGCGACCGTGATCCTCGCCCGCGAGACCCTGCCGCCCCGCTGGCCGCGGATCTCGATCGCGCTCATCGCCGCCCTGCTCTTCGCCCCGGCGACCTACAACTACTGGCACGGGCAGATCAACCCCTGGATCCTGCTCCTGCTCAGCCTGGGGCTGCGGGCCTACGTGCGGGGGCACCAGGTGCGCTGCGGGATCTGGCTGGCGCTGGGAGCGGACATCAAGCTGATGCCGGCCGTCCTCCTCCTACTGCTGGTGCGCCGCCACTGGTGGCGCGGCGTGGGCGCCATGCTGGTCACGGGTCTGGGGGTGCTGGGGATCGCCGCCGCCGCCCTCCCGGGCTCGCTCCCGGTCTGGCTGCACTCGGTCCTCCCGGCGCTGGCCCGCGACAACGGCTGGGTCTACAACCAGTCCATCGACGGCGTGGTCAGCCGCCTCTTCCAGCACTCGGTCCTGCGCTTCGACCCGCCCCTCTGGTGGCTGCACGCCATAGTGCTGCTGCTCGACCTGGCCCTCCTCTGGGTCGCCTGGCGAGCCGTGGGGCCGGATCCTGCGGCGGCCCCGGCGGCCGAGTACGGCCTCTTCCTGGCGGCCGCCGTGCTCAGCGGCACCATCGCCTGGTACCCGCACTACACCGCGCTGCTGGTCCCGGTCTTCGCCGGGCTCGGCCTCGTCGCCGGCCGCGGGCCGCGCCGGGTGCCCGCGCTCACCGCCGGCCTGGCGGCCTTCCTTACCGTGAACGCGGTGGTGGTCCCCCTGGTACTGAGCGCGCTCACCGTGCGCTGGCTGACCGCCGTCAGCGCCACCGGGTGGTGGTGGTGGCTCCTGCAGCTGTCCTCGCTCCCCGCCGCCAGCGCGCTGGGGCTGGTCGCGGGCCTGGTGGCCGCCCTCCGTCCAGCCGGTCCCCGAGCCACGGCCCCACTGCCATCGCTGGCCCTACCCTCGCCTCCACCGCCGTGGTCGCCCTCCAGCCCGTGAGTGGCGCACCCGCGACGCCCCGGGTCACGGCGCCAGGGACGGTGGGCGCCCGCCCGGGAGCAGGTTGAACCACACGGACGCGCCGCCGGTGCGGGCCGGGCCGCGTCCCAGGATGGCGGTGAAGAGACGGACCACCGCGAGTCGGTGGGGTGTCCTATCCGTCACCGCCACGAAGTCCACCCGCCAGCGGCGGACATCCGCCCGCCAGGTGCGCAGCGCCCGAGCGGTGATGGGCACCGTGCGCCCGCCCTGCGCCGCCGCGACCGCCACGCTGAGCGCCGATCGGTAGGGGTCCTCCGTGGGAGCCCCGTTCACCCCTGGGTGGAGGATGCAGCCCCAGGGGGACCGATATCGCATCCCGCCCATCGCCTGCCAGAGCGTGGACGCACAGGGCGACGCCCCCACGGCCGGCAGCACCAGGGCCACGCTGCCCACCGGCACCCTGGCGACGGCGGTGGCGGTGAGCCCGCCCGGGAGCTGTGTGGGGCGCGCCACCAGCGCGGAGGCCGGGACCAGGGGGAGCAGCACCAGGAGCGCCAGCGCCCAACCCGCGACCCGCGCCCGGTGCATGCGGAGCCGCCACACGTGGTCGAGGGCCAAGGCGACCACGAGAGCGGCAGCCAGCCAGGCGAAGGCCACCAGTCGAGAGGGAAGCACCTTGCGAAAGAGGGGCAGGTGACCGATCAGGGCCCACGGCAGCGGCACCGGCAGGATGCGCCCCCCCACATGGAGCTGCCCGCCGAGGGCCAGCAGGAGGATGGCTCCGAAAGCCACCAGCGAGCCCCGCACCCACGGGTCCGTCCAACGCCACCGACCGACGCCGATGGCGCACAGGAGCAGCGGCAGGCCCAGGTAGGCGATCCGGTCGTAGGGGTATCCGGTGAACCGGTTGGAGAGGTGGACGGCACCGGCGGGAGCCAGCATCTGCAGAGGCGTCGGCACCAGGAACGCCAGCAGATCGGCGGAGTTGAGCCGTGGGCTCATGACGGCGCCACCCAGCTGCCCAGACGGACCGAGGAACTCGACAGCGAGCGGCACCGCGATCAGGGGCACGAAGACCGCCACCGCCGTGGCCAGCGCCACGGCACCACGGTGGAGCCGCGCTCGGGCTTGGGCCGGGTGGGCGAGGGCGAGACCGACCAGGACAAGGCCCGTCAGCAGCGTGGCATCCAGCAGGACCTCCTCGGCCAGGCCGAACTGCACGACCGCCCAGAGGCCGCCCCACAGTCCGACCCACACCGGGGAGCCGCGGGGACGCAGGACAGCCCGGTCGATCAGGATCAGCAGAAGGGGAAGTGTCCACAGCGAGGCCCACGGCAGGTGGCCGGTGCTGGCCTCGGCCAGGATGAAGGGCGAGAAGCCGAAGACGGCGCCGCCGATCACAGCAGCCCGCTGGGTGCGGACGATCCCGGACAGCGCCCAGTACGCCGTCGCAGCGGCCGCCATCAGGCTGGCGGTCATGGCCAGGTTGTAGGCGACCGTGGGCCCCACCAGCAGGGTCACCGGCGTGAGGGCCAGGGCCAGCACGGGAACGGAGTTGTTCCACATCAGGTTGGCCGGATGCGGGTACGTCAACCACCGGGTGACGAACGGCTGCCACCCGTGGCCGAGCGCGAAGGGGTACCAGGCGAGGAACCAAACCTTGGACGCGGGGTTGTGGCTGACGCCGATGATCCGGGGTGCTCCCGCGAACCAGGCCCGGTTGCATAGGAAGATCGCCACCACGGAGTACAGCCCCAGCGGCCAGGCCCGCTGAGCCCAGCCCCGCGGGGTCGCGACCGTGACCCCGGGCCCGGTCGGCGCCGTGACCGAGCCCGGGTCGAGGGGGGCCGGGGGGTGCGCGGCCTCGGCTGCGGGTAAGTGCACAACGTCGCCCATGCTAGAGTCCGCGAGCTTCGATCCCCTCCGGAGCCGGTGGCAGGGAGGTCACGCCCCGGTGACGGCCCCCGGTGGGCATGGGGCCGGGTGAGGCACGGGCGCTGTCCCGTGGGGGACCAGGCGGGCGACCGGCGTCCCACGCAGCGACGCCGCCACCAGCTCCACGGGATGGAATGAGGGCACCACCGTCCCGGCGGCGCGCAGGGCCGCGTCGATCTGGAGCAGGCATCCCGGGTTCCCGGCCACCAGCGCCGCGGGAGACACGGCGCGCACGCTGGCCGCCTTGCGCCGGCCCAGGTCCTCGGCCGCCGCCGTCTCGGTCAGGTTGTAGGTCCCGGCGCTGCCGCAGCAGAGGTCGCCCTCTGGGACCTCCACGATCTCCAGGCCGGGAATGGCGCCCAGGACCTGCCGGGGGGCCTGGCGCACCCCCTGGGCGTGGGCCAGGTGGCAGGCGTCGTGGTAGGCGACCCGCATCGGCAGCGGGTGCAACGCCCCGGCCGGCGGCCCCAGCTCCGTCAGGATCTCGGTCACGTCGCGCACCTTGGCGGCGACCGCCGCGGCTCGCGGCGCCCAGGCAGGGTCGTCGGCGAGGAGCCGGTCGAGGGTGCGCAGAGCGGCTCCGCAACCGGCGGCGTTGACGGCGATCCGGTCCAGAGCGGGGTCCTCCAGGTGGCCGATCAGGGCCCGGGCGCGGTCCCGGGCCGCGGCCTCCCGGCCGGTGTGCAGCTCCAGCGCCCCGCAGCAGCCCTGGCCGGGCGGCACCCACACCTCGGCCCCATAGGCGGCCAGGGCCGCCGCGGTGGCCTCGTTCACCTCCGAGAAGAAGACCCGCTGGACGCAGCCCGCCAGCAGCGCCACCCGCAGCCGGGGCGGGGCCCCGCCGGCCGCTCGGCGCGGCCGGGGCAGGCGCCGGGTCACGTCGCGCAGGCGCACCCGCGGGGCGATCCGGGCGCCG
>JAKABB010000038.1 GCA_021802045.1 bacterium
GCGCGCGTCCGCAGCGCGCGATCCCGCGCCGGACGGTCGCTCCCGAGCGCCCGCGGCCTCCGGAGGGTGGCGAGCGGGTGCGCGCGCCGCCCCCACACCCTCCACGCCCGCGGCGCGTCCGCGGCCGCGGGTCGGCTCAGAGCACCGGCCAGCGCGGGCCGGGGTCGATCCCGGTGGCGGCGTAGAGGCGCTGGGCCCGCTCCCGGGCCTCGGCGACGGCGCGCGCGGCGTCGATGGTCAGCAGCTCCCCGTGGCGGACCACCCAGCGGCCGTCGACCATCACCGACTCCACGTCGGCCCCGGTGGCGGCGTAGACCAGTGCCGAGACCGGGTTGAGGGCGGGGGCCAGGTGGGGGCGGTCGAGGTCGACCACCACCAGGTCGGCCTTCTTGCCCACCTCCAGGGAGCCGATCTGGTCGTCCCACCGCAGGGCCCGGGCCCCGTTGATGGTGGCCATCTCCAGCACCGTCTCCGCCGGCACCACGGTGGGGTCCAGGGACACCGCCTTGTGGATCACCGCCGCCAGCTTCATCTCCTCGACCAGGTCGTAGGTGTTGTTGCTGGGCCCGCCGTCGCAGCCGAGCGCGACGTTGACCCCCGCCGCCAGGAGGCGGGGCACCGGGCACACCCCCGAGGCCAGCTTGCTGTTGGACGACGGGTTGTGGGAGACGTGGGTCCCGGTCTCGGCCAGGATGCGGATGTCCTCCTCCCCCAGCCAGACCATGTGCACCAGGACCACGTCCGGCCCCACCAGACCCACGCTGCGCGCGAACTCCATGGGGGACTGCTGGTACGTCTCGCGCAGGAAGCGGCGGTCGGCCTCCACCTCGGCCAGGTGCATGGTCATGCCCATGCCGCGGGCCCGGGCCTCGGCGACCATCTCCCGGTAGAGCTCGGGGGAGACCCCCCCCGGGGTGCGGGGGCCGAACCACACCCGGATCCGGCCGTCGGCCGCGCCGTTCCAGCGGTCGAAGATCTCCAGGGTGGTGAGCAGGCTCTCGGCCCGGGTCTCCCGCAGCCCCACCGGCATGGCGTTGTCCTGGGTGGCGTAGGTGCTGATGTCCATCACCTTCTTGGAGAGGCAGGCCCGGATGCCGCTGTCGCGGACCACCTCGGCCACGCCCTCGAAGCCGTAGCGGTGGGCCAGCCCCGACTCCAGGAAGGTGGTGGTGCCCGAGCGCAGCATCTCGGCGATGCACAGGCGCGCGCTGACCCGGGCGTCCTCATGGTCGTAGGCGCCCTGCAGCACCCACACCCGCTGGCACAGCCACTGGATCAGGGCCATGTCGTCGGCGCACTCCCGGATCATGGCCTGGGCCTGGTGGACGTGGGTGTCGACCAGGCCGGGGATGATCAGCTTGCCGTCGAGGGCGACCCGCTCCTGGCCGGGATGGGCCGCCAGGACCTCGTCCTCGGGGCCGACGGCGACGATGCGGTCGTTCTGCACCACGAGCCCGCCCCGGCGGAAGATCCGCCGCTGTGGGTCCACCGTGATGATCGTGGCCCCGGTCAGGATCATGTGCCCACGCCTCCTTCGTGCCCTCCCCGGCGCATCACGCCGGGCCCACCCGCGCCCAGAGGGCGGCGGCCCGCTCCCGGCTGCGGGCGGTGATCCGCTCCGCGTCCAGGGTCAGGACCTGGCCGGCGCGCATCAGCCAGCGGCCCGCCACCATGGTGTCCCGGACCTGGGCCCCGCCCAGGCCCCAGAGCAGGTGGGCGGCCGCGTTCTCCACCGTCAGCGGCGTCGGCGCTGCGTAGTCCAGGACCACCAGGTCGGCCGGGCCCCCGGGCTGGAGCCGGCCGAGCGGGCCCAGCCCCGGCGCGAAGGGCGCGAAGAGGGTGTCGGCGATCCGGCCGCCGCCGGCGAAGGCCAGCTCCACCACCGCGGCCGGGGGCATGGCGCGAGGATCGCCGGTGGCCAGCCGCTGCTGCAGCTGGGCCGCCCGCATCTCCTCAAAGAGGTCCATGCTGACCCCGTCGCTGCCCAGCCCGACCGTGACCCCGGCCTGGCGCAAGGCCGGGACCGGGGCGGTCCCCACCGCGTTGCCCATGTTGGAGCGGGGGTTGTGGGCCACGGCCGCGCCGGTCCGGGCCAGGGCCGCGATCTCGCCGCCGTCGACGTGGACGCAGTGCGCCGCCAGCGAGCCCGGGCCCAGCACCCCCCGCGCCGCCAGGTGGGGCACCACCCGGCTCTGCTGGCGGCGCCGGCAGTCCTCCTGGTCGGCCCGGTCCTCGGCCACGTGGACGTGGCACCCCACCCCAAGGTCGCTGCCCACCCCGACGCAGGTGGCCAGCGTGGCGGGGCTGAGGGTGAAGGAGGCGTGCAGACCGACCAGGCCGGCGAGCCGGCCAGCGCCGGCGCCGGCGCGATGGTGCAGCCCCTGGATGAAGCGCTCGTTCTCGCGCACCGCGGCCCGGGTGTCGGCGGGGCCGTTGCGCTCCGACACCTCGTAGGCCAGGCAGGCCCGCACCCCGGCCGCCTCCACCGCCGCCGCGATCACGTCCAGGCTGCCGTCGACGGCGGCCGGGCTGGCGTGGTGGTCGATCACGGTGGTGACGCCGTGGCGGATGGCGTCGAGCAGGCCCACCTCGGCGCTGGCGGCGACGTCCTCCAGGGTCAGGAGGCGGTCCAGCCGCCACCAGAGGCGCTCCAGGATCTCCACGAAGGTGCGGGCCGGCTCCCCGGGCAGGGACATGCCCCGGGCGAAGGCGGAGTACAGGTGGGTGTGGGCGCACACCAGTCCCGGCATGACCAGGCCACCGCCGGCGTCGACGAACGCGGCGTCGGCGTGGTCGGCCCGCAGTCCCGCCGGGCCCACGGCCCGGACGCGGCCGTCGGCGACGACCACCACCCCGTTCGGGACCAGGGGGTGCGACGGGTCCATGGTCACCACGGTGGCGTTGCCGATGCACACCGCGCTCATGCGGTCGCCACCGGCCCCCGGCCCGCGGGGGGGGCGCCGACGCGGGCCAGGGCCTCGATGATGAGGTCCCAGAAGCCGGCCACGTCCAGCCGGGTGGCGACCTGGGCGTTCGGCGGCCGGCCCAGCGTCCCTCGAAAGTCGGTCACGGTCATCCCGCTCGTCCACCGGCCCTCGGTCTCCACCGCGACGAAGGCGTCCACCACCTCGACCAGCTCCGGGCGGATCACCCGGGCCACCGCGCACGGGTCGTGGACCGGCGGCGACGCCAGCCCGGCCTCGCGGCGGTAGGCGTCGCCGAAGAAGCGCAGGAGCCGGCCCATGGTGCGGGCGGGCGCGGTGCCCACCGCCTCGATCCGCTCCAGCACCGCCGGGGTCGCCAGGGCCTGGTGGGTGAGGTCCAGGCCCACCATGGTCAGCGGCCAGCCGGCCTCGAAGACCACCGCCGCCGCCTCGGGGTCGACGGCGATGTTGAACTCCGCCGCCGGGGTCACGTTGCCGCGGGTGAAGGCCCCGCCCATCAGCACCACCTCCCGCACCCGGGAGACGATCCCCGGTTCGCGGCGCACCGCCATGGCGATGTTGGTCAAAGGGCCGGTGGGGACCAGGGTGACCTCGCCGGGCCGGTCCATCACGGTCTCCACGAGGAGCTCGACGGCCGGGCGGTCGCTGAGCGGGACGGTGGGCTCGTCGAAGTCGGCGCCGTCCAGCCCGGAGGCGCCGTGGATCTGGGCGGCCGTCGTCAGCGGGCGCCGCAGCGGCCGGGCGCACCCGGCGGCGACGGGCACGTCCCGGATCCCGGCCACGGTGCACACCCGGCGGGCGTTGAGGGTGGTCTTCTCCAGGGTCTGGTTGCCGGCCACGGTGGTGATCGCCAGCAGCTCCACCGCCGGGCTCCCGTGGGCCAGGAGGATGGCCAGGGCGTCGTCGTGGCCCGGGTCGCAGTCGAGCACGATCGGCCGGGGGCCGCTCACCCGGTCGGGCCGCCGCGCGGCTTGGTGAAGGTCACCGGGACCGTGCGCCCGTCGCCGCGGTGGACCACCGACGCCCCCGAGGGGGTCTCCGCCACCAGCCGCCCCTGGCGCAGCACCCAGCGGCAGGGGGGGCGCAGCCGGATGGCCTCGGCCTCGTCCTCGCAGTCCAGGACCACCAGGTCGGCCGGGCCGCCCTCCCGCAGCTCGGTGGCGGTGCCCGAGGCGCGGGCGGCGTTGCCGGTGATCATCGCGAAGGCCGAGAAGAGCTCCGAGCGCCCGGTCATCTGGGCCACGTGGACCAGCATCGAGAGGGCGTCGAGCATCGACCCCCGGCCCAGGGGGTACCAGGGGTCCATGATCGAGTCGTGGCCGCAGACCACGTTGATCCCCAGGCGGTCGAGCTCCTTGACCCGGGTCATGCCGCGGCGCTTGGGGTAGCTGTCGAAGCGGCCCTGGAGGACGATGTTGTCGAGGGGGTTGGCCACGATGGTGACCCCGGCCCGGCGCAGGATCTGCAGCAGCTTGAAGCTGTAGGCGTCGTTGTAGGAGCCCATCGCGGTGGTGTGGCCGGCCACCACCCGCCCCTGCATGCCGTCGCGCATGGTGCGCGCCGCCACGTGCTCCAGGAAGCGGGACTGCTCGTCGTCGGTCTCGTCGCAGTGCAGGTCGATGCCGGCCCCCGTCTCCCGGGCCAGGTCGAACAGGAACTGGACCTCGGCGATGCCGTCCTCGCGGGTCCACTCGTAGTGGGGGATGCCGCCGATGAGGTCGCACCCCAGGCGCATCGCCTCGCGCATCAGGGCCTCGCCGTCGGGGAAGGAGAGGATGCCGTCCTGGGGGAAGGCGATGAGCCGCAGCTCGACCAGGTCGGCCACCTCCTGGCGCAGCTCCAGGAGCGCCCGCAGCGCCACCAGGCTGGGGTCGCAGACGTCGACGTGGGAGCGGATCAGGCCGGTGCCCTGGGCCACCTCCCAGAGGATCGCCTCCAGCGCCCGCCGCTTGACGTCCTCATGGGTCAGGGTCTGCTTGCGCTCGGCCCAGGTCTGGATGCCCTCGATCAGGGTGCCGCTCTCGTTGTGGTGGGGCTCGCCCACGGTCAGGACCGCGTCCAGGTGGACGTGGGGGTCGACGAAGGGGATGGAGCACAGGCGCCCGTCCCCGGGCAGCTCCACCGCCCCCGCCGAGTCCAGGGTGCCGGCCGGCCGGATGGCGGCGATCGTGGGGCCGGTCACGGCCACGTCCACCAGCTGGGCCGCGGCGTCCCCGGTGGGGGCCAGGCGCACGGATCGGATGACGACATCGAAGCTCATGAGAGCCCCCCCCTGTCAGCGGCCGTGGATCCCGGGCCCTCCTCCTCGAGGCCGCCGGCGAAGAGGTCGATCATGGCCCGCACGTCAGGCGCCAGCGGGTAGAGGACCGGGCAGGTGCAGCCGGCCGCGACGTACTCCAGGACCTTGGCCCGGCACTCCTCGGCGGTGCCGGAGGCGGTGACCATCTGCACCACCTCGTCGGGCACCAGCCGGGAGGCCGCCACCACCTCGTCGTGGGTGGCCGGCCAGCGCAGCACCTGGGCGATGCGGTCGAGCAGCTCCTGGGCCACGCCCGAGGCCTTCATGAGGTGGGGCTGCTGCCCCAGGTACTGGGTGACCAGCAGGCGGGCGGCGTCCAGCGCCACCCCGCGGTCCCGGTCCAGCGAGCAGATCACCAGCTGGGGGCGGTCGAGCTCGGCCAGGGCGCGGCCCGTTCGGGCCGCCCCCTGGGCCAGCTGTAGGAGGGCCCGGCGGGTGTAGTCGGGCGAGACCAGGTAGTTGAGCAGGGCCCCGTCGGCGATCTCGCCCGCCAGCTCCATCATCCGCGGCCCGGTGGCCCCGATGTAGATCGGGACCGCCTTGGGCCGGCGGGCCTGGTGGACGTAGTCCAACTCCACCTGGTCCAGGTGGACGAACTCCCCCTGCAGGGTCACGGGCCCCCCCGCCAGCAGGCCCCGGACGGCGGTCACGGTCTCCCGCATGGCCAGGACCGGCCGGGTGCGCTGGATGCCCACCCGGGCCGCCAGCGGGTCCCACCAGGCGCCGACCCCCAGCATCACCCGGCCCGGGGCCAGGTCGTCCAGGGTGGAGAAGGTGGAGGCCAGCAGGGCCGGGTTGCGGGTCCAGGTGTTGACCACCCCGCTGCCCACCCGGATCTGCCCGGTGACGGCCAGGAAGGCCGCCATCGGGACCGTGGCCTCCCGGGCCAGCCGGCTCTCGGCCTGCCAGACGGCGGTGAAGCCCTGCCGCTCGGCGTACTGGGCCAGGGCCATGCCCTCCCGCACGGTGTGGGCGTCCTGGAGGTAGAGGGCCACGGGGACGGTCATGGCGCGGCCACCCGGCGGGGGCGGTGGGCGGCCGTCACCGGTCGGCCCCGGCGCGGTGGGTGCGGGCGTACTCCGCGGGGAAGGCGGCGTACCACGCGATCGCCTGCACCAGGTCCTCGATCGGGCACTGGTCGGCCGCGGTGTGGGCGTGGATCTCGTTGGCCGGCCCGAAGCCGATGGTGGGGATCCCCAGCTTGCCCATCGAGGCCACCCCGTTGGTGGAGAAGACCCAGTGGCCGGTCGCCGGCCGCCGGTCCAGGGCCGTGACCCCGGCCCGGATCCCGGCCTGGACCCCCAGGTGGTCCTCGGGCAGCACCCAGGTGGCGAAGGACTTCTCCTGCCCGAGGCGCATGCCGGTGAAGGAGGTCCGCTCGTAGGTCAGCAGGCTGACCTCGGCCCCGGCCGCCCGCACCGCGGGCAGCTCCCGGATGGCGTCCAGGGCGCTCACCGGGTCCTCGCCGGCGGTGAGCCGGCGGTCCAGGTAGATGGCGGCGGTGGAGGGGACCGCGTTGAGCGAGGGGGTCTCGCACTCGATCTTGGTCAGGGCCACGGTGCCGGCGCCGAGGAAGTCGTCGTGCCCCAGCCGCTGGTTGAGCCGCTCGACGTCGGCGATCAGCGGGGCCAGGGCGTACACCGGGTTGCTCCCGCGCTCGGGGGCGGAGGCGTGGCAGGACGAGCCCCTGGTGCGGATCAGGACCTCGATCCGGCCCCGGTTGCCCCGGAAGACGTCGAGGTTGGTGGCCTCGCCCAGGACCACCAGGTCGGGGCGGGGCAGGGTGTGCAGGAGCAGGTGCTCCAGGGCCAGGCCGTCGCAGTCCTCCTCCTGGACCGAGCCCACCACGTACAGGGTGACCGCGTCGCTGGGGCCCATCTGCTTGTAGAGGGCGCCCCCGTAGACCATCGCCGCCATCCCCCCCTTGTCGTCCGAGGCCCCGCGGCCGTGCATCACCCCGCTCTCGCGGTCGCCGTCGATCACCGGCTCGAAGGGGTCGGTGCGCCACTCCGAGCGGCTGCCCACCCCCACGGTGTCGATGTGGGAGTCGTAGACCACAACGATGGGGCCGGAGCCGATCCGGCCGATGACCGAGCCGAAGCCGTCGACCCGCACCTCGTCGTAGCCCAGGGTGGTCATCCGCTCGGTGAGCAGGTTGACCACCGCCTCCTCCTCGGAGCTGAGCGAGGGGGTGTGGATCAGGTCGCCCAGGAGGCCGGTCACCCCGCGGCGATGGCCCTGGGCCTGGTCGAGAAAGGGAGTCGCCGCTGTCATGTCACCGCCCTCCTTGGCCGGCGGGGGGGGGCCGCCGGTCTGCTCCAGTGGGCCGCCCGGCGGGAGGCGCCGGCTCTCACGGCCCCACCTCCGCCGCCGCCGAGGCGCCGATCACGGCGCGGTAGGCCGCGGGGTCGGTGGCCCCTTCGGTGTTGACGATCAGGACGCGGGCCCCGGCGTGGAGGCCAAGGGCCGCCCGGGCCGGGGCGTCGTCGGCCAGGGCCAGCAGCCCGGCCAGCCCGGCGGCGCCCGACTCGCCGGCCTCGATCCCGGCCGCGGCCAGCCGCCGCATGGCCCGCCGGGCCCACTCGTCGTCGATGGCGCAGAAGACGGTGGTGGCGGCGGCGACGTGGGGCCAGGCCACCAGCGAGGGGGTGCCGCAGTTGAGCCCCGCCATGATCGAGGCCTGGCTGGCCTCGATGCTGGTCCGCCGGCCGGCGCGCGCCGAGGCCAGGCAGCAGGCGGCGCTCAGCGGCTCCACGATCGCCAGCCGCGGGGGCCGGACGGTGGCCAGGTAGTGGCGGGCGGTGGCCGCGGCCAGGGCGCCGACGCCGGCCTGCACCACCACCGCGTCCACCGGCCCGGGCAGCTGGCGGTCGCACTCGGTGAAGATGGTCTGGTAGCCCTCCATCACCCAGCGGGGGACGGTCCGGTCCCGCCCGGTGGCCACGTCCGCCACCAGCAGCCACCCCTGGCGCTCGGCCGCCGCGGCCGCCGCCGTCACCGCGTCGTCGTACGACCCCGGGTGCTCCTGGACCGCGGCCCCCTCCGACCGGAGGGCGTCGATGCGGGCGGCGCTGGTCCCCGCCGGGACGAAGACGACGGCGCCCAGGCCCAGGAGGCGGGCGATGTGGGCCACCCCGCGGCCGTGGTTGCCGTCGGTGGCGGTGACCAGGGTGGTCCCGGCGGCCCCGGCGGCGGCCGCCTGCAGCTCGGGCCAGCCGGCCCCCGGGAGCGGCAGCCCCGCCCGCTCCAGCAGCAGCCGGTGCACGGCCCAGGCCCCCCCCAGCAGCTTGAACGAGGGCAGGCCCAGCCGGTGGCTCTCGTCCTTGACCCAGAGCTCGCCCACCCGGAGCTCCCGGGCCAGCTCCGCCAGGGCCCGGACCGGTGTCGGGGCGTAGCCGGGCAGGGTGCGGTGGAAGGGCTCGGGGTCGACCGCCGGCTCGGGCGGTGGCGAGGGCCGGGCCCCGGGGTCGACCAGCCACACCTCGCTGGGGGCGGGGGCGGTCACGGCCGTCCCTCCCCGGAGCCCACCGGCAGGGCCGGGGCCGACGGCTGGTCCGGGGCCGGCGCCAGCACCCGGCCCGCTTGGGCCACCGTGCGGCCCCCGATCCAGACCTGCTGGATCCCCGTCGGGGGGGTGCGAGGGGCCTCGTAGGTGGCCCGGTCGGCCACGGTCTGGGGGTCGAAGAGCACCAGGTCGGCCGGGGCCCCCACCGCGACCCGGCCCAGCTCCGGCCGGCCGATGGCCGCGGCGGCGCGGCCGGTCATGGCGTGCACCGCCTCCGGCAGGGAGAGCACCCCCTGCTCGCGCACGAAGGCGCGCAGCACCCGGGGGAAGCAGCCGTAGAGCCGGGGGTGGGGGTGGCCGCCGGGATTGACCAGGGCGTCGCTGCCCACGCTGCAGAAGGGCTGCCCGATGAAGCGGGCGATGTTGCCCTCGATGTTGTTGAAGCTGATCAGCGACATCTGCAGGCGCTCCTGGACCAGGAGGTCGAAGAGGACGTCGAACCCGGCCGGGCCCAGGGGGTCGGTGACGCCGGCGGCGGCGATGAGCTGGCCCAGGGGCCGGCCCTGGAGGGCGGTGTTGGGCGAGCCCTGGGAGACGCCGGCGATGCGCAGCCCGTCCCAGCCGCCGGAGAAGACCCACCAGTTGTCCCAGCTGGTGGTGTCCTCCAGGAGCTGGGTGCGCACCCGGGCCCGCACCGCCGGGTCGGCCAGCTGGCGCAGGGCGCCCGGGGGGCCGTCGGTCAGGATCCAGGGGGGCAGCAGGACGGTGGCGGTGGTGGACCCGGCGACGTAGGGGTGGATGTCGCAGGTGACCACCACCCCCCGGCGCCGGTAGTCGTCGATCATCTCCAGCATCTGGCCCACCCGGTGCCAGTTGGCCTGGCCCGCGGTCTTGATGTGCGAGTAGTGGAGGTGGACCCCGCTCCGGCGGGCCACCTCCAGGGCCTCCTCGGTGGCCTCCAGGACCAGATGGCTCTCGTTGCGCACGTGGATGAAGAGGCGGCCGCGGTGCTGGGCCACCACCTCGGCCAGGGCCACCAGCTCGTCGGTGCTGGCGTAGGCCGCCGGGGCGTACACCAGCCCGGTGGAGAGCCCCAGGGCCCCCTCGCGCATGGCCCGGTCGACGGCGGCCCGCATCGCCTCCAGCTCCTCCGGCCGGGGCGGGCGCGCCTCCATCCCCATCACCAGGCGGCGGACGGTGGAGTGCCCGACCAGCCCCGCCACCCGGGTGGCGGAGCGCCGGCGCAGGGTGTCCAGGTACTCCCCGACCCCGCGCCAGGTCCAGGCGGCGGGGTCCAGGAAGCCGTCGAGCCCGGCCACGTAGTCGGCGTAGGCGTCGACATCGTGGTCGCCCACCGGCGCCATCGAGATCCCGTCCTGGCCGAACACCTGGGTGGTCACCCCCTGGAGCAGCTTGGGGTCGTCCCCCACCCGCCACCCGTCCGGGGACGCGACCAGGGTGTAGAGGTCGGAGTGGCTGTGCATGTCGATGAAGCCGGGGGCCAGCACCAGGCCGGTGCCGTCCACCACCGCGACCCCGGGCTCCCGGGGCAGGCCGGGGCCCAGCGCCGCCACCACGCCGTCCCGCAGCAGCGCGTCCGCCGCCACCCCGTCGGTGCCGGTCCCGTCCAGGACGGTCGCCCCCCGGACCAGGAGCGGCGCCACTCCGCCCCCCGCGGCCACGCCTACGCCTCCCTGGCGCCGGCGGCGCCCTGGAGCGCGGCCCAGACCCGGGGCGGGGTGAGCGGGATCTGGCCGATGCGCACGCCGGTGGCGTCGGCGACCGCGTTGGCGATGGCGGGGGCGACCCCGTCCAGCGGGATCTCGGCGATCGCCTTGGCCCCGAAGGGCCCGAAGGGGTCGTCGGTCTCGATCAGGAGGGTCTCCAGGGCGGGCATGTCGGGGGCGGCGAAGATCCGGTACTCGGCAAGGTCGGTGGTCAGCAGCCGGCCGGCCCGGTCATAGAGCATCTCCTCGCTGAGGGCGTAGCCCAGCGCCTGGGTGACGCCCCCCTCCACCTGCCCCTCGGCGCTGGCGGGGTTGATGGCCCGGCCGCAGTCCACCGCCGAGACCACCCGGAGGACGCTCACCACCCCGGTCTCGGTGTCGACCTCGACCTCGGCGAACTGGGCCGCAAAGGGGGGCGGCGAGTCCTGGCTCATGCGCGAGGCGGTGGCCATGATCTGGTGCTGGTCCTCGACGTGCAGGGAGTGGAGGGCGACCTCGGACACGGTCACCCCCCGCCCGTCGGGGGCGCGGATGACGCGGTCGGCGCAGCGCAGCTGGGCGGGGTCCGCGCCCAGCAGGCCGGCGGCCACCGCGAACATCTGCGTCCGGACCCGCTCCGCCGCCAGCTTGACGGCCCCGCCGGAGATGTAGGTGGTGCTGGAGGCGTAGGCCCCGGTGTCGAAGGGGGTGAAGTCGGTGTCGGAGGAGTGGATGATGATGTCCTCCAGGGGCACCCCCAGCACCTCGGCGCCGATCTGGGCCAGCACGGTGTCCGAGCCGGTGCCGAGGTCGGTGGCGCCCACCAGGACGTTGAACGAGCCGTCGTCGTTGAGCTTGATGCTGGCGGCCCCCATGTCCAGGCCGGGGATGGCGGTGCCGTGCATGACGATGGCCATCCCCACCCCGCGCCGGCGGGGGCCGTCCCCCGGGCGCCCGCGCTTGCGGGCCCAGCCGATGGCGGCGGCGCCCCGCTCCACGCAGGCGGGGAGCCCGCAGCTGCGCACGACCTGGGGCAGCCCCTCCTTGCCCTCCCCCAGCGCCACCGCCAGGATGTTGGGGTCGCCCTCGCGCAGGCAGTTCTGCAGCCGCAGGGCCAGGGGGTCCATCCGAAGGCGGCGGGCCACCTCGTCGATGTGCGACTCCAGGGCGAAGAACCCCTGGGGCACGCCGTAGCCGCGGAAGGCGCCGGCGGGGGGCAGGTTGGTGTAGACGACGTCGGCGACGAAGCGCACGTTGGGGGCCCGGTAGAGGGGCAGGGTCTTGGAGCCGGTGTTGCTCTGGACGGTGAGGGCGTGGGTGCCGTAGGCGCCGGTGTTGCCCAGGACGTACATGTCGTTGGCGACGATGGTCCCGTCGCGGTTGACCCCGGTGCGCAGGCGGATCCGCTGGGGGTGGCGGGAGCGGCTGCTGCGGAACTCCTCGGCGCGGGTGTACTCCAGGCGCACCGGGCGGTTGGTGGCCAGGGTCAGGTGGGCGCAGATGTCCTCGATCAGCACCTCCTGCTTGACCCCGAAGCCGCCGCCGATGCGGGGCTTGATGACCCGGATCCGCTTGGGGGGCAGCCCGATCACGGGGGCGATGATGCGGCGCACGTGGTACGGCACCTGGGTGCTGGTGCGCACCACCAGCCGCTCGTCCTCGTCCCAGTAGGTGATGACGATGTGGTTCTCCAGGGGGGTCTGCTGGACCTGGGGCACCAGGTACTCCCCCTCCACCACCAGGTCGGCCGCCGCCAGGGCCGCCTCCACGTCCCCGACCTCGGCCTCGATCCGGGCGGCCAGGTTCCGCTCGCGATCCGCGATGTGGTAGGCCTCCGGCTCGGGGTGGAGGCAGGGGGCGCCGGGGCGCATCGCCTCGGCGGGGTCCAGGACCGCCGGCAGGATCTCGTAGTCCACCTCGATCAGCTCCAGGGCCCGCTCGGCGATCTCCTCGGTCTCCGCGGCCACGGCGGCGACGCGGTCGCCCACGAAGCGGACGACCGCGTCCAGGCTGAACTGGTCGTGGGGCCCCGGCTCGGGCCAGGACTGGCCGGCGGTGGTGTAGGCCACCCGGGGCAGGTCGGCGTGGGTCAGCACCGCCAGGACGCCGGGCAGGGCCCGGGCCCGGGCGGTGTCGATGTGGCGCAGGCGGGCGTGGGCGTGGGGGCTGGTCAGCAGCTTGGCGTGGAGCAGGCCGCGGATCTCGATGTCGTCGACGAAGCAGGGCCGGCCGGCGGCCAGCTTGGCGGCGTCGACCTTGCGCTCCCGCCGGCCCACCACCCGCAGCCGCTCGCTGGGCCGGACGGGGGCCGCCACCGCCACCCCGCCCGCCCCCGCGCCCTCGCCCTCCGGGCCCCGGGGCTCCGGGTCCGGATCGTCCGGGGCCCCCATCTGGCGGGGGTCGTCGAGCTGGGGCGCCCAGCCGCGGTCGTCCCCCCCGCGGCCGAGCGCGCCCCCGCCGCTGGAGGGCTCCGTCCCCGGCAGGGGGGCCTCGCCCCGGAGCGCCGCCGCCGCCCGCCGCACGGCCTCCACCGGCTTGAGGTAGCCGGTGCAGCGGCAGAGGTTGCCCGACAGGGCGTCGCGGATCTCGGCGTCGGTGGGGTCGGGCCGCCGGGCCAGCAGGGCGTGCGCCGCCAGGACCATGCCGGGGGTGCAGAAGCCGCACTGGACCGAGCCGTTGTCCACCAGCGCCTGCTGCACCGGGTCCAGCGCGGTCACCCGGCCCAGGGAGTCGACGGTGGTGATCCGCCGCCCCTGGGCCTGGCCGGCGAGCATGACGCAGGTGGGGCGGGGCGCGCCGTCGACGAGGACGGCGCAGGCCCCGCACTCGCCGGTCTCGCAGCCGTGCTTGACGCTGAGCAGCCCGGTGTCGCGCAGCGCCCGCAGCAGGGAGGTGTTGGGCGCCGTCTCCAGCACCAGGGCGCTGCCGTTGACCTCGCACTCGACCCTCACCCGTCGCTCCCCAGGTGGGGGTGGAAGCGGGCCGCGACGGCCCGGTCCGCCGCCTGGCGGGCCGCCCGCCCGAGGAGCACGGCCGCCACCGCCCGGCGGTAGGGCGGGGAGGCCCGGTGGTCAGCGGGGGGCCGGAGCGCGGCCAGCGCGGGCGTGGTCGCCTGCCTGACCGCGTCCTCGGTCAGCTCGACGCCCTCCAGGGCGGCCTCCGCCGTGGCCAGACGGGCCGGGGGCCAGTCGGCGCCCCCCACCGCCAGGCGCACCCGCGTCCCCTGCCCCGGGGTGGACTCCACCACCGCGGCGGCGTGGACCAGGGCCTGGTCGGTGCGGGTGCGGGCGATCCGCAGGAAGGCCGCGCCGCTAGTGGTCCCGCCCGGCGGCGGCGCCGGGTCGGCACGGTCGGCGCCGGGGATGCGCACCTCCACCAGCAGGCCGGGCGCCGGCAGCCCGCCGGCCAGCTCCGCCATGGTCAGCCAGCGCGCCGTGCCGTCCGGGCCCAGGGCCCGGACCCGGGCCTCCAGGACCGAGAGCACCACCGCGAGGTCGGCCCTGGCCGCCGGGCCGGCGGCCAGGGTCCCCCCCAGGGTGCCGGCGCTGCGCAGCAGGCGGGTGGCGGAGCTGCGCGCGGCCGTCGCCAGCACGCCCCACCACTGCGCCCGGGCGATGGGGTCGTCGGCCAGGGCCTGCAGGGTGGTGGCGGTCCCCAGCACCACCTCTTCGCCCTCGACCCGGACCCCCTCGAGGCCCAGCGCCGAGAGGTCGACCAGCGCCTCCACCCCCGGCCCGCGGCCCGCGGCCATCAGCGTGCCGCCCCCCAGGGGCACGGTGCGCGGCCGGGAGCGGCCCAGCAGCTGCAGGGCCGCGGCCAGGTCGGTGGGCCGGTGGAGCTCGGTGAGGTCGGTCAGCACCGCCACGGCTAGGCCTGGATCGGGACCACGCGGCCGGCCTCGACGTCCACCAGCCCCTGGTCGGTCAGCTTGAGGGCGGGGATCACCGAGAGGCAGAGGAAGCTGAGGGTCATGCAGGGGTGGGCCAGGGTGCAGCCGAGCCCGGCCGCGGCCCGGTCCAGGGCCGCCAGCCGGGGGGCCAGCTCGGTCGCCGGCAGCGGGGAGACCAGCCCCCCGATCGGCAGGGGCACGGTGACCAGGACCCGGCCCCCGGCGGCCACCGCGAAGCCGCCCTGGGCCGCGACGACGGCCTCCATGGCGAGCAGCATGTCGGCGTCGTCCACCCCCACCGCCAGGAGGTTGTGGGCGTCGTGGGCCACGGTGGAGGCGATCGCCCCCCGGCGCAGCCCCAGCCCGCGCACCAGGCCCAGCCCGGTGCGGCCACTGCCGTGGTGGCGGTCGACGACCACCATCTTGCACAGGTCCCGCTCGGGGTCCGCCACCACGTGGCCGTCGCGCAGCGGTGCCGCCTCGACCAGGTGGCGGGTGGTGATGGCCCCGTCGTCCACCCCGATGACCGAGACCGGGCCGGGGCGGCCGGGGATCGCCAGCATCGCCGGGGTCAGGGGGCCGACCCGCAGCGCCCGGGCGGCCGGTGGGGGTGGGGTGACGGGGAGGGCGAAGAGTGGCCGTCCGTCCTCCGCCACCAGGACGCCGTCCTTGTACACGGCGGTCACCCGGAACCGCTCCAGGTCCTCCACCACCACCAGGTCGGCGACGCAGCCGGGGGCCACCAGCCCCCGGTCGCGCAGGCCCAGGTACTGCGCCGGGTGGAGGGTCGCCATCCGCACCGCCTCGATCGGGTCCAGGCCGCCGGCGACCGCGGCCCGGACCACCGAGTCCAGGTGGCCCCGCTGCAGGAGGTCGCCGGGGTCGCGGTCGTCGGTGACGAACATCGCCCGCGGCGGGTGCAGCTCCCGGATCACCGGCAGCAGGGCCTCGAGGTTGCGGGCGGCGGACCCCTCGCGCACCATCAGCCACATCCCCAGGCGCAGCCGCTCGCGCGCCTCGGCCGCGGTGGCGCTCTCGTGGTCGGACATGGGGCCGGCGGCCGCGTAGGCGCACAGGTCGCGGCCGGACAGCCCGGGGGCGTGGCCGTCGATCACCCCGCCCCGCCCGCGCACGGTCTCGATCTTGGCCAGCACGCCGGGGTCCGCCGCCAGCACCCCGCCGACGTCCATCATCTCGGCCAGGCCCAGGACGCTGGGGTGCTCCAGCAGCGGCAGGAGCTCCGCCGCCCCCAGCCGCTGCCAGGGGCTCTCGAAGCCCGAGGCCGGAACGCACGACGAGAGCATCCCGAAGGTGGACAGGGGCACGTCCCGCCCCGAGTCCAGCACGTAGCGGATGCCATCGGTGCCAAGGACGTTGGCGAACTCGTGCGGGTCCAGCACCACGGTGGTGGTCCCGTGCGGCACCACGGTCCGGGCGAACTCGCCCAGCACCAGCATGGTGCTCTCCAGGTGCATGTGGGCGTCGATCAGGCCCGGGAGGACCAGGCGGCCCTCCAGGTCGGCGGTGTGGCGCGCCTGGTAGCCCGGGCCCAGCGCCACCACCTGCCCCTCGTGGACCACCACGTCCTCCCGGTCGACGGTGCCGGTGGCGACGTTGACCAGGCGGGCGTTGCGCAGGACCAGGTCGGCCGGCGCGTGGCCGCGGGCGACTGCGATGCGCTGGGGCAGACCCACTCCCGACACCTCCTTGACACCCCGGTGGGGCGCCAGTATATTCCGGTCCACTACCGCGTGGAACCGTATCCCGCTGAGCGGAACACTCCGAGGCGCTGCAGATGCGACACGGCCCGGCGCAGGGAGGCACGACCCAGACGGTGCGGCGGGTGGTGCAGATCCTCAAGGCGTTCGACGGCAGCCGCACCCTGGGCATCGCCGACCTCGCCGGCCGCACCGGGGTCCCGCGCTCCTCGGTCCACCGCATCGTGCGAGCCCTGGTCGACGAGGCGCTGCTGACCCAGGACACCGACAGCCGCCGCTACGAGCTGAGCCTGGGGGTGGCCGAGCTCGGCGCCGGCACCCTGCGCGCCAACGGGGTCCGCAGCGCCAGCCGGCCCATGCTCCTGGAGACCCGCAGCCGCACCAACGAGTCGGTGCACCTGGGGGTGCTGGAGCACCTGGACGTGGTGATCATCGACACCGCCGACTCCCACTACTTCGTGCGGGAGGTCACCGTGCCCGGGCAGCGCCTGCCCGCCCACGCGGTCTCCACCGGCAAGGTGCTGCTGGCCCACCAGGGTGAGGCGACCCTGCACCGCTGGCTGGCGGCCGGGCGGCTGCCGGCCTTCACCCCCCACACCGTCACCGACCCCGGCCGGCTGCTGGAGGAGTTGCGCCAGGTGCGGGCGCAGGGCTACGCGGTCTCGGTGGGGGAGCTGGAGGAGGGGATCGCGGGCGCGGCCGCGCCGATCTTCGCCCGCGGCTGGGTGGTCGCGGCCGCGATCTCGGTGGGGGGCCCGGCGGCACGGTTCGCCGAGCACCGCGAGGAGTTGATCGCCGCCGTCTGCGACGCGGGCCGGGCCGCGACCACGGCCCTGTGGCAGATGGGGTGGTCGTAGGGTGGCCCTGGCACATCGCCCCGCCCGGACCCGCGCCCCGCTGGTCGGGGTCCGCGGGGCCGGGGACCTGGCCACCGGCGTCATCCACCGCCTCCACCGGGCGGGCTTCGCCGTGGTCGCCACCGAGCTGCCGCAGCCCACGGTGCTGCGCCGCCCGGTGGCCTTCGCCAGCGCGGTCTGGGCCGGGACGGCGACGGTCGAGGGGGTGACGGCGGTGCGGGTCGGCCCTGAGGGCGTGGCCGGGGCGCTGGCCCAGGGGCGGGTGGCCCTCCTGGTCGACCCCCACGGTCGGCAGCTGCGGGCGCTGGGGGCGGCGGTGCTGATCGATGCCGCCATGACCAAGCGCGCCGGCGGCCTGGACCGGGATGACGCCCCGGTGGTGATCGCCCTCGGGCCCGGCTGCACCGCCGGCCAGGAGGTCGACGCCGTCATCGAGACCAACCGTGGGCACCACCTGGGCCGGGTCATCCTGGAGGGGGCGGCCGAGCCCGACACCGGGGTCCCGGGCCCCATCGACGGGCATGCCGCGGAGCGGGTCCTGCGCGCCCCCTGCGCCGGGCGCTTCCTCGGCGTCCGCGCCATCGCCGACCCGGTCGGGGCCGGGACCGTGGTGGCCACCGTCGAGGGGGCGCGGGTGGTGGCCGGGATCGCCGGCGTCCTGCGCGGCCTGCTCCACGACGGCTGCGAGGTGCGGGCCGGGATGAAGGTCGGCGATGTCGACCCCCGGGCGGAGCCGTCGCACTGCTTCACGATCTCCGACAAGGCCCGGGCCGTGGCCGGCGGGGCCCTGGAGGCGGTCCTCCTGCTCCGGCGCCAGCCGACGCGGGGCCCGTGGCCGGTGGGTCGAGGCGTGGCCCGGTGCTGAGCGTCGACGCCTACCACCGCCCCCGGAGCCTGGAGCAGGCGCTGGCCCTGCTGGCGCCCGAGCGGGCGGTGGTGGCCGGCGGCACCGACCTCCTGGTCAACCCCCGCTACATGGCGGGGGTCCGCGAGGTGGTCGACCTCGGGAGCCTGCCCCTGGCGTTCCTGGAGGTCCGCGCCGGCCAGGTCCGCATCGGCGCCAACGTCACCATGGCCGCGGTCGCCCGCTCCCCGCTGGTGCGCGGCCTGGCCGACGCCATCCTCAGCCGGGGGGCGGCGGTGTGCGGGTCCCCCAACATCCGCAACATGGCGACCCTGGTGGGCAACGTGGCCGCCGCGCTCCCCTCCGCCGACACGCCGCCGCCGCTCCTGGCCCTCGACGCCTGGGTGCTGCTGCGCGGTCCCGCCGGCGCCCGCCGGGTGGCCCTCCAGGACTTCTTCCTGGGCCCGGCCCGCGCCGACCGTCGCCCGGACGAGCTGATCGAGTGCGTGGAGGTCCCGGTGCCCCCGCCGGGGACCGCGGGCGGCTTCTACAAGGTGGGGCGGACCGCCGACGACATCGCCACCGTCAACGCCGCCTGCGTCCTGCGGGTCGAGGAGGGGCGGATCGTCGCCGCCCGGGTGGTGGTGGGCGCGGTGGCGCCGGTGCCGCTGCGGGTGGCGGACGCGGAGGCGGCCCTGCTGGGGCGGGCCCCGGACGAGGCGGCGGTGGTCGAGGCCGGCCGGCTGGCGGTGGCCGCCGCCCAGCCGATCAGCGACCAGCGGGCCTCGGCCGAGCACCGGCGCCACCTGGCCGGCGTCTGCGCCACCCGGGCGCTGCGCCAGGCGGCCGGCCTGGCCCCCCACGGCGCGGAGCTGGCCCATGCCTGACGGCTCCACCCTGCCCGTCCGCTGCACCGTCAACGGGCGGGAGTACCACTGGCGGCTGGCCCCCGGGACCACCCTCCTGGAGGCCCTCCGGGCCGCCCAGGTCCGCGGCCCCAAGCTGGTCTGCGGCACCGGCGACTGCTGCGCCTGCGGGGTCATCCTCGACGGGCGCTCGGTCAACGCCTGCTGCACCCTGGCGGGCAAGGCCGACGGTGCCACCGTGCTGACGGCGGAGGGGCTGCTGGAGGCGGGGCGGCTCCACCCCGTCCAGGCCGCCTTCGCCGAGACCGGGGCGGCCCAGTGCGGCTTCTGCACCCCGGGCTTCGTCATCCGCGCCTACGCCCTCCTGCAGGAGGACCCGGACCCCGACGAGGCGGCGGTGCGCGCCGCCCTGGGCGGCAACATCTGCCGCTGCACCGGCTACGTCAAGCCGGTGGAGGCGGTGCTGGAGGCGGCCCGGCGGATGCGCTCGGCGCCCGCCCCGGGGCCGGGGGCGCCTTGATCACCACCACCGCGCCCCGTCCCGCGCCCACCGAACCGGGGGGTCCCGGCTCCGCGCTGCGGGTGGTCGGCGCCCCGCTGCCCCGGGTCGACGGCCGGGCCCTGGTCGCGGGGGCGCCGGTGTACACGGTGGACCTGGACCTGCCGGACATGCTCCACGGCAAGATCCTGCACTCGCCCCTGGCCCACGCCCGGGTGGCCGCGATCGACGTCACCCGGGCCCTGGCCCTGCCGGGGGTGCGGGCGGTGCTGACCCACCGCGACGTGCCCCCCACCCGCCACGCCACCGCCGGGGTCCCCTTCCCCGAGCTCTCCCCCTACGACACCCGGCTGCTGGACCCCCACCTGCGCTACGTGGGCGACTGGGTGGCGCTGGTGGCGGCGGAGACCGAGGCCCTGGCCGAGGCGGCGCTGGCCCTCATCGACGTGGCCTACGAGGAGCTGCCCGCGGTCTTCGACCCGGTGGCCGCCATGGCGGAGGGCGCTCCCCAGCTCCACGACCCCGACACCACCCACCCCCGCTTCGGGGCGACCCCGGGCCCGGTCTACGACGCCCGCCACAACGTCGCGGCCCACGAGGAGATCTGGCGCGGGGGCGACTTCGCGGCCGCGATCGCCCGGGCCGACCGCGTCGTCGAGGGGACCTACCGCACCCAGCGGGTGGCCCACTGCGCCCTGGAGCCCCACGTCAGCATCGCCCAGGTGGACGGCTACGACCGGCTCAACATCTGGAGCAGCACCCAGGTCCCCTTCCACACCCGCCGCCAGCTGGCCCGGGTCCTGGGGTGGCCGGTCTCCCGCATCCGGGTCATCAAGCTGCGGGTGGGCGGCGGCTTCGGCGGCAAGCAGGAGATGCTGCTGGAGCCGGCGGCGGCGGCGCTGGCGATCGCCACCCGGCGCCCGGTGCGGCTGCTGCACACGCGCCAGGAGGAGTTCAACGCCAGCCGCTTCCGCCACCCCATGACCATCCGGATGCGCTCCGGCGTCACCCAGGACGGCACCCTCCTGGCCCTGGAGATGCACGCCGTGGCCGACACCGGGGCCTACGGCGGGCACGGGCTGACGGTGGCGCAGGCCGCCGGCCACAAGACGCTGTGCCTCTACCGGGCCCAGGCCTACCACTTCGTGGCCGACGCCGTCTACACCAACGCCCCGGTGTCGGGCGCCATGCGCGGCTACGGTGCGCCCCAGGGGTACTTCGCCCTGGAGTCCCACATGGACGAGGTGGCCGCCGCCCTGGGCCTGGACCCGCTGGCCCTGCGGCGGCGCAACCACGTGCGCCGCGGCGACGACGACCCCATCAACCTCGACCCGACCGCCCCCGAGCCGCGCTCGGCCCGGCGATTCCGGTCCTGCGGCCTGCCGGAGTGCCTGGAGCGCGGCGCCGCGGCCATCGGGTGGGAGCGCCCGCTCGAGCGTGGCCGGGGGGTCGTCCGGCGCGGGCGGGGCCTGGCCATCGCCATGCAGGGCAGCGGGGTGGCCGGGTCGGAGCTGGGCGGCGCCAGCATCAAGATGAACGACGACGGCTCCTTCAACGTCATGACCGGGGCCACCGACATCGGCCAGGGCAGCGACACCGTCCTGGCCCAGATCGCGGCGGAGACCCTGGGGGTGGGGCTGGACCGGATCGTGATGCACTCCTCCGACACCGACATCGACATCTTCGACTACGGCTCCTACGCGTCCTCCACCACCTTCGTCAGCGGCACCGGGGTCCGGCGGGCCGCCGCCGCCGTCCGGGACCAGGTCCTGCGAGTGGCGGCCGCCATGACCGGGCAGCCGCTGGCGGAGCTGGACCTGGCCGGGGGGTGCGTCCGGTCCCGGGACGGCACCGTCGACCTGCCCCTGGCCGAGGTGGCCCTGGAGACCCTCTACGGCACCCGGCGGCAGCAGGTGATGGCCAGCGGGCACGCCTCCTGCCATGACTCCCCACCCCCGTTCCACGCCCAGTTCGTGGAGATCGCGGTCGACTGCGAGACCGGGCAGATCCGGGTCGAGCGCATGGTCAACGCCATCGACCTCGGCCGGGCCGTCAACCCCCGGCTGGCCAGCGGGCAGGTGGAGGGGGCGGTGGCCATGGGCCTGGGGTACGCCCTCAGCGAGGAGGTCCTGCTGGACGACCGCGGGCGGGTCCGCAACCCCGGCTTCGTGGACTACAAGGTGCTCTCCTGCCTGGACATGCCGGAGATGACCACCATCCTGGTCGAGGACCCCGAGCCGACCGGTCCCTACGGGGCCAAGTCCTGCGGCGAGGTGCCCATCAACACCCCGGCGCCGGCCGTGGCCAACGCCCTCTACGACGCCCTCGGGATCCGGGTCCGCAGCCTGCCCATCACCCCCGAGAAGGTGCTGGCGGCGCTGCGCGCCGCCGGCGGTCCACCCGTCCCCGGTCCCGCGTGACGGCGCCCAGCCCCGAGGGGGCCGGGATCTTCGCGATCCTCGAGGAGCTGGTGGGGCGGGGGGAGTCGGTGGCCCTGGCCACCATCGTCGACCGCCGGGGGTCGACCCCGCGGGAGGTGGGCACCAAGATGCTGGTCCGGGCGGGCGGGGCGATCGTCGGCACCGTGGGGGGCGGGGCGGCCGAGGCCGAGGTCCGCCGCCAGGCCCTGGCCGTGCTCCAGGACGGCCGGCCCCGGCTGGTGACGGTCGACCTCGCCGGCACCCTCCGGCAACCGGGCCAGGGCATCTGCGGGGGCAGCTTCGAGGTCTACCTCGACCCCTGGTCCGCGGACGGCGACGGGGGCCGGGCCCTGGGCCTGGCTCGGGCCATGCAGGCCCGGCTGGCGGACGGGGCCCCGGCGCTGCTGGCCACCGTCATCGAGGCCACCGGCGGCTGGGCCCCCGCCCTCGGCGGCCGCTGGCTGCCCGGCGTCCCCGGCGCGCCGGCGATGGGCACCCCGCCCCAGGAGCTGGCGGCGGTGGTCGCCGCCGTCCGGCCCGGGCCGGGCGGGGCGGTGCCCGTGGTGCTGGCGCCGACGGCGGCGGATGGCGGGGCCCGGGCGCGGGTCCTGCTCGACCCCCTGCTCCCCCCCGAGGAGCTCTGGATCCTGGGCGGCGGGCACGTCGCCCGGCCGCTGGCCGCCATGGCCGCGACCTGCGACCTGCGGGTGACGGTGATCGACGACCGTCCCGAGTACGCCAGCCCGGGGCGCTTCCCGGGGGCGCGGGTGGTGGCGGCGGACGCCGGCCGGTACCTGCTCGAGCGGGCCCCCGGGGAGCGGACCCACGTGGTCCTGCTCAGCCGCGGTCCGGCCCAGGACCTCACCGCGCTGCGGGCCCTCCTCACCGCCGGGGCCGGCGGCTACCTGGGGCTGATCGGCAGCGAGCGCCGGGTCTGGGCGGTGCTGTCGACGCTGCGGATCGAGGGCGTGGACCCCCGGCAGCTGGCCCGGGTCCACGGCCCGGTGGGGCTGGACCTCGGCGGCACCACGCCGGCCGAGATCGCCCTGGAGATCATGGCGGAGCTGGTGCAGTGGCGGCGGCAGGGGAGCGGGGCGGCGCTGTCGACCGGCATGCGCCGGCGCCTCCTCCGGGAGGCGCCGGCGGCCGGCTGAGCTGGGGTTACGCCCCCTGGCCGGTGGCGGAGAGCCCGGGGGTGCCGCTGGGCTCGGGGTCCGGGGCGCCCTGGGCGGTCGGGCGGCCAAAGATGGCGAAGATCACCCCGGCCACGATGAACCCGACGAAGTAGGTCAGGTCTCCGACCTGGGGGAAGTTGGTCGGGACCAGGCCCACGTACCAGCTCTGGTTCATGAAGGGAACGGAGGCCGCCAGCCCCACCAGCCAGGCGATGGCCCCGACCCGGACCGTGCTCTGCTGGTCGTAGAGCGCGCGCAGCTGGTACGAGCCGCGGTGCTTGAAGTACCAGTCGATGATCACCACCGCCACCCAGGGGGAGATCCAGTACGAGAGCAGGAGCAGGAAGTTGGTGTACTGGGTGGCGGCGACCGCGGGGTTGCTGCCGCCGATGGAGAGCAGCCCTCCCAGGACGCCCACCAGGATCGCGGCCTGCCAGCGCTTCATCCGGAAGCGCACCGCCACCCCCACCACCGCGCCCACCAGGACTGCGGCCGCCAGCACGATCCCGCCGGCGAGCGGGGCCTGCTTCTGGCTGACCAGGGTGCCGTTGGCCACGGACAGGACCCCCGCCGCGACCAGGGCGAAGATGGCGCCGGCGATGCCGGACCTAACCCACGGCGAGTGCTCCACCCGGACCACCAGCGCCGACATCGCGCCGCTGTAGATGTTGAGAGCGTTGGCGCAGGCCGTCCCCACCGCGATCGCCAGCAGGGCCAGCCCAGCCAGCGGGCCGGGCATGAGGAAGGCGATGGCGTTGGCGGGGTTGATGGCGTCGCTGGCCGGCATGGGGATGGAGACCGTCAGCGCTCCCATCCACTCCAGGATGATGCAGGGGATGGCGATGCCCAGCGCGCTCCACCAGATGATGGCCGAGGGGCTGGTCGTCTTGGGGAGGTAGCGGGAGTAGTCGGAGGCGTACGGCATCCAGCCCATCACGTAGGAGAGGCCCAGGCCTACGGTGAGGATGAAGCCGCCCAGCTCCCCGCCGTAGGGGACCGGAGCCTTGGGGTTGAAGGGCAGGCCGTAGTTGCCGTGGGAGAACGTGAAGATGGCCAGCAGGACGAAGACCACGCCCAGGGCCACGCTCATCCAGCGCTCGAAGACGTGGATCATGTTGTAGCCGTAGACCGCCAGGGCCACCTGTCCCACCACCATGATCACCAGGGCGACGAAGTAGTTGAGGTGGACCAGCTGGCTGAGGGCGAAGGTGCCGTAGACGGTGTTGACCGCGAACCAGCCGATGCCGGCCAGGTAGTTGAGGGCCCCGGGCCCGAAGTTGCCGAGGAGCCCGAAGGCCCCCCGGGACTGCACCAGCTGCGGCACTCCCAGGCGGGGGCCGAAGGTGCTGAGCAGGCCCAGGAGCACGGCGCCCAGGACGGTGCCCAGGGCGAGGCCCGCGAACGCTCCCATCATGCTCTCGCCGAAGACGCCGACCGCGATGTTGCCGACGACCCAGGTGGCCAGCACCAGGTTGGCGGCCATCCACAGCGTGAACAGGTGGAAGGGCTTGCCGTGCCGCTCCCCCAGCACGATGTGCTCCAGGCCGTGCGGCTCGATCTCCAGGACCTCGTCCCGGTACAGGGGCTCCGCGGTCGTCGGGGTCAGCTCGCTGGTGGCCACCACTCCTCCTCATCCACGGTCGTCCCCCGCCTCCCACCCACATCGGCCCCGCGGGGTTTGCCCCTTAGATAGCACACCGGCCCCGGGCGTGCGTGCGATTCCACTGCTTTGAACGAGAGCCAGGCCGTTTGGGGCGGGTGCGGACGCGGCCGGCGACACCCCGGCCCCTCGGGACGGCGCCGCTCCGCGGGGGGGGGGGGGGCGCAGGCGTGGGTGATAATCGCGCCACGCGAGTGGCGGACACAGGGGGGCGGCGATGACCGCAGACCGGTCGAGCCTGGGCAGGGGCGGCGCGCGCCGCGGGCCCCAGTGGCTGGCACGGCTGACGCCCCTGGACCGGGACAGCACCCCGGGCCGCATCGCCGCCCAGCTCCGCACCGCCATCGTCCAGGGCCACCTCCCGCCCGGGAGTCGGTTGACGGAGATCCCGCTGGCGGCCCGGCTGGGGGTCAGCCGGGGACCGGTCCGGGAGGCCATCCAGCGCCTCATCCAAGAGGGGCTGCTCCTGACGCGGAGACGCCAGGGGGTCTTCGTGGCCGATCTCGATCCGGCCCAGATCGAGGACCTCTACCTCGCCCGCGAGCTGCTGGAGGCCGCCGCCGCGGAGCGGCTGGCGCTCCACCCCGAGGCCAGCCGTCTTGGGGTGCTGAGGGCCGCCCTCGACCGGCTGCGTCGGGCCCAGACCCGCCGCAGCTGGCCGCAGCTGGTCGAGGCCGATCTCGAGTTCCACGCGGCCCTGGTCGCCAGCGGGGGCAGCGTGCGGCTCGGCCGGATCTTCGACACCCTGAGCGCCGAGACCCGGCTCTGCCTGCATCGGCTGCAGCCCTTCTACCCAGAGCGCGGTGCGCTGGTCGACGAGCACGCGATGATCCTGCGGGCCATCGAGGCCGGCGACGCCCGGCAGGCGGCGATCCTGATCCGTGCCCACATGCGCGAGGCTGCGGCCCGGCTGGTCAGCCGTCCACCCCCGCCCGGCGGCGGCGGAGAGACCGGC
>JAKABB010000002.1 GCA_021802045.1 bacterium
TGCCGGGGGCCCCGTGGTATACTGGCGCCGACCTGGTCAGCCCAGGTCTTCTTTTTGTGGAGCCGGGCCGTGCCGACGATTATCACGCTCCAGTGCAACGAGTGCCGGGAGCGCAACTACACCACCACCAAGAACAAGCGCAACGACCCTGATCGCCTCGAGCTGCGGAAGTTCTGCCGGCGCTGCCGGCGGCACACGGCCCATCGCGAGACGAGGTAGGTGTCGGCTGCGTTTTCGTAGGGGCGTAGCTCAGTTGGTAGAGCAGCGGTCTCCAAAACCGCGGGTCGCGCGTTCGAGTCGTGCCGCCCCTGCCCAGGATCTGTCGAGTCGGACGGGATGGTGAACACGTGGCCAAGGCACTCGGCGGCACCCGGCAGTGGGACGATGGGTCCGACGGCGGCCCGCCGCGTCGTGACGGGGGAGACCAGAGCTCGCGGGGGGGGCGCGGCGGCTATCTCCGCGAGGTCTGGGCCGAGCTTCGCAAGACCGTGTGGCCGACCTGGGCCGAACTCCGACAGATGACCGGGGTCGTGGTCATCACCGTGGTACTCTTCGGCGCCTTCCTGGGCCTGCTCGACCTGGGCCTCACCAGTCTGCTTCGCCCCCTGTACACCAGTTCGGCCCCCGCTGGGGCCACTGGGGCGTCGCCCAACCCTCTCGTCTCCGCCAGCCCTGCTCCGTCGAGCTCGGCACCGACCCCGACCCCGACCGTCACCGTCAGCCCGCGTCCGAGCTAAGGCACGAAGGGAAGTCCGCCGTGAGCGCCAGACCGAACGAGTCGCTGGAGCAGAGCTCCGCCAGCTGGTACGTCGTCCACGCCTACTCCGGGCATGAGGAGAAGGTGCGCGCCAACCTGCTGAAGCGGGTGGAGTCAATGGACATGCACGACAAGATCTTCGACGTCCTGGTCCCGACGGAGGACGTGATCGAGATCAAGGATGGCCAGCGTCGGCATGTGCCGAAGCGGATCTTCCCCGGCTACATCCTGGTCAACATGGTGATGTCGGACGAGTCCTGGTACGTCGTCCGGAACACCCCAGGGGTGACCAGCTTCGTTGGCTCGGGCAACCGCCCGGTGCCCTTGGAGGAGTCGGAGATCCGCTCGATCCAGCGACAGATCCACGCCGAGGCCGCGCCCAAGGTCCAGGTCGAGTACCGGGTGGGCGAGAGCGTGCGGGTGGTCGATGGACCGTTCACCGACTTCCACGGCAAGGTGGACGAGATCAACGGGGACAAGGGCAAGCTCAAGGTGCTGGTCAACATGTTCGGCCGGGAGACGCCGGTCGAGCTCGACCTCCTGCAGGTCGAGCGCCTGCGTTAGGAGAGCCGAAGATGGGAAAGCGGAAGCGAGTCAAGGCGGTGCTGCGGCTCCAGATCGAGGCGGGCAAGGCGACGCCGGCCCCGCCGATCGGGCCGGCGCTCGGCCAGCATTCGGTCAACATCATGGAGTTCTGTCGGGCGTACAACGAGCGGACCGCCGGCCAGGCCGGCATGATCATCCCCGCAGAGTTGACGGTCTACGAGGACCGAACCTTCACGTTCGTCACCAAGACGCCCCCGGCCAGCGCCCTCATCAAGCGGGCCGCTGGCGTGGAGCGAGGCTCGGCGAACCCGCTGCGGGACAAGGTCGGACGCCTGACCCGCGCCCAGGCCCAGGAGATTGCCGAGACCAAGCTCCCTGACCTCAACGCGCATACGCTGGACGCGGCGCTGCGGATGGTGGAGGGCAGTGCCCGGTCGATGGGCGTGGAGGTGGTCGAGTGAGAGGGACGAGTCGCGCCGTGGGCACCGGCCAGGGGTGCCACGGCCGGATGATGGAAGGAGAGTCGGCATGCCGGTGACGCGCGGCAAGCGGTACCAGGACGCGGTGAAGCTGCTCGACCAAGATGGGGCCCAGAGTCCTGCTGAAGCCATTGGCCTGGTGCGGAAGGTGAGCACGGCCCACTTTGCCGCGACGGTGGAGGCTCATGTCCGCCTCGGGGTCGATCCTCGGCACGCTGACCAGATGGTCCGCAGCAGTGTGGTGCTGCCCAACGGCACCGGCCGGCAGCGTCGGATCGCCGTCTTCACCCAGGGGGAGAAGGACCGCGAGGCACGGGACGCGGGGGCCGACATCGTCGGGGGCGAGGATCTGGTCAAGCGGGTCCAAGAGGGGTTCCTGGAATTCGACGTGGCCCTGGCCACGCCGGATGTGATGGGCATGGTGGGCCGCCTGGGCAAGATCCTGGGTCCACGGGGCCTCATGCCCAACCCCAAGGCGGGCACGGTCACCTTCGACATCGCCCGGGCGGTCCGGGAGGTGCAGGCGGGTCGGGTGGAGTTTCGCGTCGACCGCTTCGGCATCATCCATGCGCCACTGGGCAAGACCGACTTCGAGGAGGCGGCCCTGCTGGAGAACTTCGGGGCCTTGATGGAGGCCATCGTGAAGGCCAAGCCGGCGGCGGCGAAGGGCACCTACGTTCGGACCTGCTATCTGGCCCCGTCGATGGGCCCCAGCGTGCGAGTGGACCCGGCGCAGGCGGCCAGGCTGACCACCGCCTGAGGGCGGCGCTGGGTCGGGATCGGGTACACTCGCGGTCGTCGAGGCCAGAGGGGTCCTCGCACGCCGAAGACCGTAGGGGCGGCGCGGCCGCTCAAACCGACACCCTACGTAGGCCGTCCCGGCTGACCCGCCTTGGCGGGGCTGGGCCCGGTCGCCTCGGCGGCGGGGCCCGAGCACGGGAGGAGCGGGCCATGTCGGGCGGCGAGCAGACGGGCGCCCCCATGCGGGCCGGGGCAGGTAAGCAGGCGGTGGTGGCGGCACTCACCGAGCGCCTTGGGCGGATGCGGTCTCTGGTGGTCACGGACTACCGAGGTCTGACCGTCAGTGACCTCCAGGCGCTGCGGAGCCATCTGCGGGAGGCCGGGGTCGACTACCTGGTCGTCAAGAACACCCTGGCCCGTCGAGCCAGCGAGGCGGCTGGCCTGGACGGGCTTGCCGCGGAGTTGACGGGGCCGACCGCTCTGGCGATCCACGACGAGGACCCCGGGCTGCCGGCCCGGCTGATGGCGGAGTACGCCCGGACGGCGCGACGGCCGGAGATGATTCGCGGAGGGCTGGCCGAGGGCCGGTTGCTCACCGCGGCCGAGGTGCGGCAGCTGGCAGACCTGCCCTCGCGGGAAGTGCTGATGGCCGAGCTCCTGGGGACTCTAGAGGCGCCGATCTCCCAGCTGCTGAGCCTGATGGAGGCTCCGATGCAGGCGCTCGTGGGCCTCCTGGAGGCGAAGGCTCAGGCAGCTGCCTGAGGGGGGCAACCCGGGCCGGGCCCGGCGGGGCCAGACGGAAGGGATCATGACAAGGCCGGTCGGATTGATATTGGTAGACGAGGAGAGTGGTCAGGCATGGCTAAGGTATCGGTTGACGATTTCGTAGCGGCTCTCGGCGACTGGACCGTGCTCGACCTGGTTCAGGCGAAGAAGGCGATCGAGGAGAAGTACGGCATCACGGCGGCGGCCCCGGTGATGGCCGCGGCCCCTTCGGGCCCGGCGGCGGGCGAGCCGGCTGCCGAGGAGCAGACGGAGTTCAGCACCATTCTGACCGCTGTCGGCGATCAGAAGATCAATGTCATCAAGGCCGTCCGCGAGATCACCGGTCTGGGCCTGAAGGAGGCCAAGGACCTGGTGGACAGCGCCCCCAAGCCTGTGAAGGAGGGCGTCGCCCGCGAGGAGGCCGAGAGCGTGGCCAAGAAGCTCCAGGACGCCGGCGCGACCGCTGAGATCAAGTAGGCGGGCCACAGGCGGCGGGGGCGGGGGCAGCCGCCCCCGCCGTCTGCCAGTTCAACCGATCACGCCCTGGCCCTGGCAGCGGCCGTGGGGCCGGGCATGGTACCATACGGGTTCCCGCGCTAAGCCTGCCGCCCTATCCGCGCGCCTGGAGAACTCTAATATATGGCCTCTTCCCGTGCCTCCGTGCCTGACCGGGTCAGCTTCGGACGAATCCCCGAGATGCTGGAGGTTGGCAATCTCATCGATACCCAGCTCAGCTCGTTCCGGTGGTTCCGGGAGGAAGGGCTGCGGGAGCTCTTCGACGAGATCAACCCGATCACGGATTACACGGGTAAGAACTACGAGTTGCGCTTCCTCGACTACAGCTTCGGCGAACCGAAGTTCGACCAGGAGGAGTGCCGCAACCGGGACATGACCTTTGCGGCGCCCCTGAGGATCATGACCCGGCTCCACATCAAGACCGGGGACAACGCCGGTGAGATCAAGGAGTCCGAGGTCTACATGGGGGACTTCCCCATGATGACGGAGGAGGGGACATTTCTCGTCAACGGCACCGAGCGGGTGGTGGTCTCCCAGCTGGTGCGGTCGCCGGGGGTCTATTTCACCGCCGGTCCCGAGCACCCGACGACGGGCCGACCCCTGTACTCGGTGAAGTTCATCCCCAACCGGGGCGCTTGGCTGGAGATCGAGACCAACACCAAGGACTCCCTGACCGCCAAGATCGACCGGAAGCGCAAGTTCCAGGCAACCACGTTGATCCGGGCGCTGGGCTATCCCGGCGATGACGACATTCGAGCCTTCTTTGCTGACGTCGACCTCGACGCCGAGCACCGGTACATCGATGCCACCCTGGAGAAGGACCCCAGCTCCGATGTCAACGAGGCGCTGATCGAGCTTTACAAGAAGATCCGGCCCGGCGATCCGCCCACGGTGGACAATGCCCGCAGCCTGCTACACGCGCTCTTCTTCAACCCCCGCCGCTTCGACCTGGGGCGGGTTGGTCGGTTCAAGCTGGACAAGCGGCTTGGGTTCAGCGAGGAGGAGGCCCGTCAGCGAGCCGACAACCGGGACCTGCGGGTGCTGGCCAACGAGGACTTCATCAACATCATTCGACGGCTCATTGAGCTGAACAATGGCCGGGGCGAACCGGATGACATTGACCACCTGGGAAACCGTCGAGTGCGCGCGGTGGGCGAGTTGCTCCAGAACCAGTTCCGCACGGGTCTGCTCCGCATGGAGCGGATCATCAAAGAGCGGATGACCATCTGCGATGCCAACACCGTCACCGCGGCGTCGTTGATCAACGCGCGCCCGGTGGTGGCGGCGATCAAGGAATTCTTCGGGTCCAGCCAGCTGTCGCAGTTCATGGACCAGACCAACCCCCTGGCTGAGCTCACCCACAAGCGCCGTCTGTCGGCGCTGGGCCCTGGCGGCCTCTCCCGGGAGCGGGCCGGGTTCGACGTGCGCGACGTCCACTCCAGTCACTACGGTCGGATCTGCCCGATCGAGACACCTGAGGGGCCGAACATCGGGCTGATGGGCTCCCTGGCCACCTTCGCCCGGGTCAACGACTTCGGATTCATCGAGACCCCATTCCGGCGGGTCTACCGCAGCCTGACGCTGGCCACCGACGGGGAGCGCCTATTGGGGCGCACCCTGCGGGAGAGTGCGGGCGGGTTGGAGGCCGGGACCCGGCTCGACGCCGCGGCGCTCTCCGCCCTGGGGGCGGCGGGTCTGGACGAGGTGCCCATCGTCCCCTGGATCAGCGACGAGATCCACTTCCTCTCCGCCGACGAGGAGGACAAGTACACCGTGGCCCAGGCCAACGCCCCGGTGGACGGCAACGGAGAGTTCGCGGTGCCGCATACGCCCGCCCGCACCCGGCATACCTTCAAGGACGTGCCCGTGCTGGACATCGACTTCATGGACGTATCGCCTCGGCAGATGGTGTCGGTGGCCACCGCCATGGTGCCGTTCCTGGAGCATGACGACGCCAACCGAGCCCTGATGGGTTCGAACATGCAGCGCCAGGCGGTGCCGCTGGTGGTCACGGAGTCTCCGGTGGTCGGGACCGGCATGGAGGTCTACGCGGCCAAGGACAGTGGCGAGTTGATCATCGCGGGCAAGGCCGGGACCATCACCGGGCTCAACGTGCCGATGCCCAACGACCGACGGGTCACCATCGTCCGCAGTGGACAGGACAGTGGCTATGGGGTGGTGCTTCATCCCAGCGACGGTTCGGCGGACATCTGGTACGGAGTGCACAAGTTCGTCCGAAGCAACCAGGGAACCTGCCTCAGCCAGCGAGTCATCGTGGACGTCGGGCAGATGGTGGAGGCAGGAGACATCCTGGCCGACGGGCCGTCCACTGATCAGGGCGAGCTGGCCCTGGGGCGCAACGTCCTGGTGGCCTTCATGCCCTGGGAGGGATACAACTACGAGGACGCCATCCTCATCAGCGAGTCGGTGGTGCGGGATGACAAGTACACCTCGATCCACATCGAGGAGTTCGAGGTAGAGGTCCGCGAGACCAAGCTGGGCTCGGAGGAGGTGACGCGGGACCTGCCCAACGTCAGCGAGGAGACGCTGCGCAACCTCAACGAGCGTGGGGTCATCTACATCGGCGCGGAGGTCCACCCGGGCGACATTCTGGTCGGCAAGATCACGCCCAAAGGCGAGTCTGAGCTCAGCGCCGAGGAGCGGCTGCTGCGGGCCATCTTCGGGGAGAAGGCGCGGGAGGTCCGCGACAGCTCCTTGCGGGTACCGCACGGGGAGCGGGGCACGGTCGTCGACGTGCGACTCTTCAGCCGGGAGAACAAGGACGAGTTGCCGGCCGGGGTCAACGAGCTGATCAGGATCTACGTCGCCCAGAAGCGCAAGATCAGCCAGGGCGACAAGATGGCGGGGCGGCACGGCAACAAGGGCGTCATCGCCCGCATCCTGCCCATCGAGGACATGCCGTTCATGCCCGATGGGACGCCAGTGGAGATCGTGCTCAACCCGCTGGGAGTGCCCAGCCGCATGAACCTTGGGCAGGTCTTGGAGACTCACCTCGGGTGGGCGGCGCATGCCCTGGGGATCAAGGTGGCGACCCCGGTGTTCGACGGGGCCTCTGAGGAGCAGATCGAGGATGAGTTGGAGCGGGCCGGCCTGCCGCGGACCGGCAAGATCGACCTGCGTGACGGGCGCTCCGGACTGACCTTCGACCATCCGATCACCGTCGGGTACATCTACATGCTGAAGCTGGCCCACCTGGTGGAGGACAAGATCCACGCCCGCAGCACTGGGCCCTACAGCCTGGTCACCCAGCAGCCGCTGGGGGGCAAGGCCCAGTTCGGTGGGCAGCGCTTCGGGGAGATGGAGGTGTGGGCCCTGGAGGCGTACGGCGCCAGCCACATCCTCCAGGAGATCCTGACTATCAAGTCCGACGACATCGTGGGACGAGTGAAGGCCTATGAGGCGATCGTGAAGGGCGAGAACACACTGGAGGCCGGGATTCCCGAGTCCTTCCGAGTGCTCGTCAAGGAGCTCGAGGGGCTGGCTCTGGGAGTGGAGATCATGTCGGAGAACGACGAGCAGATCGTCTTTGGCGAGGAGGACATGCCGGACATGCCCCTCGGCCTCGGCATCAGCCTGGAGCGCGACGAGCGCGAGGACGCCGACGAGATCGGGCGCTGATTGGTGGCGCGACCCGACCTGCACACTTGGGGCAGCAGCGCCGCGGGCTCTCCCGCGAGCGTTGTCGCCTGCCGCCCTGGAACCCACTGCCTGGAGGCTGGTGAGCGTTGCTGAAGCTTGAGAATTTCGATGCCCTGAAGCTGTCACTGGCGAGTCCGGAGATGATCCTCTCCTGGTCGCACGGTGAGGTGACCAAGCCGGAGACCATCAACTACCGCACGCTCAAGCCAGAGCGCGACGGTCTCTTCTGCGAGAAGATCTTCGGCCCCACCAAGGACTGGGAGTGCCACTGCGGCAAGTACAAGCGGTACCGCTACAAGGGCATCATCTGCGACAAGTGCGGAGTGGAGGTCACTCGTAGCAAGGTTCGCCGCGAGCGCATGGGCCACATCAGGCTGGCCAGCCCGGTCTCCCACGTCTGGTACTTCAAGGGGATCCCGAGCCGACTGGGCCTGCTCTTGGACATGTCTCCGCGGAACCTGGAGAAGGTCCTCTACTTCGCCAACTACATCGTTATCGCCGTCGACGAGGATGCCCGCGCGGCCATGCGCGCAGACCTCGACCCAGGCCAGAACGAGCGCATCCGCAGCCTGGAGGCGGCGGCCAGCAGTGCCCTGGAGTCGACGGTGGCGGAGCTGGAAGCGCAGATCGCTGCCCGCGAGAAGGGGCTGACGGCGGCGCTGGCAGCGCTGGAGGCCGAGCGGCTGAAGCGGCGCACCGCTCTGGAGAGTCAGGGGGAGCGTCTCGTCGAGCGGGCGGCGGCGGCGACCGGACGGAAGGCGCCCTCGGACTTCACCCTGAAGGAGGCGAGCGGTGCCGAGGTCGTGATTGCCCGTGGCACCGTGCTCGATGAGGGGCACGTGACCCTGATCGAGGAACGCATCAGCGCCGCGGTGGCGAGCCTGGAGGCGGACCTGGCCCAGCGGGAGGCCGTTCTGCGCGACGAGGCTGGCGGCGACATGGCCGGGATGCGGGAGGCCTTGGAGGCGCGGCGTACCCAGGGACCCAATCCCGACCGGGCAGAGCTGGAGGCGCTCCGAGAGGAGCTCGACCAGACCCGTGACAAGCTGGATGCCATCTGTGAGCGGCAGCTGCTCAGCGACGCCGAGTACCGCGAGTACACCGAGCGGTTCGGCCGCGCCTTCAAGGCCGGCATCGGGGCGACCGCCATCAGGGAGCTGCTGGCTCGACTGGACCTGACCCAGGTCGCTCTCGGCCTGCGGGAGGAGCTCCAGACGACGAGCGGCCAGCGCAAGCAGAAGGCGATCAAGCGGCTGCGTGTGGTCGAAGCATTCCGCAAGAGCGAGACCTCGCCCACGTGGATGATCCTGGAAGTGCTGCCGGTCATCCCGCCCGAGCTGCGCCCGATGGTCCAGCTCGACGGTGGGCGCTTCGCCACCAGCGACCTCAACGACCTCTACCGCCGGGTGATCAACCGCAACAACCGGCTCAAGCGACTGCTGGAGCTCGGTGCTCCCGAGATCATCGTTCGCAACGAGAAGCGGATGCTGCAGGAGGCGGTGGACGCGCTCATCGACAACGGGCGGCGGGGTCGGGCCATCACCGGCACTGGGAACCGCAAGTTGAAGTCCCTCAGCGACATGCTGAAGGGCAAGCAGGGTCGCTTCCGGCAAAACCTCCTGGGCAAGCGGGTCGACTACAGCGGGCGTTCGGTCATCGTGGTGGGTCCCGAGCTCAAGTTGCACCAGTGCGGCCTCCCCAAGCGTATGGCGCTGGAGCTGTTCAAGCCCTTCGTGATGCGGGAGCTGGTCAGCCAGGGCTACACCCAGAACATCAAGAGCGCCAAGCGCATGGTGGAGCGGGTGCGGCCCGAGGTCTGGGACGTGCTGGACCAGGTGATCCAGGATCACCCCGTGCTCCTCAACCGGGCGCCGACCCTGCACCGCCTAGGAATCCAGGCCTTCATGCCGGTCTTGGTCGAGGGGTCAGCGATCCAGATCCACCCCCTGGTGTGCACCGCCTTCAACGCCGACTTCGACGGCGACCAGATGGCGGTCCATGTGCCGCTCTTCAGCGGGGCCATCGCCGAGGCCAAGAACCTCATGATGTCCTCCAACAACATCCTCTCCGCCAGTGATGGCAACCCGGTGGTCAGCCCCACCCTGGACCTGGTCTTGGGCGCGTACTGGCTGACGGTGGAGGGACCGGGCTTCGACGCCGAGAAGCCCCGGATGCGGTTCGGCTCTGGCCGGGAGGCGGTGCTGGCGTGCGAGGCGCACGCTGTCGGCCTCCAGGATGCCGTCCAGGTGCGGATGCCGCGAGCCGTGGTGGCCGAGGCCCGCGGCGCTGAGGGAGGGCCTGAGGGGACCGTGATGGTGACCACCACGGCCGGTCGGGTGATCTTCAATGAGGTGCTGCCGCTCGGGTGGCCGGTGCAGGACGGGGTGGCCAGCGAGCCGTTGGCTTTCCAGAACCGGGTCTTCGATCGCAAGAGCCTGCGTCAACTAGTGGCTGAGTGCTATCGGCTCTACGGCAACCAGGTGACGGCGCAGGTGGTGAACGAGATCAAGCGGCTGGGCTTCGCCTACGCGACCTCGGCTGGGATCACGATCAGCGCCATGGACATCAAGACCCCGCCGGCCAAGGCGGCGATCATCCGTGGAGCTGAGACCGAGGTGGACGAGGTAGCCCTCCAGCATCGCCGGGGGCTCATCACCGAGGACGAGCGCTACGGCAAGACCGTGGAGATCTGGACTCAGGCCACCGAGAGCGTCACCAAGGCGACGATGGCCCACTTCGATCCGTACAGCTCGATTCTGATGATGTCGGCATCCGGGGCCCGGGGCTCCATCCAGCAGATCCGACAGCTGGCCGGGATGCGTGGCCTCATGGCGGACCCGACGGGGCGGATCATCGACCTGCCCATCAAGGCCAACTTCTCCGAGGGGTTGGCGGTCCTGGAGTACTTCATCTCGACCCACGGGGCGCGCAAGGGGCTGGCCGACACCGCCTTGCGCACCGCTGACTCCGGGTACCTGACTCGACGGCTGGTCGATGTCGCGCAGGACGTGATCGTTCGGCGCGAGGACTGTGGCACGACGGCCGGGATCTGGTTGCGTGACCTCAGCGCGGAAGGCCAGCCCTTCCTCGAGCGCTTGGCGGGCCGCATCGCGGCGGCGGACGTCACCACGGGGGAGGGGACGGTTCTGGTCCCGGCTGGCGAGGAGATCACCGATGCCCTTGCCCGTGAGATCATCGCGATGGGCCTCGATCGGGTCAAGGCTCGCAGTGTCCTCACCTGCACCGCTCGGGAGGGCGTCTGCCGGCTGTGCTACGGCCGGAACCTGGCCAGCGGCCGGCTGGTCGAGATTGGCGAGGCTGTGGGGGTCATCGCGGCGCAGTCGATCGGCGAGCCGGGGACCCAGTTGACCATGCGGACATTCCACACCGGCGGCGTGGCGGGCCTGGACATCACCCAGGGTCTGCCGCGCGTGGAAGAGCTCTTCGAGGCGCGAATCCCCAAGGGCAAGGCCATCCTGGCCGAGATCGGCGGGGTGGTCGAGGTGGTCCGTGGGGATACCGGGCGCAAGGTGCGGGTGGTCAGCCGGGACGAGTTCGACATGGCGTACACGATCGAGCCCGGCTACACGCTGGAGCCGGCGGTCGCTGAAGGGGCGACCCTGCCGGAGGGTGCCGTCCTGGCCAACAAGGCCGAGGGCTCCAAGCGGCGGACCCTGGCGCTGCGAGTCGGGGGAACCGTCAGCCACCTCGATCGCGAGGGCGAGAGAGTCACCGGGGTCCGGGTCCGCACCCACGAGGAGGACGCTCGCGAGTACGTCATCCCCCACGGAGCTCAGCTCCGGGTGGCCGACGGGGACGAGGTCCGGGCTGGGGACCAGCTGATCGAAGGGTCAGTCAGCCCCCAGGAGCTGCTGTACATCAGTGGCCGGGACGCGGTCCAGGAGTACCTGGTCCACGAGGTTCAGCTTGTCTACCGTTCCCAGGGCGTGGACATCAACGACAAGCACATCGAGGTCATCGTCCGGCAGATGATGCGCAAGGTCCGGATCGAGGCGGCGGGAGACACCGACCTCCTGCCCGGCGAGATCGTCTCCCAGTGGGAGTACGACGAAGCCAACGCCAAGGTCCTAGCGGAGGGCGGTGAGCCGGCGATGGCCCAGACCGTGCTCCTGGGTCTGATCAAGGCGGCCCTGAACACCGCCAGCTGGCTCTCGGCTGCGTCTTTCCAGGAGACGACCCGGGTACTGACCGAGGCCGCGATCTCAGGCAAGGTCGACCGCCTGCGGGGCCTCAAGGAGAACGTCATCATCGGCAAGCTGATCCCGGCTGGGACGGGGCTCGACTACTACGAGAAGCTTCGGGACGAGGCCCTACGGCAGTTGGCGGAGCAGGGCGTCGAGGAGGGGGCCACGGCGGAGCTGGTCGGCGAGGAGCTGGAGGCTCCGGGCGGGCTTCCCGAGGCCGTGCCGGTGGGGGAGGGGGCGGCCCAGGGCTCCTGACCCATCGTTCAGCTTCCCGGCGGCCGGCAGAGGTCGGCCGCCGGGGCCTCCCAGGCAGGCCGAGTTTGACAGCGAATTCCGCCGGCGAGTAAACTGACGGCTCGCGCCACCGGAGGCGTCATCCCTGTCCGAACTCGGCCGTCGCGCCCGGCGGCCACCACCACCACACAGCGAGTTTCGCGTGCCCACCATCCAGCAGCTGGTCCGCAAGGGCCGTCGGCGCATCGTCAAGAAGACCAAGGCTCCGGCCCTGAAGGGTTCCCCTCAGCGGCGCGGCGTGTGTGTGCGCGTCTACACCACGACTCCCAAGAAGCCGAACTCGGCCCTGCGCAAGGTCGCCCGGGTACGCCTGACCAGCAAGATCGAGGTGACCGCCTATATCCCCGGGATCGGCCACAACCTCCAAGAGCACTCGGTGGTGCTCATCCGGGGCGGCCGGGTCAAGGACCTCCCCGGCGTCCGCTACCACGTGATCCGGGGGACCCTGGATACCGCGGGGACCAAGGCCCGCAAGCAGGGCCGTAGCAAGTACGGGGCGAAGCGCGA
The DNA here is from genome assembly GCA_021802045.1 of bacterium. Taxonomy (GTDB): domain Bacteria; phylum Chloroflexota; class Dormibacteria; order Aeolococcales; family Bog-877; genus JAKABB01. The sequence goes on from JAKABB010000002.1 coordinate 12,471, forward strand.
AGCCCCGGCCAAGGCCAAGTAAGATGCCTCGACGCCAGCGAGTCACCCACCGGGTCATCGCACCCGATCCCGTGTACCAGAACGAAGCTCTGGCCAAGTTCGTGAACTGCGTCATGTTGAAGGGCAAGCGGAGCGTGGCCGAGTCCATCGTCTACGGCGCCTTTGAAAAGATCCGCCGCAGCCAGCGACGCGAGCCGCTTGAGGTGTTCGAGGCGGCGATGCGCAACGTCACTCCGATCTTGGAGGTCAAGCCCAAGCGCGTGGGCGGGGCCACCTATCAGGTGCCGGTGGAGATCCGCCACGATCGGCGCCTGGCCCTGGCCCGCCGCTGGATCATCCGCTATGCCCGCTCGCGGCACGGGCGCAGCATGGCCGACAGGCTCGCAGCGGAGTTGATGGACGCCAGCAACGGGATGGGTCAGTCGGTGAAGCGCAAGGAAGACACCCACAAGATGGCCGAGTCGAACAAGGCCTTCTCCCACTTCCGGTATTAGGATGCCCAGCGCCCCCGCCAACACCCCCGCCGCCGGCAAAGCCGGAATGCATCGTGCCTTCGCGCTGGAGCGCACCCGGAATATCGGGATCATGGCTCACATCGACGCCGGCAAGACCACCACCACTGAACGGATCCTCTTCTACACGGGCCGCATCCACAAAATGGGAGAGGTGCACGACGGCTCGGCCACCATGGATTGGATGGTCCAAGAGCAGGAGCGGGGGATCACCATCACCTCGGCGGCCACCGCGGCAGAGTGGCGGGGCCACCGGGTGAACATCATCGACACCCCCGGCCACGTCGACTTCACCGTGGAGGTGGAACGCAGCTTGCGGGTACTCGATGGAGCGGTGGCGGTCTTTGATGCGGTCAGCGGGGTCGAGCCTCAGTCGGAGACCGTCTGGCGGCAGGCCGACCGTTACAACGTGCCCCGGGTCTGCTTCATCAACAAGATGGACCGCATGGGGGCGAACTTCCAGGAGTCGGTGGCGTCGATCCGGCAGCGCCTGGGCGCCAATGCCGTCCCGGTCCAGCTGCCGATCGGCGCCGAGGAGCGGTTCGTCGGCATGGTCGACCTCATCAAAGAGGTGGCCATCGTTTACACCGATGATTTGGGCACCACCCTGGAGCAGACGAAGATCCCCGAGGACATGCAGGCTGTGGTGAGCCAGGCCCGCAAAGAGTTGCTCGAGGCGGCGGCTGAGCATGACGACCGCCTGATGCAGGCGTATCTCGATGACGCGCCCATCAGCGCCGAGCAGCTGGTGGCGGCCCTTCGACGGGGCACGGTGGGCGCGAGCCTGGTGCCGGTGCTGTGTGGGAGTGCGCTTCGCAACCGAGGTGTCCAGCCCCTGCTCGACGCCGTGGTCGACTTCCTGCCCAGTCCTCTCGACCGCCCGCCCATCGTGGGGAAGGACCCGCGCACTGGCGAGGAGCTGGCCCGCCACGTGGCCGACGACGCGCCCTTCTCGGCCCTAGCCTTCAAGATCATGACGGACCCCTTCGTGGGTCGGCTCACCTTCCTGCGCGTCTATAGCGGAACCCTCAGCTCTGGCAGCTACGTCTACAACGCCAGCCGCGGCGTGAAGGAGCGGGTCGGCCGCATCCTCCAGATGCATGCCAACCGCCGGGAGGAGATCCAGCAGGTCATGGCTGGTGACATCGGCGCTGTGATCGGGCTGAAGAACACCGCCACCGGCGACACCCTCGCTCCCGAGGAGCAGCAGATCGTGCTGGAGTCGATCCAGTTCCCGGAGCCGGTGATCAGCGTCGCCATCGAGCCGCGCACTAAGGCCGACCAGGACAAGATGGGTGTGGCGTTGCAGAAGTTGGCCGAGGAGGACCCCACCTTCCAGGTCCGCACCGACCCGGAGACCGGCCAGACCCTGATCTCGGGAATGGGGGAGTTGCACCTTGAGGTTATCGTCGACCGCCTGCTCCGTGAGTTCAAGGTCGACGCCAACGTCGGGCAGCCTCAGGTCGCGTACCGAGAGACGGTGCGGAAGTCTGCCAAGGGAACCGGGCGCTTTGTGCGCCAGACTGGCGGCCACGGGCAGTACGGGCACGTTGAGCTGATCGTCGAGCCCAACGAGGCGGGCAAGGGCTTCGAGTTCGTCAACAAGATCGTCGGGGGGGTGATTCCGCGGGAGTTCATCGCTCCCGCGGAGAAGGGGTGCATCGACGCCCTCCAAGCGGGGGTCCTTGCGGGATACCCGGTGGTGGACGTCAAGGTCACCCTGTACGATGGGTCGTTCCACGACGTGGACTCGTCGGAGCAGGCGTTTCATATCGCCGGTTCGATGGGCATGAAGGACGGGATGCGCCGGGCGGATCCGGTGCTTCTGGAACCGATCATGAAGGTGGACGTGACGACGGGCGAGGACCATCTCGGTGACGTGTTGGGCGACCTTGCCTCGAGACGGGGTCAGACGCTGGGGATGGAGAGCCGCGGAGTGACCCACCAGGTGCATGCGCACGTGCCGCTGGCCACGATGTTTGGCTATGCTACCCAGCTCCGCAGCATGACTCAGGGGCGGGCCAGCTACACGATGGAGTTCGACCACTACCAGGTATTGCCGGCGGGACTTGCCGCCGAGATCACGGCCAAGGCGAGGAGCTAGCCAGCAGAACGCCGTTATCGGCGGGGCAGGAGAAGATGGGCAAGAAGAAGTACGCGAACACCAAGCCACACGTCAACGTCGGGACCATCGGGCACATCGACCATGGCAAGACGACTCTGACTGCGGCTATCACCAAGGTGCTGGCCACCCGCGGCCTCGCCGACTTCCGGGCGTTCGACTCGATCGACAACGCTCCCGAGGAGAAGGCGCGTGGCATCACAATCGCCACGGCGCATGTGGAGTACGAGACCGACAAGCGTCACTACGCCCATGTCGACTGCCCGGGCCATGCCGACTACATCAAGAACATGATCACCGGTGCGGCGCAGATGGACGGCGCGATCTTGGTGGTGGCAGCCACGGACGGGCCGATGCCTCAGACCCGTGAGCACATCGTGCTCGCGCGGCAGGTCGGGGTGCCCTACATCGTCGTGGCCCTCAACAAGTGCGACGCCGTCGACGACGAGGAGCTCTTGGAGCTGGTTGAACTGGAGGTTCGGGAACTACTCACGAAGTACGAGTTCCCGGGCGATGACGTCCCTGTGGTTCGGGTCAGTGCCCTCAAGGCGCTGGAGGGGGACGCCAAGGCCGAGGAGGACGTGCTGCGGCTGATGGAGGCCGTGGACACTTACGTACCTCTGCCCGACCGTCCGATCGACCAGCCCTTCATGATGCCGATCGAGGATGTGTTCTCCATTGAGGGCCGGGGCACGGTCGTCACCGGGCGCATCGAGCGCGGGGTGGTCAAGGTCAACGATCAGGTGGAGACGGTGGGGATTCGTGACACCGGCAAGACGGTGGTGACGGGCGTGGAGATGTTCCACAAGCTCTTGGACCAGGGTGAGGCCGGCATGAACGTCGGCTGCCTTCTGCGCGGGATGAAGCGCGACGATGTTGAACGGGGCCAGGTGCTGGCGAAGCCGGGCAGCATTCGCCCCCACACCACGTTCGCGGCCCAGGTGTACGTGCTCAGCAAGGAAGAGGGAGGGCGCCACACCGCCTTCTTCAACAACTACCGGCCGCAGTTCTACATCCGCACGACCGATGTGACCGGGCAGGTGACATTGCCGGAGGGTCGCGAGCTGGTGATGCCGGGCGACAACGTGGAACTGACCATCACCCTGATCACCCCGGTGGCGGTGGAGGCAGGCATGCGCTTCGCTATTCGCGAGGGCGGCCGTACGGTCGGTGCTGGCGTCGTCACCAAGATCGACGCGTAGACATCGGCAACATTCGAGTCGGAGTAATACAAAACTGATGGCGCAACGGATCCGCATCCGCCTCAAGGCCTACGACCACAGGGTGCTCGACCAAGCGGCGGGGCGCATTGTGGAGACTGCCACCCGCAACCAGGCGCAGGTGGTGGGACCGGTTCCGTTGCCGACGGAGATCAACAAGTACACTGTGATCCGGGGACCCTTCATCGACAAGGACTCCCGCGAGCAGTTCGAGATGCGCACGCACAAGCGCATCGTCGACATCCTGGACCCCAACCCCAAGGTGGTTGACGCTCTGATGCACTTGAACCTCCCGAGCGGCGTCAACATCGAGATCAAGCTCTGATGGCCAAGGCCTTGGTGGCGCGCAAGCTGGGAATGACTCAGATCTTCGCCGAGGATGGGCGGGTCATTCCGGTGACGGTGTTGGAAGCCGGTCCCTGCCCTGTGGTGCAGGTGAAGACCGTGGCCCGGGATGGGTACGACGCCGTGCAGCTGGGCTTTGGCGAGACCACTGAGCGCAGGCAGACGCGACCGCGACTGGGGCATTTCAAGGCTGCTGGCGTCCCGCCGGTGCGCCACCTCTGCGAGGTGCGCGGCTCGGTGGGTGTGGCGGTTGGGGACCTGCTGCGGGCGGACCTCTTCGCCGCGGGCGACGTGGTCGACGTGCGCGGCACCAGCAAGGGCAAGGGGTTCGCCGGCCAGCACAAGCGCCACAACTTCGGCCGGGGCCCGGTGACCCATGGTAGTCACAACATTCGGCAGGCGGGGTCAGTCGGCTCCGTGGACGCCGCTAGGACCCTGCGGGGCGTGCGAATGGCCGGGCATCTCGGGTCTCAACGGGCGACGGTGCGAAGGCTGACCGTGGTCCGCGTAGATCCGGAGCGGAACCTGCTCCTGGTCCGTGGGGCTGTGCCCGGCGCGCGGCAGGGGGTGGTGATGGTGACGGCGGCAGCCGACCGCATCCGCTTGGCCAGGGGGCATCACTGATGGCAGTGGTGGATGTCCTCAGCGGCGAGGGGGTGGTCAGTGGAAGTGTCGAGGTCCGCGCCACTGTGGCCGACGCTCCGGTCAACGTTGCGGTCATGCACCAGGCCTTGGTGCGTCAGCGGGCCAACGGGCGCCAGGGTACGCACGACACCCTGACCAGAGGAGAGGTCAGCGGGGGAGGGCGCAAGCCACACCGCCAGAAGGGCACCGGACGCGCTCGGCAGGGGTCCATCCGGGCTCCCCACTACCGCGGGGGGGGGACGGTCTTCGGGCCGACGCCGCGTGACCATGACCAACGGATGCCGCGCAAACAGAGGCGACTGGCGTTGCGATCGGCAGTCGCGGTGACCATCGCCGACGGACGACTGCGGGTGGTCGACGGGCTGGCTTTTGAGGCCCCGAAGACGGCTCGTATGGCCGCGTTCCTGCGGGCGGCGGAGGCCGGACGGCGCGTGCTCTTGGTGACGGGCCACGCTGATGTGGCGCTCGAACGGTCGTGCCGCAACATTCCTGAGTTGCAGCTGCTCCGGGCGCTGAACTTGAACGTCCACGATCTGCTGAGTGCCGACACGGTGTTGGTGACCCGGGACGCCATGCAGCAGGTCGAGGAGCATCTCGGATGAAGCACCCTGCCCAGATCCTGATCCGCCCGGTCGTCAGCGAGAAGTCCTACGCGACGATGACGCACGGCAACCGGTACATCTTCCAAGTAGCCACCGCCGCCAACAAGATCGAAATCCGCCAGGCGGTACGCGAGGCGTTCAAGGTCAACCCGGTGGCGGTCAATGTGATCCGGGTTCGCGGGAAGACCCGAACCCGTAGTCGGGGACGGCGTCGCATCGTGGGCAAGAGCCCTGACTGGAAGAAGGCCGTGGTGACGCTGCCGGCCGGCGAGACAATTGCCAACCTGTTCGAGGGCCTCTGACCGTGCCGATCAAGCGCTACGATCCGACCTCCCCTGGGCGCCGGTTCATGTCGGTCAGCAGCTTCGAGGAAGTGACCAAGGATCGCCCGGAGAAGCGCCTGACCAAGGCGCTGCCCAAGCGGGCGGGACGCAATGCGTCTGGCAAGATCACCGTGCGGCACCGCGGCGGTGGACACCGTCGACGCTGGCGGGTCATCGACTTCAAGCGCGACAAGGCCGGAGTGCCGGGGGTGGTGGCGGCCATCGAGTACGATCCCAACCGGAGCGCGCGGATCGCGCTGGTTCATTACGCCGATGGGGACAAGCGCTACATCCTGGCCCCCGACGGGGTTGGCCCGGGCGCCCCGATTCGGGCGGGCGAGGGTAGCGAGATCCGATCGGGCCACTCGATGCCGATCGCGCGCATTCCCCTGGGCACCACGATCCACAACATCGAAGTTCAACTTGGACGGGGGGGACAGCTGGTCCGGAGCGCCGGCGTGGGCGCGCAATTGCTGGCCAAGGATGGACCGTTGGCCCAGATCAAGATGCCGTCCGGTGAGGTTCGTCGGATCGACATCCGCTGCAGTGCCACGATCGGCCAGATCGGGAACAGCGATCACGCCAACCAGAACTGGGGCAAGGCGGGGAAGAGCCGGTGGCGCGGTTTCCGCCCGTCGGTGCGTGGCATGACGATGAACCCGTTCGACCACCCGCACGGGGGGGGAGAGGGGCGGTCCGGGGCTGGTGGGCACCCGCAGACGCCCTGGGGCAAGCCTGCCCTGGGACACCGGACCCGCCACAACAAGGCCACGGACAAGATGATTGTCCGGCGGCGGAAGAAGTAAGCATGAGCCGATCACTTAAGAAGGGTCCGTACTGCGCTCCCAGCCTGCTGAAGCGGGTGGTGGAGATGAACCGGACTCGCGAGCGTCGCCCGATCCGCACATGGTCTCGGCGGAGCGACATCTTTCCGGAGATGGTGGGGCACACCATTGCGGTCCATGACGGCCGCAAGCACGTGCCTGTCTTCGTGTCTGAGGCCATGGTCGGTCACAAGCTTGGCGAGTTCGCGCCGACCCGTAAGTTCCGTGGGCACGGTCACCACACCGAGCGCAGCTCGGCCTTGAAGTAGGCAGGGAAGGCGAAGATGGAAGTCACCGCCACGGCGAAGTGGGTGCGGGTGCCGCCCCGCAAGGCTCGGCTCGTGGGTGCTGTTGTCGAGGGGATGCCGGTCAGTGAGGCGCTGACCGTGCTGGCCTTCATGCCAAAGGCCGCGGCCAACGACGTCGCCAAGGTGGTGCGCTCAGCGGCCGCCAACGCCCAGAACAACTTCAACCTGGAAGCGGACCGGCTGCGGCTGACGCGCCTAGAGGTGAACGGAGGCCCTATCATAAAGCGGTTCCGACCTCGGGCCCGCGGGGCGTACTACAGCGTCTTCAAGCGCACGTGCCATCTGCGAGCCGTGGTGGAGGACACTGTGGAGCCGGCCCCGCGAGCGGCGCGGCGGCGGACGCGGACCGGGAGCGAGGGCGGCCCCGTGACGCCAGCGGTCACGCCGACCGTGGTCGAGCCCGAGGCGGAGTAGCAAGGAGTCGCATGGGTCAGAAGGTCCACCCCAACGGGTTCCGCCTCGGCGTCTACCGCAACTGGCAGGCACGCTGGTTCGCAAGTCGCCGGGAGTACACGAAGCTGCTCCACGAAGACTTGGCCATGCGCCGGCTGATCGGAAGCCGTCTGCGCAATGCGAGCGTCTCGCGCATCGAGATGGAGCGGTCGGCCAACCAGCTCACGGTCATCATCCACACCGCCAAGCCGGGCATTGTCATCGGGCGGAGCGGTGCCTCGGTCGATGCGTTGCGGGACAACCTGGAGCGCATCTCGGGGAAGAAGGTGCGAGTGACCATCCAGGAGATCAAGACTCCGGAGCTGGACGCCCAGCTGGTCGCGGAGTCGGTGGCCAGCCAACTGGAGAAGCGGATTGCCTTCCGCCGCGCGATCAAGCAGTCCGTGATGCGGTCGATGCGAGCAGGGGCCAAGGGCGTGAAGATCCAGCTCTCGGGACGGCTGGGGGGGGCCGAGATGAGCCGGCGGGAGTGGGACCGCGACGGTCGCGTCCCCCTGCACACGCTGCGAGCGGACATCGACTATGGGCAGACGGAGGCCGCCACCACCTTCGGGCGAATCGGCGTCACTGTCTGGCTGTACCGGGGCGACTTCACGTCGGCCGACGGTGGTCAACCAACCGGGATCGAGGAGCCGGTGCTGGAGCCGCGGGAGCGGCGGGGCTCGGCCAGCCAGGGGGCGCCGGCCACCGGTCCGACCCCGAGCCCGGCGGCATCGGAGTCCGCGGCCACGTCGCCGGCCACGGTCGTGGCCGCGGCGCCGGAGTCGGCGGCACCGGTGGATGCCGGTGGCGGCGACGTGGCGCCGACAGGGGTCCGGGCGCCGCGTCGAGCCAGGGCAGCCACCGCCGAGGCGGCGCCAGCGACGCTGACCGGTCCGGCTGCGACCCCCAGGAAGCGGAGCGTGAGAAAGCCCGCGGACCCGGCGCCCGATGAGACGGCCCCAGCGGCTCCGGTTGTATCGGAGGAGGGCTGACCGTGCTGATCCCATCACGACCACGGCATCGCAAGGTGCACCGGGGCCATCGGCGGGGCGCGGCGTATCGGGGCAGCACCTTGGCCTTCGGCCCGTACGGGCTGCAGGCGCTCGAGGAGTGCTGGATGAGCAATCGCCAGATCGAGTCGGCCCGCCGGGCGATGACGCGGCATGTCCGTCGGGGCGGCAAGATCTGGATCCGTCTCTTCCCGGACAAGCCGTTCACCAAGAAGCCCGCGGAAACTCGGATGGGATCAGGCAAGGGGGCGCCGGAAGGTTGGGTGGCAGTGGTCCGGCCAGGGCGAATCCTCTTCGAGATGGACGGTGTCCCGTCGGCCGTCGCGCAGGAGGCCATGCGGTTGGCCTCCCACAAGCTGCCGATCCGCACCCGATTCGTGACTCGGATCGAGCCCGGCGTCCAGGCCGCGGACGAGCAGGGGGCGCTGTGACCAAGTTGCGAGAGGCTCGACAGCAGATCGAGGAGATGGATGGGATCGCGCTCGCCGAGGGTCTCCTCCAGCGCCGACAGGAGATCCTGCAGCTCCGTCTTCAGCAGGCCACCGGGCAGCTGGAGCACCATCGTCGGCTCCGCGAGGTGCGGCGAGATGTCGCCCGGATCCTGACACGACAGAGTGCGCTGGAACGCGCCGAGCAATTGGAGGACGGCGCGTGAGCGAGACCAGTGAGGTGGCCCTGCGGTCTAGGCGCAAGGTGCGCGTGGGCGTGGTCACCAGCGATAAGATGGATAAGACCGTGGTAGTCTCGGTGGAGGAGCTGAAGGCTCATCCCCTCTATCGCAAGGTCCTGCGGCGCCACGCGCGGTTCGCCGCCCACGACGAGACCAACAGCTGTCACCTTGGTGACCGGGTGCGGATCATGGAGACCCGCCCCCTCAGCCGCAGCAAACGGTGGCGAGTGGTCGAGATCGTGGAACGGGCGCGCTAGGGACGGGGCCGCAAATCGATGATCCAGCAGGAGACGGTTCTTAAGGTGGCGGACAACAGCGGGGCGCGCGAGATCCTGTGCATCCGCGTCCTTGGCGGGTCGTACCGGAAGTACGCGTCGGTCGGTGATGTGATCATCGCCGCTGTGAAGGCCGCCCAACCCAACACCCAGGTGAAGAAGGGTGATGTGGTCCGGGCGGTGGTGGTCCGGACGGCCAAGGAGTACCACCGCCCCGACGGCAGTCAGATCCGCTTCGACGACAATGCCGCGGTCCTCATCAACCCCCAGAACAATCCCCGCGGAACTCGGATCTTCGGGCCGGTGGCGCGGGAGCTGCGGGAGCGAAACTTCATGAAGATCGTCTCGCTGGCGCCCGAGGTACTGTGAGGGTGGCCACCAAACGTGCCGGACGGGGCGCCACCGGTCGGCGGTCGCCGCTCGACATCCGGTCGGGCGACACCGTGATGGTGCTTGCCGGTGATGACCGGGGCAAGCGCGGGGTGGTCGAGCGCACGCTGTCCGCGGAGCAGCGGATCGTGGTCGGCGGGGTGAACCTGCACAAACGCCACCAGCGCTCAGGCGCCAGCCGAGGCGGAACCACCACCATTCAGGGGGGCATCATCGACTTCCCCGCGCCGATTCATTACAGCAACGTGCGGCTCATCTGTAACCGCTGCCAGCAGCCGACGCGACTGAAGCGTCGGCTGGAGGGAGATGCGTATCTCCCGGTGTGCGCTCGATGCGGGGAGCGGTACGAGCGGGTGTCGAACTGATGGCCGCACCAGCGCCGCGCCTTCGGACAACCTACCAAGAGCAGGTGGTCCCCACCATGATCTCGGAGTTTCGGTACCTCAACGTGATGCAGGTGCCCAAGGTCCAGCGGGTGGTGGTGAACATCGGAGTAGGGGAGGCCATCCAGAACGCGCGGGCACTCGATGCGGCCACCGGTGATCTGCGGCAGATCACTGGACAGCAGCCGGTGGTGGTCCGGGCGAGACGCTCGGTGGCGGCCTTCAAGCTTCGGGAAGGGATGCCGATCGGACTGAAGGTTACCCTTCGCGGGGTGAGGATGTACGAGTTCTTGGACAAGGTGATCAACGTGGTCCTGCCACGGATTCGTGACTTCCGTGGCGTCCCGGCCAAGTTGGACGGGCATGGCAACTTCAGTCTGGGGCTGCGTGAGCAGCTGGTCTTCCCCGAGATCGACTACGACAAGATCGACAAGATCCGAGGGATGGAGATCACCATCGTGACCACCGCCCGGACCGACGATGAGGGCCGGCGGCTGCTGAGCGAGATGGGCATGCCGTTTAGGCGACAGGAGCGTTAGGGCATGGCCAAGAAGTCCAAGATCATGAAGAGCCTGCGGCCCGCGGCCTACCCGGTGCAGCAGCACAACCGCTGTGGCGCCTGTGGACGCCCGCGCGGATACATGCGACGGTTCGGCCTCTGTCGCATCTGTTTTCGAACGTTCGCCTCGCGGGGGCAGATCCCTGGCGTGCGCAAGTCGAGTTGGTGAACGCCCATGCTGACTGATCCCATCGCGGACATGCTGACCCGGATTCGGAATGCCAATCTCGCTCGGCACCAGCGGGTGGTGATGCCCGCGAGCCGCATGAAGGCGGACATCGCCCGGGTGCTTCGGGACGAGGGCTACATTCTCGACTTCGGAGAGGAGGGCGAGGGTGTGCTTCGCCGACTGTGGGTCGAACTGAAGCCGCGCACCCCGGAGGGCCAGGCGCTCAACGGCCTCCGGCGCGTGAGTCGGCCCGGGCTGCGTGTGTACACCGGTCGTCGCGAGATCCCGACGGTGCGGGGCGGTCTGGGCACGGCGGTGCTCTCCACTCCGGCCGGTGTCATGTCGGATCGTGAAGCCCGCCGGGCTGGTGTGGGCGGCGAAGTCGTCGCTCACGTCTGGTAGCCGCTGATGTCGCGCATCGGCCGCTTGCCCATTCCAGTGCCCCAGGGGGTTGAGATCACTGTTTCCGGGGCTGAGGTGACCGTGGTGGGCCCCCGGGGCACCCTGAGTCGCAAGGTGCCGGCGGCCATGAAGCTTCGACAGGTCGATGGGCAGTTCTTGGTGGAGCGGCCCTCCAATGCCGGTCCGCATCGAGCCCTGCACGGCCTCACCCGGACCTTGGTTGCCAACATGGTCACGGGGGTGACCGACGGGTACCGGCGCGAGCTGGAGCTGGTCGGAGTCGGGTACCGTGCGTCCAAGCAGGGCGATCACCTGCAGCTGGCCTTGGGATACTCGCACCCGATGCGCGTGACCCCGCCGGAGGGGATCACCATCGAAGTCCCGGACCCGACCCACATCGCCGTGGGCGGGATCGACAAGGAGCAGGTGGGGGGCGTGGCGGCTAAGATTCGGGGGCTGCGGCCTCCCGAGCCCTACAAGGGCAAGGGGGTTCTCTACCGCGGCGAGCGGGTCCGGCGCAAGGCCGGCAAGAGCGGCAAGGCCGCCAAGAAGTAAGAGGAGACCCCCAACGTCATGAAGGCCCCCTTCGATCGGGCGGCGGCCCGGCAGCGGCGGCACCGGCGGGTCCGCGGCCGGGTGCAGGGCACCCCCAGCCGGCCGCGTCTGTGCGTGCACCGGAGCCTGCGCCATGTTTACGCCCAGCTCATTGATGACGTGAGTGGCCGGACCTTGGCTGCCGCCGGAACGGTTGAGGGCTCTCTGGGCCTACGTGGGGTCACAACAGAGACGGCGGCGGCCATCGGCCGGACGCTGGCCGAGCGTGCCTTGGCGGGCGGGCACCGGGTGGTTGTCTTCGATCGAGCCGGTTACCAATATCATGGCCGGGTGCGGGCGCTGGCGGAAGCCGCCCGAGCTGCGGGACTGGAGTTCTGACGATGGCCATGAGTGGTATGCGCGGGGATCGAGACGGCCGCGGCGACCTCGCCGAGCGGGTCGTCAGCCTCAACCGGGTGGCCAAGGTCGTCAAGGGTGGGCGGCGCTTCTCGTTCAGCGCCCTGGTGGTGGTCGGCGACGGCTCGGGCCGGGTCGGCGCGGGTCTGGGCAAGGCGGGGGAGGTGCCGGAGGCCATCCGCAAGGGGGTGGAGGACGCCAAGAAGCACCTCGTCTCCGTGCCGATGGTCGGGACCACCATCCCCCACGAGGTGCGGCTCAAGCACGGGGCGGCGCGGGTGATGCTCAAGCCGGCCTCGCCGGGGACCGGAGTGATCTCCGGAGGGGCGATGCGCGCCGTTGTCGAACTGGCGGGCATCAAGGACATCCTGACGAAGTCTCTGGGCAGCGACAATCCCATCAATACCGTGCGGGCCACCATCGCCGCCCTCCAGGAACTGCGCCGGGCCGAGACTGTCTCGATGCTGCGGGGGCGACTTGTCACTACCGCGGCCAGTCGACAGCTGGCGCGCTCGGAACCGGCCCATGACTGACGATCGCCGGCAGTTGAGGATTACCTGGGTCAAGAGCGGCATCGGGTACGCGGTGGACCAGAAGCGCACCGTGGCCGCCCTTGGCCTGCGCCGGCTGCACCAGGTGGTGGAACATCGGGACACGCCCAGCGTGCGCGGCATGGTTGCCAAGGTGCGCCACTTGGTGACGGCCGAGGTGATCGACGGTCCATCCGGCGGCGACCGAACCGAGCGCCAAACCCCCAGGAAGGAGAGCTGACTGTGCAGTTGCACGACCTGCGATCTGCGCCCGGTAGCCGCAAGCGACGCACGCGGGTTGGTCGCGGACCCTCTGCCGGGCAGGGCAAGACCAGCGGCCGAGGCCAGAAGGGGCAGGGCGCGCGCACCTCGTGGAACCTGCCTAGGGCCTTCGAGGGCGGCCAAATGCCACTGTCCCAGCGGGTCCCAAAGCTGCGGGGATTCTATAACCGCTTCCGGGTCGAGTACTCGGTGGTCAACTGCGTCAAGCTGCGCCGCTTTGCTCCCGGGAGCACTGTCGACCCAGCGGCCCTGGCTGCGGCCGGATTGATCGCCAGTGAGCGGCGGCGGGTGAAGCTGCTGGCGGTGGGTGAGCCTCCTCAGGGGCTGACGATCCGGGTGCATCGCGCGAGTGGCGCAGCGCGACGGGCCGTGGAAGCCGCTGGCGGGCGGGTCGATCTCATCGAAGACGGCTCCGCGGTCGCCGCCGAGGTGCCAAAGGGTGACGGCAGCACGGGGATGACCCCCGCCGACTGATGAACGTCTTCGGCGCCCTCCGCAGCGCCATGGGCGTGCCGGAACTGCGCCGCAAGCTGCTGATCACGATCGGCTTGATCTGCGTCTTCCGGCTGCTGGCTTCGATCACCATCCCCGGGGTGAACACGGCCGCACTGCGCCAGCTGTTCCAGAGCAACGGGCTCCTGGGCCTGCTCAACCTCTTCTCCGGGAGCGGCTTCGGGACCGGCGGCGCCTTCGCCGGCATTTCCATCGTGGCGCTCGGCCTGAATCCCTACATCAACGCCACCATCATCATGCAGTTGATGACGGTGGTTTCCACGCGCGTGAAGGAGATGTCCAAGGAAGGCCAGCAGGGAAACACCCGGTTGACGCAGTACGCCCGCTACCTGACGGTCGCTCTGGCGATGCTGCAGGCGTTCGGGTTCACGCGGCTCTTCGAGAGCTTCACCTTCCAGGGGCAGTCGATCCTCTCACCCACGACGCCGTGGCCGAGCATCCTCGGAATCATCGTGATTCTGACCGGGGGCACGGTCATCATCATGTGGTTCGGAGAGTTGATCACCGAGTACGGTCTGGGCAACGGGGTCTCGATCATCATCATGGCCGGCATCCTGGGCCAGGTCCCCGGCACCGTGCTGGGGTTCACCCACACCGGCCAGCAGGTATTCAGTCTGTTCATGTTCGCCGTCATCGGGGTGGTGGTCAGCGCCGGCATCATCTTCGTCCAGCAGGCCACCAGGAAGATTCCCATTCAGTCGGCGCAGCGGGTTCTTGGGCAAAAGATCTATCAGGGGCGCAGTAGCTTCCTGCCCCTGCGCGTCAACCAGGCTGGAGTGATTCCTATCATCTTCGCCATCTCCATCATGTTCTTCCCAACCCTCTTCGGGAACTTTTTCGCGCCGTCGGTGGGGCACTCAGGCGGCGTCGTGGGCAGCGTGGCCCTGTGGATCCACAACAACTGGAACCCCTTTGGCCCCAGCCTAGTGGTGGACGTCCTCTACCAGATCTTCTACTTCGTGTTGATCATGGGCTTCACGTTCTTCTACACGGCCGTCACCTTCGACCCGGACGACACAGCTGACAACCTGAAGAAGAACGCGGTCTTCATCCCCGGCATTCGTCCTGGACCGGCAACTGCGGAGTACCTCGCCCGCGTTATGGGACGGATCACCCTGGCCGGGGCCATCTTCCTTGGGGTGATCACGGTGGTCCTCCCCCTGTTGACTGCGTTCCTCACCGGCCAGCAGCCTTCGACCGGACTCTATCTGGGAGGGACCGCCATTCTGATCGTGGTGGGAGTGTCGCTGGACACCATGAAGCAGCTGGAGACGCAGCTGCTCATGCGGCAGTACCGAGGGTTCATTCGGTGACTGACGGTAGGTCGACGCCAGCCGGCCGGCGGCGGCTGGTGCTGTTCGGGCCGCCCGGGAGTGGAAAGGGCACCCAGGCGCAGCTCCTCGGGGCGCAGACGGGACAGCACCACCTCGCCACCGGCGACATCTTGCGGGCGGAGCGGGCTCAGGGCACCGCGCTTGGCGCCCGGGTCGGCGGCTACATGGACCGCGGCGAGCTGGTGCCCGATGAGGTCATCATCTCGGTCATGGCGGCGCACCTCCAGGGACTGGAGCGGAGGGGTTTCGTCTTCGATGGCTTCCCTCGGACGGTCGCCCAGGCTGAGGCCCTGGACTCGATGCTGGCGGCGATCAGGCGTCCGTTGCAAGCGGTTGTGGTGCTGGAGGTCCCTGCGGAGGTGCTGGAGCGACGTCTGCTCGGGCGCGCCGAGGTGGAGGGGCGCAGCGATGACACCCCAGAGACCGTGAGAACGCGGATGCGGATCTACCAGGAGAGCACCGCAGCAGTCCTGGCCTACTACTCGGCCCGGCTCCCGGTGGTCCGGATCGACGGGGATCGCCCGGTGGCGCTCGTGCATCGGGCCGTGCTTCAGGCCGTCGGCATATCCATGCCCGACCCTGGGTGATCACCCTCAAGCGCCCGGAGGAGATCGCCGTGATGCGCCAGGCGGGTCGCTACCTCGGGGAGGTACTGGCGGAACTGCGTGAGCTGGTGCGTCCCGGGATCACCACCTTGGACCTGGACCGGGCCGCGGATCGAGCCATCCGGCGTCGGGGCTGCATCCCGGGGTTCCTCGGCTACGAGGGGTTCCCTCGCCACCTGTGCATCTCTGTGAATGAGGAGGTGGTCCACGGGATCCCCGGTCGGCGGCGCCTCCAGGACGGAGACCTGGTCAGCCTCGACTGCGGCCTCGTCCACCAGGGCTGGTGGGCGGATGCCGGCCTCTCGGTGGGCTGTGGCACCCTGGCCCCGGCCGCTCAGCGGCTGCTGGATGTCACGAACGAGGCCCTGCGCCGGGGCGTGGCCCAGGCCCGTCCGGGGAACCGCATCGGGGACATCGGCCACGCGGTCCAGGAGTATGTGGAGGCGCAGGGCTTCGGGGTGGTCCGCCAGTACGTGGGCCACGGCATCGGCCGCGACATGCATGAGGAGCCCCAGGTCCCCAACTACGGCCGTCCCGGCCGGGGTGTGGAGATCCGCCGAGGGCTCTGCCTGGCCATCGAGCCCATGGTCAACGAGCGGAGCCCCGAGACCCGGGTGCAGCCCGATGGGTGGACCGTCGTCACCGCCGATGGGGGGTGGGCCTGCTACGCGGAGCACACGGTGGCCATCACGGACGAGGGCCCAGAGATCCTGACCCTACCCCCGGACTGAGGTGATGGGAGAGTGCCGGTGGCCCTGTCGGCGGCCGGTCCCGTATACTAGCGGCCAGGGTTCCGGTCACCCGGCCAGTGATGCGCGCCATGCGAGTTGATGGCGGCGTCGAGGGACGGGTCCTGGAGCCTTTGCCGAACGCGCTCTTTCGGGTAGAGTTGGACGGCGGGCAGCGGATCTTGGCGCACGCCGCCGGGAGGGCCCGTCTCGCCAGCGTCCGAATCCTTCCTGGGGACCGGGTCTTGGTCGCACGGTCGACCGCGGACCCGGGCCGGGGGCGGATCCTGGCCCGACTGGCATGATCGGGACGGATGGACTCACGAACACGGGTAGAGAGCTGGTGAAGGTGCGGGCGTCGGTGAAGCGGATCTGCGACAAGTGCAAGGTCATCCGCCGCGCCGGCGTGGTGCGGGTCATCTGCGAGAACCCCAAGCACAAGCAGCGTCAGGGATAGGAGGCCGAAGCGAGTGGCACGAATCGCCGGGGTCGACATCCCCCGCGACAAGCGGGTTGAGATCGCGCTGACCTACATATACGGCATCGGGCTGCACACCAGCCAGCGGGTGCTGCGGATCGCCAACGTCGACGCCAACATTCGCGTCAGCAACCTCACCGAGGCCCAGGTGGCCCGCCTTCGGGACGTGATCGGCAAGGATCTCGCCGGTCGGGTCGAGGGTGACCTGCGCCGCCAGGTGGCGCTGAACATCAAGCGGCTGATGGAGATCGGCACCTACCGCGGACTTAGACACCGACGCGGTCTCCCGGTCCGCGGGCAGCGCACCCGAACCAACGCCCGGGCGCGCCGGGGACCGAAGAAGACCGTTGGTGTGCGACGGAAGAAGGGCAAGTGATCGGCGTGGCGCACGCGCTGGGGATGGCCCGGCGCCCTGCGTGCGCCTCCTAGGGAGCATTGGTGGCGAAGAAGAAGAAGGTTGTCCGGACCCGGCGCCGGGAGCGGAAGAACATCGCGGTCGGCCAGGCCCACATCCAGGCCACCTTCAACAACACGATCGTGACCCTCACCGACCCCCAGGGCAACGTCATCACCTGGGGGAGCGCAGGAGGGCAGGGCTTCAAGGGGTCGCGGAAGAGCACGCCCTTTGCCGCCCAGGTGACGGCCGAGGCCACCGCCCGCCGGGCCCAGGAGCACGGCCTGCGCACCGTCGAGGTCTTCGTGAAGGGGCCGGGCGCGGGGCGCGAGGCGGCGATCCGGTCACTGCAGGCCACCGGGCTGGAGATCAGTGCCATCAGTGACGTCACCCCGATCCCGCACAACGGCTGCCGGCCACCCAAGCGGCGACGGGTCTAGGGGACGTCATGGCTAATGTTCACGAGCCGGTCTGCCGTCTGTGCCGCCGCGAAGGGGTGAAGCTCTTCCTCAAGGGCGACAAGTGCGTGGGGGAGCGTTGCACCTTCACCAAGCGCAACGCCACCCCGCCGGGTCAGCACGGGCTGGCGCGGCGTCGACGGGTGAGCGAGTACGGGGTGCAGCTTCGAGCCAAGCAGCGTGCGCGCCGCATCTACGGGGTCCTGGAGGCGCAGTTCCGGATCTACTTCGATGCCGCCGCCCAGAGCAAGGGCATCACCGGAGTCCTCCTGCTGCAGACCCTTGAGCGGCGCTTGGACAACGTTGTCTACCGGGCGGGCCTGGCCTCGTCGCGCCAGGAGGCCAGGCAGCTGGTCGGCCACCGGCACTTCAAGGTCAATGGGCGGCCGGTGAACATTCCCAGCTACCAGGTGCGTCCGGGTGAGGTCATCACCGTTCGCGAGCGGAGCCATCAGTTGGAGCCCTTTCAGCGTGCGGTCGCCGGCAGCCGGTCGGTGCCAGCCTGGCTGGCGGTGATGCCCGAGTCTCTGCGCGTCGACGTGGTGCGGCAGCCGGAGCGGCAGGAGATGGACACCACCATCGACGAGCAGCTGATCGTCGAGTACTACTCCCGGTAGTGGACGAGCAGCGCGTTCACGCATCCATGAGGACCTCCTGACCCATGCTGGATACCCCTGTACTCCCCACAGTCCGCGAGGTCGAGACCTCGCACAATTTCGGCCGCTTCGAGATCGAGCCGCTGGAGCCTGGCTATGGCACCACGTTGGGCAACTCCCTGCGACGGGTGCTCCTCTCCTCGCTGCCTGGGGCCGCTGTGACGGCGGTGGCGATCGACGGGGTCTCCCACGAGTTCGCGGTCATACCCCATGTGAAAGAGGATGTCGGCGAGATCCTCCTCAACATCAAGGGGCTGAGCTTGGTCTGCCACGCGCCGGAGGGGGCCAGGGTCACGCTTGACGTCACCGGACCGCGCCGGGTCACTGCGGCCGATATCGAGCCAACGGCCGACGTGGAGATCATCAACCCCGACCTCTACCTGTGCTCGATCGACAGCAAGGACGGTCGGCTGCGGATGGAGCTGACGGTGGAGCGTGGCAAGGGCTACGCCACGGCTGAGAAGAACAAGAAAGAGGGGCAGCCCATCGGCGTGATGCCGCTGGATGCCATCTTCACCCCGGTGGTGAAGGCCAATTTCCTAATCGAGCGGACCCGGGTCGGGCAGGACACGGACTGGGAGAAGCTCGGCCTGGAGGTCTGGACCGACGGGACGATCAGTCCGGTGGACGCGGTCAGCCAGGCGGCGAGCTACTACACCTCCCATCTCGAGCTCTTCGTGCGCTTCGGCGAGAGCCTGGCGCCGGTCGCACCGGTGGGCCGCCCGGGCGCGGACGCTCCCAGCCGCCTCGCCGAGGTCCCGGTTGAGGAGTTGGAGCTCAGCGTTCGGGCCCTCAACTGCCTTAAGGCCAACGAGATCGGAACGGTCGGACAGCTGATCGGGATGCGCCAGGAGGAGCTCCTGGCTCTGCGCAATTTCGGCTTCAAGTCCCTGGAGGAGATCAAGGAGAAGCTCGTCGAGCGTGGGTTCGTCGCCGCCGGCGAGGTGGACTCCCTCTTCCAGACCGGGGCGCGGTAGGCAGAGATGCGTCACCGGAAGGCGGGCCGAAAGTTTGGGCGTCCAAGCGACGAGCGTCGGGCCATGACCCGTACTCAGGTCACCCAGTTGCTGGAGTACGGCAGGATCGAGACCACCGAGGCCCGTGCCAAGGAGTTGCGGCGGTGGGCGGACCGGATCATCACCACCGCCAAGGCGGACGACCTCCACGCCCGGCGCCTGGTCGCCCGGGTCTTGACCAAGCGAGAGGTCCAGCTCAAGCTGTTCTCCACCCTCATCGCTCGGTACGCAGAACGTCCCGGCGGGTACACCCGGATCATTCCCAAGGGCCCACGCCACGGGGATGGCGCGCCCATGGTTCTGATGGAGCTGGTGGACTGAGAGTGGAGTTGGAGCCAGTCGCCTCCTCCGATCAGTACCGCCTTACGCTGCAGTACGACGGCACCGGCTACGCGGGCTGGCAGGCCCAGCCGGACCGGCCCACGGTGGAGGCGGCGTTGCTGCGTGCCCTCACCCTGGCCACCGGGGAGCGCCCGCTGCTGGTTGCGGCCGGGCGCACCGATGCTGGAGCCCATGCCCACGGGCAGGTGGTGTCCCTGCGGCTGCGGCGCGCGTGGGACCCGCGCCGGCTGCAGGCGGCGTGCAACGCCCATCTTCCCGAGGACATCGTCATCCGCCGTGCGGAGCTCGTCCCGGCGGGATTTCATGCCCGCTTCTCCGCTCTGCGGCGCACCTATCGCTACCTCGTGGTCACGGACACCGTGCCGGCGGCGGTGGGACGGAACTACGTCTGGCGGGTCCGCGGACCGCTCGACCTCGCCCTGATGCGGGAGATCGCGCGGGCTTTCGAGGGACGCCACGACCTGCGGGCCTTCGGTCAGAGTCCGCGGCCCGGCGGGTCGACCGAGCGTACCGTGCATTGGGTGCGGATCCGTCGGCTGGGGCGACAGGTCTGCTTCGAGGTGTGCGCCGATGCCTTCCTGCGTGGGATGCTGCGCAGCATGGTTGGGGCTTTGGTCGCGGTCGGCGAGGGGCGCGTCCCCCCATCGGTGGTCCTGGGGTCCCTGCGTCGCCCCGACGTGCCCCGCGTCCCCTGGCCAGTGGCACCGGCCCGGGGCATCCACCAGTGGGCGGTCGAGTATCAGGACGTCCAGGATGGGAGAACGGCGTGATGGTGAGTAGCGGGCAGCGGACGTACTCGGCGCCGGTCGGCGCGATCGAGCCGCGCTGGTACCTGGTGGACGCCCGTGGTCAGACCCTGGGCCGGCTGGCCGTGAACATCGCCCGCGTCCTGCGGGGCAAGCATCGCCCCGAGTACACCCCCCACGTCCTGTGCGGGGACCAGGTGGTGGTCATCAACGCCCGGGAAGTGGTGGTGACCGGTCGCAAGCACTCGCAGAAGATTTATGACCGCTATAGCGGCTATCCCGGGGGAAGGCGCGAGCGGACGTTCGATCAGCAGATGGAGCGGGATGCGGCGGTGCCGCTGCGGCGGGCGGTGCGGGGCATGCTCCAGCACAACACCCTGGGAGCGGCGGAGCTGGGGCGACTGCGGGTCTACCCCGGTGCCGAGCACCCCCATGCGGCCCAGGGGCCGACTCCGATCACCTTCGGCGACCACGGGGAGGTCCTGGCATCGTGACAGACGGCGAGCGCCGCTACGCCTATGGAACCGGCCGTCGCAAGACGGCCATCGCCCGCGTGCGGGTCTACCCCGGGCAGGGAACGATCTCGATCAACGACCGCGAGCCGCTGCGCCACTTCGGCCGCAGTGACCTGGAGCAGGCGGCCCTGCGCCCGCTCCAGGTCACCCAGACCGCTTCACGTGTCCACGTCCTGGTCAAGGTCGAGGGCGGGGGGATCTCCGGTCAGGCTGGGGCCGTGGCACACGGCCTGGCCCGGGCGCTCTGCGTGGTCGACCCCGGCCTCCGGGGCGTGCTCAAGGCAGCCGGCCTGCTTCGGCGTGATCCCCGCGAGAAGGAGCGCAAGAAGTACGGACTGAAGCGGGCCCGCAAGGCGCCCCAGTACACCAAGCGCTAGGCCGCCCGCAGCCGACGACCCCAAGCTCGAACTCCGGCCCATCTCCGGATGCCGCGTCGGTGCGGTGGCGGACGGTCGCGGCCAGGGGGGCACGTATACTGGGGATGGAACTCGGCCGCCGTGAGTAGGCAGCAGAACGTCTTGGAACACCGGCTGCGGGGGCGTGACTTTCTGGCTGTCGCCGACCTCACGGCCGGCGAGGTGTCCGGTCTGCTCGACCTGGCAATCGCCTATAAGCGAGGGGCCGAGCCCGGCCACCCGCTGGCCGGTCGCTCGGTGGCCATGATCTTCCTGCGGCCGAGCAACCGGACCCGGGTGTCGTTCGAGGTCGGGATCTCGCGTCTCGGGGGCCACCCAATCGCGCTCTTCGATCGTGAGATCGAGTTGGGGCGCCGCGAGTCCGTGGCGGACGTGGCCCGCATCCTCGACGGCTTCGTCGATGGCCTGGTGGTGCGGGTGCCGTCGCATCGGGACCTGCTGGGCCTGGCCGAGCACATGCGCCACCCGGTCATCAACGCCATGACCGACCAGGGCCACCCCTGCCAGATCCTGGCCGACTGCCTCACCGTTCGCGAGCTGCTGGGCGGCCTGGCGGGCCACCGGGTGACGTTCATCGGGGACGGCAACAACGTCTGCAACTCCTGGATCGAGGGGGCCAACCTCCTGGGCCTCGATCTGCGGGTCGTGACCCCGGCGGGCCACGAGCCGAGCGCCGCGGTCCTGGGGGCGAGCGAGCGGCTGGGCCCGGGGCGGGTCTCGGTCACCAACAGCCTGGACGAGGGGTTGGAGGCCACCGAGATCATCTACACCGATGTCTGGACCAGCATGGGCCAGGAGGCCGAGCACGAGCAGCGGCGCGAGGACTTCGGGCCGTACCAGGTGAACGGCGAACTCCTGCGCCGGGCACCGGCCGGGGTGCGGGTCCTGCACTGCCTGCCGGCCCATCGGGGGGAGGAGATCACGGACGAGGTCCTGGACGGTCCCCAGGCCGCCGTCTTCCAGCAGGCGGAGAACCGGCTGTGGGCGCAGCAGGCGCTCTTGGCGGCGCTCTTCGCCCCCGCGGACGCCGCCCCGTGACCACGCTAGGGGCCACCGTCAACGTGGGCCAGGTGCTGCGAGTTCTCCTCCAGACGGTGGGGTGGCGGGACATCGTCGACATCGCGATCGTCACCTTCCTCATCTATCGGCTGCTGATCCTGATCCGGGGCACCCAGGCCGTGCAGCTGCTCCTGGGGTTGCTGGTCATCGGCGCCCTCGGGGTGGTGGCCGACATCCTGAACTTGCCGGTCCTCAGCTTCCTGTACCGCAACGGCGGTCAGATCGTGCTGATCGCCGTGATCGTGCTCTTCCAGCCGGAGTTGCGACGCGCGCTGGACCAGATGGGCCGCCTGGGACGGATCCGCTACGGCCGGCTGCCCCGGAACGGGGTCGAACTCCGGCGCGAGGTCGATGAGCTGGTTCGGGCGGCGGTGCGGCTCAGCGAGCGGAGGGTGGGGGCCCTCATCGTGCTGCAGGCGAGCAGTGGGCTGGAGGAGGTGTCGATGACCGGGGTCCGGCTGGAGGCGGTGCTGAGCGCGGAAGCCCTGCTCACCATCTTCTTCCCCAATTCACCCCTCCACGACGGCGCGGTCGTCGTGCGGGACGGGCGGCTGGTGGCGGCGGGGTGTGTCCTGCCCCTGGCAGACCAGATGGGGGGCGTGGAGCGCGTGGGTACTCGACACCGGGCTGCGGTCGGGCTGAGCCAGACCACGGATGCGGCGATCCTGGTGATCTCTGAGGAGACCGGGCAGATCAGCGTGGCCCAGGGCGGCACCCTCGTCCGCGGGCTCGACGCGCCCGCGCTGGCGACGACCCTGGGCCGGCTCTTGGGGCTGCCGCTCGCCGAGGGCTCGCACCGCGCACTGCGGATCCGGCCTCGCCCCCGGGCCACGCCCGTCGAGCGCTCCTGAGGGCTGGCGTGGGTCTCCTGGCCGGCACCTTCCGCCTCAAACTGATCGCCCTGGGCGTGGCGCTGGGGATGTGGGTGGCCGTGGTCTACGTCCCCAACCCCCCGGAGATCCGGACGGTGGACGTCCCGGTGACCACCTCGCTGCTTCGCGCCAACCTGGTGCTGCTCCACCCGGTCGGGCGTCTGCCGGTCAAGGTCGCCGGCCTGGCCGCGAACGTGGCCTCCCGGCGCGTGGGCCAGCAGCTGACCGCCTCGCTCGACCTCCACGCCATCCGGCGGGCGGGCGTGTACAACCTGCCGGTGCGCGTGGTGAACACGGATCCCAACGTCGCCATCTGGTCGCACCCGCCCCGCGTCACCGTGGTGGTGGACCAGTTGGCCGAGGTGCATCTGCCGGTGCACGTGACGGTGACCCACTCGCCCCCACCCGGCTACGTCTTCGACGGCGCCAAGACGAGCACCAGCCCGGCCGCTGCGACTGTCAGCGGCCCCGCCACCCTCCTTGGGGGGCTGAGCGCCAGCATCAACGCCGACCTCTCCAAGCTGCGGGCCACGACGACCGAGAGCCTGGCGGTCATCCTGACCCGTGACGGCCGGCCGGCCAAGGGCTTCACGGTGGTCCCCACCTTCGTCAGCGTGCAGCTGGTGATCGCCTCCCGGACCACGCCGCGGACGGTGGCCGTGACCCTGGGAACGATCGGCCCGCCACCCACCGGCTACCAGATCGTGTCGGTGCAGTACGCCCCGCTGACGGTGATCGCCACCGGTACCCCGGCCGCGCTCAACGGCCTGACCGGCCTCGTCACCGGGTCGCTCTCGCTGGCCGGGGCCACCGGCACCTTCACGGAGACGGTCCGCCTGGTGATCCCCACGGACATCTCGGTCTCCCGGCAGCTGGTCAGTGTCACCTTCACCCTGAAGAAGATCCCCATCCCCAAGGCGACGCGGACGCCGACGCCGACGCCTTCGCCTTCGCCCTCGGTCTCGCCGTAGCGCGGCCGCCGTAGGGGGCGGCAGCCGGGGGCGGCGCCGCCCTGTACCCTCTAGGGGCGCGGCGCCAGCGGACTCGCCCGGGGCCGGGAGCGGCTCCTCCCCCCTCGCGGCCCCGGGCGGGCCACACCGGGTCGGGCGCCGGAGAGGTCAGCGGCAGCTGCTGAGGAGCACCGGACATGTGCGGCATCATCGGGTACCTGGGACCGCAGGCCGCCGAGCCGATCCTGCTGGAGAGCCTGCGGCGGCTGGAGTACCGCGGCTACGACTCCGCGGGCATCGCGGTCCTGGACCGGCAGGGGGCGCCAACCTCGGTCAAGTGCGAGGGCAAGGTGGCGGCCCTGCTGGAGCGGCTCGAGGGCCGTTCCCTGCCCGGCCAGGTGGGCATGGGTCACACCCGCTGGGCCACCCACGGGCGACCGAGCGAGATCAATGCCCACCCGCACACGGACTGCGACGGACGGTTCTACGTCATCCACAACGGGATCATCGAGAACTTCCAGGAGCTGCGCGAGGAGCTGCTGGCGGCGGGGCATCGCTTCCTGTCCGAAGGCGACACCGAGGTCATCCCGCACCTGATCGAGCAGGCCTATGCCGGGGACCTGGTCGACGCCACCCGGACCGCCCTCCGCCGTCTCCGGGGTGCGTTCGCGGTGGTGGTCCTGGGATCGACCGATCCCGACACCCTGATCGGGGCCCGACTCAACGCGCCGCTGGTGGTCGGGGTGGGGGAGCGGGAGTGGTTCCTGTGCTCCGACATCCCGGCCATCCTGCCCTACACCCGCCAGGTCCTGGTCCTGGGGGAGGGCGAGATGGCCGTCATCAGTCCGGTGGGCCCGGTGGTCAGCACCATCGCCGATGGCGCCGAGGTCGAGCCCCGGGTCATCCGGGTCGAGTGGGACGTGCTGGCGGCCCAGAAGGGCGGGTACCCCACTTTCATGCGCAAGGAGATGGACGAGCAGCCCGCCGCGGTGGAGAACGCCCTCCGGGGCCGGCTGCTGGACAGCGGGGAGGTCCGCTTCCCCGACTGGGATCCACCCCCGGCGGTGGCCGCCGGTTGGACTCGCGTTCGCATCGTGGGCGCGGGCTCCGCCTACTACGCGGGCCTGGTCGCCAAGTACGCCATCGAGGAGTTGTCCGGGATCCCGGTGGAGGTGGAGACCGCCTCGGAGTTCCGCTACCGGCCGACGGTGGTGGACGCCCGCACCCTGACCGTGGCGATCTCACAGTCCGGCGAGACGGCGGACACCCTGGCGGCGGCGCGCGAGTCGCGCGCGCGCGGGAGCCATGTCGTGGCCCTGACCAACGTCGTGGCCAGCTCCTTGGCCCTAGAGGCTGACGGCGTCGTCAATCTCCACGCCGGACCGGAGATCGGCGTGGTGGCCACCAAGACGTTCGTCACCCAGGCCGCCTGCGGGATCCTGCTGGGGCTGCACCTGGCGGGGCGCGCCAAGTCCCTGGACCGCCCAGCCGCCCGGGCGGTGGTCGCCGGCCTGCGGGCCGTGGCCCCGGCCCAGCGGCTGGTGCTGGCGGGCGCCGAGCGTCTGGCCGTCCTCGGCGGCGTCATCGCCGACCACCCGGCGGTGCTGTTCATCGGCCGCGGGATCAACTATCCGACGGCCCTGGAGGGCGCCCTCAAGCTGAAGGAGATCTCCTACCAGCACGCGGAGGGCTACCCGGCCGGCGAGTTGAAGCACGGGCCGATCGCGCTCCTGGACCGCAGCATGCCGGTGGTGGCCTTTGCCACGGCCGGGCGGACCAGGGACAAGATGCGCAGCAACATCGAGCAGGTGCGGGCCCGACAGAGCCCGGTCATCGCCATCGTCAGTGCCGGCGACGACAGTCTGCGGGGCGTGGCCACCGAGCTGATCTCGGTCCCAGAGGTGCCCGAGCTGGTGTCGCCCATGGTCAACGTCGTTGTGGCCCAGCTCCTGGCCTACCATGCGGCCCTGGTGCGCGGTTGCGACGTCGACCAGCCCCGCAACCTGGCCAAGTCGGTCACCGTCGAGTGACATGAGGCGCGCCAGTCCCCGCTCGCGGGATGGGCCGGCCGCGGTCGGGGTGCGCGCGGTCGGGGTCGACGTGACCGCGGTCGCCAGGATCGCGGCCCTCCTGGAACGCCAGCCGCGCTTCCGGGTGCGGTGCTTCACCGCCGGCGAGGCCGCAACCTGCGGCCGGCGGCCGGAGCGCTGGGCCAGCCGCTGGGCCGCCAAGGAAGCGGTGCGCAAGGTCTACGGGCGCATGGGTTGGCGGATTCCCGCGTACCGCGCGATCGAAGTGGTGCGTCCCCGCGGCCAGGCGCCGGTGGTGGCGGTCAACGGAGGGCTGGTGCCGGGGCTGGAGATCAGCTTGACCCACGACGCAGGGGTCGCGATCGCGATAGCGGCCCTGGGCGGGCTGGAGCCGCCGGGGAGCGCCGCCCCGCCGTCGCAGGCCTCCATCCCCCTCGACCTCCGCCTGCCCGACCGCCCGGCCCAGAGCCACAAGGGCACCTACGGCACGGTGCTCGTGGTGGCCGGCGGGGGCAGCTTCCCCGGGGCGGCGGCGCTGTGTGCCCTGGGTGCGCTCCGGGGCGGCGCGGGCAAGGTCGCCTGCGCGACGCCCCTGGGCCCCGGGGGCGTCGCGGCCTTCCCCGCCGAGGTGATCCTGCGCCTCCTGCCGGTAGAGGGGGGTGGGGGCGTCGGCGCCGCGGCGGTATCCGCGCTGGGCGAGGACCTCGCCGGGGCGGCCGCCGTCGTCTGCGGCCCGGGGCTGGGGCAGGCGGCCCCGACCGCCGCCTTCCTGGCGGCGCTCATGCGGGACGTCCGGCCGGGCTGCCCGCTGGTCCTTGACGCCGATGCTCTCAACCTCTGCGCCCGGGACCCCGACCTGCGGGCGCTGATCCCGGCGGGCGCCATCCTCACCCCCCACCCGGCCGAGATGGGGCGGCTGCTCGGGCTCTCGACCGCGGCCATCCAGGCGGATCGCGCGTCGGCGGCGGGCACCCTTGCGCGCGAGGTGGCGGGGGTGGTTGTGCTCAAGGGGGCTGGCACCGTCATCGCCGACGCCGGCGGTCGCAGGGCCGTCGACCCACATGCGACGGCGGTCCTGGCCACCGGCGGCACCGGTGACGTACTGGCCGGACTCATCGCCGCTCTCGCCGCCCAGGGATTGGCCCCCTTCGAGGCGGCCCGGGCGGGGGTGTTCCTCCATGGCGAGGCCGGTGCGATCCTGGAGCGCGAGCGTGGCCGGGCCGGCCTCCTGGCCAGCGAGGTGGCTGACGCCTGTGTCGGGGCCCAGGAGACGGTGCGACGGGCCCAGGCCGGTCTGGGGCCCGCCGCCTGCTGAGCCGTGCTCACCCTCGACGCGCTGCTGGCGGCGGCGGCCCCGTACTCGCCGGCCGTGCTGTGCCGGGGGGCGCTGGAGTTCACCGAGGCCGCCTACGACTCCCGCAACGTCCGTGGTGGCGAGCTCTTCGTCGCGGTCCGCACGCCCAACGCCGACGGGCACGCCCATCTGGCCGACGCGGTGGCTGGCGGCGCCACCGGGTGCCTGGTCGAACGCGACCTGCAACCTGAGGAGCTGGGTGTGGCCGGCGCGACGGTGGTCCGGGTGACGGACGTGCTGGCCACCCTGCGGGCGGTGGCCCGCCAGCAGCTGGGCACTCGGCGCGGGCGCGCGGTGGCGGTGGCCGGCAGCCTGGGCAAGAGCACCACCCAGGCCGCCCTGGTGGCGGCCTGGGGCGCCACCGGGGCTGAGCCCTTCGCCAATGGCGACCAGAACGACTCCTACGGGCTGCCGATCGCGCTGACGCGAGCCCCGGCCGGAGCCGCCGACTACCTGCTGGAGGTGGCCGGCACCTCCAGCGACGAGTACCGGGAGCTGGCCACCATGATCCGGCCCGAGGTCGTCTGCCTGGTCGGGGCGGTTGATGCGGAGGCCCTCTACTGGCGGCGGCGGGCGGCGGCGGTCCGGGACTTCGGGTTGCTGGCCGGCCCCGGCAGCGTGCTGGTCGCTCCCATCGACGAACCCGATCTGGCCGCCGCCGGCCGGGCCGACCGCCTGCTCACCTTCGGGGGGGCGGGCAGCGGGGCGAGCGTCGAGGTCAGCGGCGCTCCGCTCCCGGACGGGGCCGGGACCCGCTGCGTGGTCCGGGACCCTGGCGGGGCGCAGACGGTGGTGGTGCCCCTGCTCGGGCCGGCGGCGCTCCGAGCGGTGGGCGCCGCCGCCACCACCCTCCTGGCCCTCGGCCTGCCGCTCGAGCGAGGGATCCAGGCCTTGGCCGCGATGGTCCCGCCGCCGGGCCGGGTCCGGCGGCTCGCGGGCGCGCGCGTGCGCTGGGTGCTGGACGACACCGTGGACGCGACCCCGGCGGCGACGGTGCACGCGCTGCGGGTCCTGCAGAGCCTGCCCCGACCGCGGGTGGCCGTGCTGGGCGAGTTCAGCCGGCGGCCCCTGCGCCGCGGCGAGCGGGCCGCACTGCGGGCGGGCCTCCAGACCCTGGATGGCCTGGTGCTCTACCGGCCGGGGGAGTGGTCGGCGGCGATGGCCGCCGGGACCGCCCGGCCTGCAGGCCGGGGGCGGGTGGCGCCGGCCGAGACCGTGTCCGAGGCGGTGGCGGCCGCTGACGAACTGGTTCGCGAGGCGATGGGCGCCGCTAGAGGGCCAAGCGGCTCGATCCTGGTCAAGGCCCTGGGCTCCCGGGCGGCGGAGCGGATCACGGCGGGCCTGGCCGCCCCCGGGGCGGCCCTGGTGCGCCAGGACCCGGGCCACCGCGCCCTCCCGTTCACCTCCCGGCTCCGCCCCACCTGGGTGGAGATCGACGTGGCCGCCCTCGGCGCCAACGTGGCCGAGGTGGCGGCGGCCGTGCGGCCGGCGGCGCTCATGGCCGTGGTCAAGGCGGACGGCTACGGGCACGGCGCGCTCCAGGTCGCGCGGACCGCGCTCCGCCACGGCGCGGAGTGGGTCGCCGTCGCCACCGTGGCCGAGGGCCTGGCCCTGCGCCATGGCGGGATCGACGCCCCGTGCCTGGTGCTGGGCCACACCCCCGCCTGGCAGGTCGCGACCGCCGTGGACGCCGGGCTGACGGTGACCGTCTTCGACCCCGACGTGCTGCGGGCGCTGGACGGGGCTGGCCGCCGACGGGGGCTGGCGGCCGAGGCCCACGTCAAGGTGGACACGGGCATGAGCCGTCTGGGACTGCGCCCGGAGGCCGTTGGGCCGTTCGTGGCCCAGGCTCGCTCCCTCCGCGGCGTCAGCCTCAGCGGCTGCTACACCCACCTGCGGCGGGGCGAGGATGCTCCCACCACCCGCCGGCAGCTGGCGCGGTTCCGGGCCGCCCTGGACGGTGCGGCCGTGGTTGGCCATGGGTTCCGGTGGGTCCACGCCGCCAACAGCGCGGGCTGGCACACCGTCCCCGAGGCCCGGCTGACCCTGGTCCGCTCGGGCATTGAACTGTTGGGCCTGCGAACGCCGGACGGTCGCCGGCGCCGGCCGGTGCTCCAGTTCAAGACTCGGATCGCGCAGGTTCGAGAGATCGGACGGGGGACGGCGGTCGGCTACGGCACTGTCTTCACCGCTCCCCACCGCATGCGGCTGGCCACGATCCCTGTGGGCTACGGGGATGGGTTTCGGCGCGGTCCCCGGCATTGGGGCGAGGTCCTGGTCCGGGGCCGGCCGGCTCCGATCGTGGGGGCCGTGTGCATGGACCTCACCATGATCGATGTCAGTGACGTGCCGGCAGCGGCGGTGGGGGACCACGTGGTCCTGATCGGGCGGCAGGGGACCCTTGAGCTGAGCGCGGAGATGGTGGCTGAGCGCCTGGGGACCAGCAACTACGAGGTGGTGGCCCAGATCCTCCCCCGGGTGCCCCGCGAGCCGCTGGGCTGAGCCGGCCAGGGTCCTGAGGTGACCGGGCGCGCTCGTACACTGGGAGGGTGGCCGACGCGTTCTCGACGGGCTGGGCGCGGCGGGCGCGCCTCGCGGCGGTCCGCCTGTACCTGGTGACCGACGATGCCACCCCGGCCGGCCGGCTGCCGTCGGTGGTCCGGGCCGCGGTGGCAGGAGGCGTGGACGCCGTCCAGCTCCGCCGCAAGGGCGTCCCCTGGCCCGAACTGGTGCCGCTGGCGCGGGCCTGCCGGCGCGCCGCGCACGAAGGGGGTGCCCTCTTCTTCGTCAACGACCACGTCGAGCTGGCGCTGGAGGTCGACGCCGACGGTGTCCACCTCGGGCAGGAGGACCAGCCCCTGGCAGCGGCGCGAGCCCGAGTGGGGGCGGCGCGGCTCCTGGGCGCCTCCACCCATGCCGCGGTCCAGGCGGCCGCGGCGGTCGCGGGCGGCGCGGACTACGTCGCCGCGGGCCCGGTGCATGCCACCCCCACCAAAGCCGGGCGCCCAGCGGTCGGCCTCGGCTACGTGACGGCGGCCGCCGCCATCGCGACCTGCCCGGTGGTGGCGATCGGCGGGCTGGACCTGGGCAATGCCGCCGCCGCCATCGGCGCGGGCGCCGACGCGGTGGCGGTGGTGCGGGCCATCTGCGCCGCCCCGGACCCGGGAGCGGCGGCGGCCAACCTCCGGCGCGAGCTGCTGGCCGCGGCGGCCACGGGGGTGGCGACCCGGTGAACGAGCATGGGGCGGTCGAGGTGATGGCCAACGGGGAACCGCGCTCGGTCCCGGCCGGGAGCACGGTGGCGGCGCTCCTGGAGCGGCTGGCGGTGGACCCTGCGACCGTGGTGGTGGAACGGAACGGGACGATCCTGCGCGGCCCGGCGCTGGGCCAGGTCGTGCTGGAGCCCGGTGATGTGCTCGAGATCGTCCACTTCGTGGGAGGAGGCTGAGATGCCCAAGGACCTCATGGCCGCGCCTGCCGACCCGCAGGCGCCGGCGCAACCGGGCGGCGCCGACGACCGGTTGCGCATCGGCGACCGGGTGCTGACCTCGCGGCTCATCCACGGGACCGGACGCTTCCCCTCGAGCGCGGTCCTGGCCGCCTGCATCGCGGCGGCCGGCCCGGGCATGCTGACCGTGGCCGTTCGCCGCCTGCACCTCGACGGCGACCGTCGCTCGGAGCTCGAGGGGCTGGACCTTCGCCGCTATCCGCTGCTCCCCAACACCGCCGGCGCGCGGACCGCGGCCGAGGCGGTGCGCCTGGCGCGGTTGGGGCGCGCCGCCGGCCTGTCGGACTGGGTCAAGGTGGAGGTGGTCGGCGACCCCGACACCCTGCTGCCGGATCCGGTGGAGACCCTGGAGGCGACTCGCCAGCTGGTGGCGGAGGGCTTCACGGTGCTGCCCTACACCAGCGACGACGTGGTGCTGGCGTTCCGTCTGGCGGAGGCCGGCGCGGCGGCGGTGATGCCGGGCGCGGCCCCCATCGGCACCACCCTGGGGGTCCAGAATATCCACAACCTTCGCCTGATCATTGCCCGCTGCCCGGTACCCGTCATCGTCGACGCCGGCCTTGGGGTGCCCTCCGATGCGACCCGCGTCATGGAGTGGGGGGCGGCCGGCGTCCTGGTCAACACCGCCATCGCCCGGGCCGGCGACCCCGTGGCCATGGCGGCGGCCTTCGCCGGCGGCATCGCCGCCGGCCGGGCGGCCCACCGCGCTGGACCGGCGGAGTGGCGGGCAGGCGGTCACGGGGCCAGCTCCCCGGCGTCCGGCCTGCCCACCGCTCCGAACACCCCGTCGGCGCCCTGACCCCTCCTGCCCCGCCCATCGGACGGGATCGCTGGTCGGTGCCGGGCCCGACCCTGGCCGAGGTGGGGGAGGAGGCCCTGCTCCGGGAGTTGATCCGGGCGACGGCCGGTGGCGCGGCCGCCCTGCCGGTGCCCGCCGGGGACGACGCGGCGGCGTGGCGCCCGCCGCCGGGCGAGCTGGTGGTGGTCACGACCGACACCATCGTCGAGGACATCGACTTCCGGCGCCGCTACCAGGGTCCCTGGGAGGTGGGCTGGAAGGCCTACGCCGTCTGCGTCTCCGATCTGGCGGCGATGGGGGCGCGACCTGGCTTGGTGGTGATGGCGGCGGCCGCCCCGGGCTCGACCACGGCCGCCGCCCTGACCGACATCCAGATGGGCCTGCTCGCCGCCGCCGCTGCCGATGGCACCTTGGTCGCCGGAGGGGACCTCAGCGCGACGATGGGTCCGCTGGTGGTGACGGTGACGGCCGTGGGCTCGGTGGACGAGGCCCGCTGTCTGCGCCGCTCCGCGGCCAGGCCCGGGGACCTGGTCGTCGTGACCGGCGCCTTCGGCGGGGCCGCCGCCGCCCTCGGGGCGCTGGAGGCCGGGACCGAGCCGCCGCCGGCCTGGGGCGAGCGACTGCGGCTGCCGCGGCCACGCCTCTCCTGCGGCGCGCGCCTGGGCGCGCTGGGCGTCCGGGCCGCAGTGGACTGCAGCGACGGCCTGCTCGTGGACCTGGGCCGGCTGGCCAGCGCCAGCGATTGCGGGGCCGACCTCTGGCTTGACCGCGTCCCGACCGCGCCCGGGCTGTCGGCGACGGGGGACGCGCGGGTCCGGGACCTGGTGCTGGGCGGCGGCGAGGACTTCGAGCTGATCGCCGCCGCCCCGCCGGCGCTGGTGGAGCGGGCCCTGGCCGCCTGGCCACGGACTGACCCCCCCCTGCACGTGGTCGGGCGCGTGCAGTCCGAGGGTGGCGTTCGGGTCCTGGCGCGTGAGGGGGGTGAGGAGCTGACGCTGACGGGAGGCGGCGGCTACCAGCATTTCCAGCCCCGGCCGGTGGACGGGGCGTGACCGCGGTGTCCCGGACCAGTGGTTCGGAGGCCGAGACCCTGGCTCTCGGCGAGCGTCTGGGGCGGTGCCTGCGAGCCGGTGACGCTGTGGCTCTCGACGGGCCCCTCGGGGCGGGCAAGACGGTGCTGGTCCGGGGGCTGGTGGCCGGGGCCGGAGCCGTGGGCGCAGTCCGCAGTCCCACCTTCGTGCTCCACGCCGTCCACCCCGGGCCCCTGCCCGTCCACCACCTGGACCTGTATCGCCTGGCCCCCTCCCTGGACCCGCGCACGCTGGGGCTCGACGAGATGCTGGAGACCGGGGCGGCCCTGGTGGAGTGGGCGGAGCGCGTGGGGCCCGACCCGCTGGGCTGGTTCAATGCCCGCTGCCGAATCTCGATCGTCGGGCCCACGGCCCGGGAGCTGGCGCTGACGGGGCCCGGGCGCCTCTGCGCGGCCTGGACCCGTGGCTGAAGCCCCGGCGCCGTCCGGGACCTGCTGGCTGGCGGTCGACGCGGCCACCCGCGGGGCGGTCCTGGTGGCCCTGGTCGGCGTGGACGGGGCCCTGCGCGCCGGCGGCCTGATCACGGGAGAGGAGGCGGCGCTGTCCAGGGCCGTCCGGGACGCTCTCGCCGCCGCCGGGGCGCAGCTGGGCGGCGTCGTGGCCGGGCACGGCCCCGGCTCCTACACCGGCCTGCGGGTGGGCCTGGCCGCGGCCCTGGGGGTCGCCCAGGGCCGCGGCCTGCCTCTTTGGACCGTGCCCAGCCTGCAGGTGACGGCCTGGCGGCTGGACCCGCTGGCGGACGCCTGCGTGGTGGTCCACGCCGCCGGGCGGTCAGCCCACTTCCGGCAACGCTTCCTGGCCCGCGCGGGCCGCTGGGTCCCGTCGGCCCCGGCCCTCTGGCTGCCGCGCGGGGTGGACCCCGGGGAGGGCACGGCGGCCTGGGAGCCGGTCGTCTGGGAGCCTGAGACGCTGGGCGCGGCCCGGGGGGCCGTCCGCGACCGCCTCGGGGCCCTGGCCCGGTGTGCCCTGGCGGCGGCCGGGAGTGCGAAGCCCGTTGCGTATCATGAGGTCCACGCGGAGTACGGGATT
Source organism: bacterium (assembly GCA_021802045.1). Classification (GTDB taxonomy): domain Bacteria; phylum Chloroflexota; class Dormibacteria; order Aeolococcales; family Bog-877; genus JAKABB01. The sequence goes on from JAKABB010000002.1 coordinate 46,321, forward strand.
CCCTGGACCTAGTCGTGGGCGTGATGGTTCTGATAGCCGGGCTCGCGGTCGACGCCATGCGGGCGGAGGATATCCCCGAGGTGCAGGCCATCGAGCGGGAAGTCTTCCTGACCCCGTGGCCCAAGAACGCCTATCAGCGAGAGCTGCTGCAGAACCGGGCCGCCCGCTACTTGGTCCTGCGGCAGGCCGACGTGATCCGCGGCTACGGCGGGCTGTGGCAGGTCGGTGAGGAGGCCCACGTCACCACCATCGGCGTCCGCCGGCAGGACCAGGGGCAGGGCCTGGGGCGGGCCCTGTTCGCGGCTCTGCTGTGCCAGGCCTACGAGCTCGGAGCGCGCTGGGTCACCCTGGAGGTTCGGGCCAGCAACGACGCGGCCATCCACCTCTACGAGCGGTTCCGCTTCAAGATCATCGGCCGCCGCCGCGGCTACTACACCGACGACGGGGAGGACGCCCTGGTGATGTGGAGCGACAACCTCCACGCTCCGGGCTTCAAGGAGAATTTCAGCGCCCTCCTGACCGGGCTGGATGTCGCAGGCGTCGGCTCCCCCCCGCCGGCCGAGTACCCAGTCCGGTGAGCCTGCTGGCCATCGAGACCTCGTGCGACGAGACGGCGGCCGCGGTGGTCGGCCCCGACCTGTCAATCCACAGCTCGATCGTCGCGTCCCAGGCGGCCGCCCACGCGGCCTATGGGGGCGTGGTCCCCGAACTCGCGGCCCGCATGCACCTGGAGCGGATCGCCGAGGTGACGGCGGCCGCGCTGGCGGCGGCGCCTGGCGGCTGGGGCGGTATCACCGGTGTGGCCGTCACCCGGGGCCCCGGCCTGGCCGGCTGCCTGCTGGTGGGCACCGCCTACGCCGACGCCCTGGCGGGAGCCCGGGGGCTGCCGGTGGTCGGGGTCAGCCACATGGCGGGGCACGTCTGGGCCGCGCAGCTGGCCGACCCGGCCCTCCGGCCTCCGTTCGTGGCGCTGGTGGTGAGCGGGGGCCATACCGAGCTCATCCACGTCGAGGCCCCGGGGGCCGTCCGCCTGCTGGGGGCCACCCGGGACGACGCGGTGGGGGAGGCGTTCGACAAGGTGGCCCGGCTGCTGGGACTGCCCTACCCCGGCGGCCCGGCCATCGACGTCAGCGCCCGCACCGGCAACCCTGCCCGCCACCGCCTGCCGCGTCCGATCCTGCCCGATTTCGGCTTCTCGTTCAGCGGGCTGAAGACCGCGGTGCGCTACCTGCTCGACGACCTGCGGGTGGGGGACCAGCCCCTCGCCACGACGGCCCAGGCCGATGTCGCCGCCAGCTTCCAGGCGGCCGCGGTCGACACCCTCTGCACCCAGCTGGAGGCCGCCATCGAGTACACCGGGGCGCCCAGGGCGATCATCGTCGGGGGGGTGGCCAGCAACCGCAGCCTGCGAGAGGAGGCGGCCCGGCGCTGCCGGGGGCTGGCCGAGCTGACCATCCCGCCACCCGCCCTGTGCACCGACAACGCCGCCATGGTGGGCGCCGCGGGCTGGGAGATCGTCCGGCGCCGCGGCTTCGATGACGGACCGCTGTCGGTGGACCCGGGCCTGGCCAGCTACATCTGACCGGTGCCAGCATGCACGGGGACCGGGCGCATGCCCGCCGCGCGTCACCGCGGTGGAGCTGCCCGCGGCCTGACGGACAGTCGACGAGCGCGCCGTCGACCCCCGGGCCCTCTCCCCCCGGGCCGGGCCGGGCCGGACGCCGGCCGCGGCCCCGGCGCCGTCCGGCGCTCCGCCCGGCTCCGCTACCATCGGGGTCGGGAGGATGGATCCGCGAGGGCGCGCCCGGACACCCGCCGGCCGTGCCTCGCCCCGGCGGCCGTTGGGGGGCCGGGCCGGTCGCACCCCCGCCGCCCTGGCCTGGGGCTCCGGGTGCCCGGTCGAGCCCGCAGCCCCCGGTCCCGCCGGGCGCGACGCCTTGCGGCGGACCCCACCGACGCCCTAAGATTGTTAGCACTCTCCACTCTTGAGTGCTAATGACGCGGAGGAACCTGACATATGGCCCTGAAGCTTCGCCCCCTTGCCGACCGGGTAGTGGTCAAGCCCGTGGAGCGGGACGAGATGACCAAGAGCGGCATCGTGCTGCCTGACACCGCCAAGGAGAAGCCCCAGGAGGGGCTGATCGAGGCCGTCGGCAACGGCAAGTACAACGAGCAGACCGGGCAGCGGATCGCCCTCGACGTGGCGGTCGGCGACCGGGTCATCTACGCCAAGTACTCCGGCTCCGAGGTCAAGATCGACGAGCAGGACTACCTCATCCTGTCGGAGCGGGACATCCTGGCCGTCGTCGCCAGCAACGGCGTCGCCTGATCCACTGATCCCCCGTCGCACCGCCGACCGGCCCCGGGGCCGGTCGGCGGGCGCGGATGCCACCATCCTCTGGAGGAGGAGCCGTGCCTGCTAAGCAGCTTCGCCAGTCTGATGCCGCCCGCCAGGCCCTCCTCGACGGGGCCCGGCAGGTCGCGGACGCGGTCCGGCACACCCTCGGCCCGCGCGGGCGCGCCGCGGTGCTCGACCGCAAGTTCGGGTCACCCCAGGTGACGAGTGACGGGGCGACCATCGTGCGTGACATCGAGCTCGCCGACCCCTTCGAGAACATGGGCGCCCAGCTCATGGCCGAGGTCGCGCGTCGCACCAACGACTCGGCGGGTGATGGGACCACCACCGCGACCCTGCTCGCCCATGCCCTGGTCGCGGAAGGGGTGCGGGCCCTCACCACCGGTGCCTCGGGGATCGGGGTCCGCCGCGGGATCGAGATGGCCGCGGCGGCGGTCGGTGCCGACCTGGCGAAGCAGAGCCGCCCAGTGGGCGGGCATGACGACGTGGCTCACGTGGCCACGATCGCCGCCGGCGACAGCGAGATCGGGGCCATGATCGCGGGCGCCCTGGACGAGGTCGGGCACGACGGCGTGATCACGGTCGAGGAGTCCTCCAGCCTGGACACCGAGGTCAAGGTCGTCAAGGGCATGCAGTTCGACCGGGGCTACGTCTCCGCCCACCTGGTCACCGACCAGGAGAAGATGGAGGCGGTGCTGGAGGATGCCCTCGTGCTCCTCACCGATCGCAAGATCTCGGCGGTGGCGGACATCGTCCCCACCTTGGAGCTGGCTCTCGCCGCCGGGCGCCCCCTGCTGATCATCGCCGAGGACGTCGATGGCGAGGCCCTGGCGACCCTGGTGGTCAACAAGCTGCGGGGGACGGTGGCGGTCTGCGCCGTCAAGGCTCCCGGCTTCGGTGATCGGCGCACTGCCCTCCTGGGAGACCTGGCGACCGTGAGCGGTGGGGAGGTGGTCTCGGAGAACCTGGGCCTGACCCTGGAGCGGGTGCGGCCGGAGCAGCTGGGGCGCGCACGCCGGATCGTCGTCACCAAGGACGACACCACCATCGTCGACGGGGCCGGGAGCCGCGAGCGCATCGAGGCCCGGGCCGAGGACCTGCGCCGCGAGGCCAAGGACACCGACTCCGACTGGGACCGGGAGAAGCTCCAGGAGCGAGTGGCCCACCTTGTCGGCGGTGTGGCCATCATCCGGGTTGGGGCTCCCACCGAGACGGCGCTGAAGGAGCGCAAGGAGCGGGTGGAGGATGCCCTCGATGCGACCCGCGCCGCGGTGGACTCTGGACTGGTGCCCGGCGGGGGCAAGGCCCTCCTGCTCAGTCGCCGGGCCCTGGGCGAGCTCGATGGGGACGACGATGAGCGGCTGGGGATACGGATCGTGGCCGCCGCCCTTCAGATCCCCACCCGCCAGCTGGCGGAGAACGCCGGCCTGCCGGGGGGGGTGGTGGTCAGCCGGGTGGAGGCCATGGGCCCGACCGAGGGCTACGACGTGGCCGGGGAGCGCTACGGTGACCTCTTCGAGTTCGGCATCGTGGACCCCACCAAGGTGGTGCGCACGGCTCTGGAGAGCGCGGTCTCGGTGGCGGGCCTGCTGCTGACGACCGAGGCACTTGTGAGCGAGATCCCTGAGCCGGCCGGGGCCGGGGCAGGCGGCTCCGCGGGCGACATGGGCGACATGGGCGGCATGGGTGGCATGGGTGGCATGGGCGGCATGGGCGGCATGGGCGGCATGGACGACATGGACTTCTGAAACCGGGGAGAATGGGCCTGTGTCCCAGCAGGGTGCGCTGACCGTTGCCGTCGCCCAGTACGCGCCCGCGGTTGGGGACCGGCGGGGCAACCTGGAGCTCGGCTCGGCCTGGGTCCGGCGGGCGGCGGAGGCCGGTGCTCAGCTCGTCGTCCTGCCGGAGCTGGCCACATCCGGGTATACCTTCAGCAGTGAGCCGGAGGCGGCGGCGGCGGCCGAGGCTCTCGACGGCGACGGAGCGATCGCCGCCTGGCAGGCGCTCTGCCACGAGCTGCAGCTCTACGTGGTCGCCGGCGTCAACGAGCGCGTCACCGATCGCGAGCGCTTCAACAGCGCGGTGCTGCTGGGCCCTGACGGCCGGGTCGGCCTTTACCGCAAGGCCCACCTCTTCTTCGAGGAGTCTTTCTACTTCCAGCCCGGCGACCTGCCGTTCCCGGTCTTCGACCTGCCCTTCGGCCGGGTGGGGATGCTGGTCTGTTACGACCTGTGGTTCCCCGAGGCCGCCCGGGCCCTGGCCCTCCAGGGAGCCGACCTGATCGCCGTCCCCACCAACTGGGTCGCCAACTTCCGCCGGCGCCCCGTCGACGACCACGGGTGGACCATGGGCAACTACGCCGCCGTGGGCGTGGCCACTCAGAACCAGGTGTTCGTGGCCGCCGCCGATCGGATCGGGGAGGAGCGCGGAGTGGAGTTCGTCGGGTGCAGCTGCGTCGTGGCCCCCGACGGCTCGATGCTGGCCGGGCCGGCGGCGCGCGACCGGGAGACGCTCTTGGTGGTGCGAGTCGACCTGGAGGAGGCTCGACGCGCCAAGGCTCGCACCCCGCACAACCACACCCTCGGGGATCGGCGTCCGGACCTCTACGCGGCGGCCGCAGCCCGGGCCGCGGTGGCGGACGCCCTGGCCCCCAGCGCGCCCCCGGCCGTCGCGGCCCGGTGACGCCGGCCGGCGCCAAGGCGTCCGCCACCGCGAGAGAGCTCCTGGCCGGGCTGAACGCCCCCCAGCGGGAGGCGGTCACCGCCCCCGACGGGCCCCTGCTGATCCTGGCCGGCGCGGGCAGCGGCAAGACCCGGGTCCTGACCCATCGCATCGCCTATCTGCTGGCCACGGGGCGGGTGGCGGCCGACGAGGTCCTGGCGGTCACCTTCACCAACAAGGCAGCTCGCGAGATGCGGCTGCGCGTCGCCAACCTCCTCGGAGGCGAGCCGGCCGGCCTCTGGCTTGGGACCTTCCACGCGGTGGCCGCCCGGATCCTGCGCCGTGACGGCCCGGCTGTCGGCGTGCCCCAAGGCTTCACCATCTTTGACGAGGCGGACCGTCAGGCGCTCCTGCGGGCTGCCCTGCGGGAGATCGGCGCCGACGACCGCCGGACCAGCCCCGGCGCCACCGGGGCGGCGATCTCGGCGGCCAAGAACGAGCTCCAGACCCCCGAGGCCTATGCCCGGGCCGCGTGCACGCCGTTCGAGCACCGTGTGGCCCGGGTGTGGCCGTCCTACCAGGCCGCGCTCCAGGCCAGCGGCGGCCTCGACTTTGACGATCTGCTCTTGGAGCTGGTCCGCCTGCTCACCACCCAGCCGGCCGTGGCTGCCCGCTACCAGGCCCGCTTCGGCCACATCCTGGTCGACGAGTACCAGGACACCAACCGGGCCCAGTACCTGGCGGTGCGGACCCTGGCGGAGCGCCACCGCCGCCTGACGGTCGTGGGCGATCCTGACCAGTCCGTCTACGGCTGGCGCGGCGCCGACCTGCGCAACATCCTGAACTTCGAGGCCGACTACCCCGAGGCCCGCGTGATCGCCCTGGAGCAGAACTACCGCAGCACCGGGGCCATCCTGGCGGCCGCGCAGGCCGTGATCCGGGAGAACGTGGAGCGGGTCGAGAAGCGGTTGTGGACCGCGGCCGAGGGCGGCACGCCCGTGGTCATGGCCCAGCTCTACGATGAGCGCGAGGAGGCCCAGGCGGTGGCCGCGGAGGCCCAGCGGCTGGTGCAGGCGGAGGGGTGCGCCCTGGCGGAGATGGCCGTCCTCTACCGCACCAACGCCCAGTCGCGGGCGCTGGAGGAGGTGTTCCTGCGCCAGGGCCTGCCCTACCAGCTGGTGGGCGGGGTGCGCTTCTACGAGCGCCGGGAGGTCAAGGACGTCCTGGCCTACCTGCGCCTGCTGCTCAATCCCGACGACGCCGTGGCCTTCGAGCGGGTGGTCAACGTGCCCCGCCGCGGGGTCGGGAGCACCAGCCTGGAGCAGCTGCGGCTGGTGGCCGCGCGCCACCGGGTCAGTCCGTACCGGGCGATCCCGCTGGTCCAGGGGGCGGAGATCCGGGGCGCGGCGGCGACCGGCCTCCTCCATTTCCATCGCACCATGGAGGAGCTGCGGCAGTGGGCCCAGAGCTGGCCCCTGCCCACGGTCCTCGACCGGCTGCTGGAGGTCAGCGGCTACCGGGCGCTGGTGCGGGACGGCAGCCCCGAGGGTGACGAGCGGTGGGCCAACGTGGTGGAGTTGCGGGGGCTCGCCGACGAGCACGGCCAGGCGCCGGTCAGCGAGGCCCTGCCCGCCTTTCTGGAGCAGGCCGCCCTGTCCGGGGACCAGGACACCCCCCGGGAGGCGCCCAGCGGCATCACCCTCATCACCCTCCACCAGGTGAAGGGCCTGGAGTTCCCCGTCGTCTTCATCACCGGCCTGGAGGAGGGGCTCCTGCCCCACAGCCGCTCGCTGGACACGATCCAGGCGACCGAGGAGGAGCGCCGCCTGCTGTACGTGGGCATGACCCGGGCCATGCGCCGCCTGTACCTCTTCCACGCCTTCCGGCGCCACCTCTACGGCGCGCCCTCGCTGGCGACCCCCTCCCGGTTCCTTGGCGCGCTGCCCCGGGACGTGGCGCGGCTGGCCACCAGCATGGGGGGGGGCGCGACCACCGCCGGCTCCCCGGCCGGGGCCCGGCTCCACGCCCGGGCGGTGCCGATGGGGCCCGGCCCCGGCGGGCTGGTCGGCACCCGGGCCGCGCTGGACCGCCGCGCCACCAGCGCGGGGCCGGCCGTGGCGGCGGCGCAGATGTACGAGCGGGGCACTCGCGTCGAGCACCCGAAGTACGGCCGGGGGATGATCCTCAAGAGCACGATGACCCGGGCTGGCGAAGAGGTGGTCATCCAGTTCGACACCGCCGGGCCCAAGATCTTCGCGGTCGCGGACGCCGTGCTGCGGCCGGTGCCCGACTGACGGTCCGGTGGGACGCCGGCCGATTCCGCCGACCGTCCGGCGCCAGGCCGCGCGCCTGCGCGAGGAGATCGTCCACCACAACTACCTCTACCACGTCCTGGACGCCCCCGAGATCAGCGATGCGGCGTACGACGCCCTCTTCCGCGAGTTGCAGGCCCTGGAAGCCGCCCATCCGGGGCTGCAGACCAAGGACTCCCCGACGGTCACGGTGGGCGCCGAGGCCGCTGCCCACTTCCGCAAGGTCCGCCACCGCACCCCCATGCTCTCGCTGCAGAACGCCTTCACCCTCGAGGAGGTCGGCGAGTTCCAGGATCGGCTGCTCCGTCAGCTGCGCGTCGTGCGCGGCTACGTCGTGGAGCTGAAGATCGACGGCCTGGCGGTGAGCCTGACCTACGCCGACTCGGTCCTGCGCCAGGCGGCGACCCGCGGGGACGGGGTCGAAGGGGAGGACGTGACCCACAACGTCCGCACCATCGCCGACATCCCCGAGCGCCTGCCCGCGGTGCCCGGCCTGCACCTGCCGGCGGTGATGGAGGTGCGGGGCGAGGTCTACCTGCCGCGGTCGGAGTTCGCCCGCATCAACCAGGCGCAGCAGGCTGCGGGCCTGCCCCCGTACGCCAACCCCCGCAACGCCGCCGCCGGCAGCCTGCGCCAGCTCGACGCCGGGATCACACGCCAGCGCCGGCTGCGCAGCTGGGTGTACCAGTGGGACCCGCCCCCCGACGGCATCGACAGCCAGAGCCAGGCGCTGGACGCGCTCCAGCGCCTGGGCTTCGCGGTCAACCCGCATCGGGCCCGGGTCGCCACGGTCGACGAGGTGGAGGCGTACCTGCGGCGCTGGGAGACGGCGCGGCAGCAGCTGGACTACGAGACCGACGGGGTGGTGATCAAGGTCGACGACCGCCACCAGCAGGAGGAGATGGGGGCGGTCAGCCGCAGCCCCAGGTGGGCGGTGGCCTACAAGTTCGCCCCCGAAGAGCAGGTCACCGAGGTCTTGGGCATCGACGTCAGCATCGGCCGCACCGGGGTGGCGACACCGGTGGCGCGGTTGCGGCCGGTGCTGGTGGCCGGGTCGACGGTGCGGCACGCCACCCTGCACAACGAGGACGAGGTCGCGCGCAAGGACGTGCGGGTGGGGGACAGGGTCAGCGTGCGCAAGGCCGGCGACGTCATCCCCGCGGTGGTGCGGGTCCTCCTGGAGCTCCGGCCACCCGAGGCCCGACCCTTCGAGATGCCGGAGAGCTGCCCCCAGTGCGGCCAGACCCTGGTGCGGGAGCCCGCCGCCGCCGGCCGCTACTGCCAGAACCCGGGCTGCCCGGCCCAGCGCCGCCAGCACCTCCTGCACCTGGCGGGCCGGGACGCCTTCGACATCGAGGGCTGCGGGCCGGCGGTGGTGGACCAACTGCTGGCCCGCGGCTGGGTGTCCACGGCGGGCGACCTGTTCCGGCTCGGGCCCGACCGGCTGGCCGACCTCGACGGGTACGCCACCCGGTCGGCCCGGCAGCTGGCGGCCGCGGTCGCGGCCAGCCGCCGTCCCAGCCTGGCGCGCTTCATCTACGCGCTGGGGATCCGCCACGTCGGCGCGGTCACGGCCCGGGCCCTGGCCGAGCACTTCGGCACCCTCGCCGCCCTGCAGGCGGCGTCGGAGCCGGAGCTGGGGGCGGTGGAGGGGGTGGGGCCGATCGTGGGGCGGGCGGTGGCCGCGTTCCTCGCCAGCGCGACGGGGCGGGCGATGGTCGCCGACCTGCTGGCGGCGGGCGTCGTCCCCGCGCCCACCCGCCGCAGCGACGGCCCTTGGCGCGGGCAGACGGTGGTCCTGACGGGGACGCTGAGCCGTTTCCCGCGGTCGCAGGCGGAGGGCCGCGTGCGCGGCCTGGGAGGGACCGCCGCATCCAGCGTGTCGCGCAAGACGACGGTGGTGGTGGCGGGCGCCGAGCCGGGGAGCAAGCTGGAGCGTGCCCAGCGGCTCGGGGTCCCCATCATCGACGAGGAGGAGTTCCTGCGCCGGTTGGAGGAGGCGGAGGGAGCGACGCCGGAGGGCTGATCCCTGCCGCTGGGGCCGGGGTGGCTCGGGCGGCCGCCAGGAGCCGCTCCAGCGCCGCCGCCGCGGCCTCGACCGCCGCCGGCAGCGGGCCAGGCCGGGGCGGCACCAGTGCCAGGGACTGGCGCAGGGCCTCCAGCCCCGCCCCGATCGTCCGCGTGCTCTCGGCCAGGCGCCGGCCTTCGACGAGGTCGATCAGGGCCGGTCCCCGGACCCCCAACTCGTCGGCGTAGACGCGCAGGAGGGTCAGCCAGCGCTCGTCGGCCTCGCGCAGCGCGCCTCCGGCCCGCTGTACCCGCTCCTGAGCCCGGGCGGCGGCCCGGGCCACCCCCCGGTGCGGGCGGGCCGCCTGGACCGTGGCCGCGCCGACGTGCCCGGCGTGGTCCAGGGCGCCCCGGGCGCTGGCGACGGCCAGGTAGGCGTCGACGACGGCCACCAGCGGCGGCGGTGGCGATTGGGGGTGGGCCGGGTCGGGCATGGGACCTCCGCGAACGTGCCCATCATGACGGGGCCCTGGTCTGGGCTGGGCGCCGGGCCGGCGGCCGGCCGGGGCGGACCTCCTGGGCGGCATAATTCGAGGGGGGTCGGCGGGGCCGCGGGCCGCCGTGGCCGCTGGTCCCGGCTGGAGGTTGGGCATGCCCATCGATCTGGACACGGTCGCGCACGTGGCCGCCCTGGCCCGCCTCGGCCTCAGCCCGGCGGAGCTGGAGCAGGCGCGCGAGCAGCTGAGCGCCATCCTCGATGCCGTCGACCGGCTGCAGGCGGCGGACACCGCGAGCGTGGCCCCGACCGCCCAGGTGGGCGATCTGCGCAACGTGATGCGCGCCGACGAGGCGCGGCCGTCGCTGCCGGTGGCGGCCGCCCTGGCCAATGCCGGTGGCCGCCAGGAGGGGCTGCTGCGCGTGCCCGCCATCCAGTGAGCGCCGCCGAGCCGACCGCGGCCGAGCTAGGGCGGCGCCTGCGCGCGGGCGAGGTCTCCGCCCGCCAGCTCACCGAGGCGGCGCTGGCGCGGATCTCGGCCCGGGACGGCCGGCTGCGCGCCTTCCTGCGCACCAGCCCGGAACGGGCCCTGGTGGCGGCGGACGCGGCCGACCGACGCCTGCGCGAGGACCCGGGGGCCGCTCCGCCGCTCTGCGGCGTGCCCATGGCCGTCAAGGACGTGCTCTGCACCGAGGGCGTCGAGACCACGGCCGGGAGCCGGATCCTGGAGGGGTTCGTGCCTCCCTACACGGCGACGGCCGTGGCCCGTCTGGAGGCGGCCGGGGCCATCTGTCTGGGCAAGCTGAACTGCGACGAGTTCGCCATGGGCAGCTCGACGGAGAACTCGGCCTACCAGACCACCGCCAACCCCTGGGACCTGCAGCGGGTCCCCGGCGGCAGCAGCGGGGGCTCGGCGGCCGCGGTGGCCGGCGGCCTGGTGCCGATCACGCTGGGCACCGACACCGGCGGATCCATCCGCCAGCCCGCGGCGCTTTGCGGCACGGTCGGGTTCAAGCCCACCTACGGCCGGGTCAGCCGCTACGGGCTCATCGCGTTCGCCAGCTCCCTGGACCAGGTGGGGCCCCTGGCCCGGAGCGTGGAGGACGCGGCCATGGCCTACGCCGCCGTCGCCGGCCATGACCCCCTGGACGCCACCAGCCTGCCGGAGCCGGTGCCGGACCCGATGGGGACGCTGCGGGGTCCGGTGCGTGGCCTGCGCCTCGGCGTGCCGCACGAGTACCTGGCCCAGGACCTGGAGCCCGGGGTGCGGGCGGCCTTCGACGCGGCCTGCGTCGTGCTCACCGACCTGGGCGCGGAGCTGGTGGAGGTCCACCTGCCCCACACCGACCTGGCCCTGGCCGCCTACTACGTCCTGGCGCCAGCGGAGGCCAGCAGTAACCTGGCCCGCATGGATGGACTGCGCTTCGGCCCCGGGGCTCCGGGCAGCCGGACGCTGCGCGAGGCCTACCAGCGGACCCGGCACGACGGCTTCGGGCCCGAGGTCCGGCGCCGGGTCATGCTGGGCACCTACGCCCTCAGCAGCGGCTACTACGACGCCTACTACCGGCGGGCCCAGCAGGTGCGCACCCTGGTCGCCCGCGACTTCACCCAGGCCTTCGCGACGGTCGACGCGATCGTCTCCCCGACCTCGCCGACGGTGGCCTTCCCGCTGGGGGCGCGCACCCGGGACCCCCTGGCCATGTACGCCTGTGACATCCTCACGCTGCCCTGCAACCTGGCCGGCATCCCGGGCATCAGCGTGCCGGCGGGGTTCAGCGAGGGCCTCCCCGTGGGCCTGCAGGTCCTGGCTCCCGCCGGTGAGGATGCCCGCTGTCTGCGGGTGGCCGCGTCCTACGAGGCGGCCACCTCGTGGGCTGCCACCGGGCCCCCGCTCGAGGAGGCGGCGGTATGACCGCGCTCCCCGCGGTCGCGCCGGTGGGTAGGGCCGCGGAGTTCGAGGCGGTCATCGGCCTCGAGGTCCACGTTCAGCTGCTGACGCGCACCAAGATGTTCTGCGGGTGCGCCGCCACCTACCTGGGCTTACCGCCCAACAGCAACACCTGCCCGGTGTGCCTGGGCCTGCCGGGCACCCTGCCGGTCATCAACCAGGAGGCGGTGGCGCTGACGCTGCGCACGGCCCTGGCGCTGCAGTGCGAGATCCCGAAGTTCTCCAAGTTCGACCGCAAGAACTACTTCTATCCGGACCTGCCCAAGGGCTACCAGATCTCCCAGTACGACCTGCCGCTCTCCCAGCGGGGCTGGCTGGAGTTCGAGGTCGCAGGGGTGGAGCGGGCGGCCGGCATCACCCGGGTGCACCTGGAGGAGGATGCCGGCAAGCTGCTGCACGAGGGGGAGCTGGGCAGCGCCGACCACTCTCTGGTCGACCTGAACCGGGCCGGCGTCCCCCTCATGGAGGTGGTGGGGGAGCCCGACCTGCGATCCCCGGCCGAGGCCCGGGCCTACGTGACCGCGCTGCGCCAGCTGCTGATGTACATCGGGGTGACCGACGGGAACATGGAGGAGGGCAGCCTGCGCTGCGACGCCAACATCTCCCTGCGCCCGGCCGGGAGCCAGGCCCTGGGCGTCAAGGTCGAGGTCAAGAACATGAACTCCTTCCGCAGTGTGCAGCGGGCCCTGGAGTTCGAGATCGAGCGCCAGGCGGGACTGCTGCGGGCGGGGGAGCCGGTGGAGCAGGCGACGCGCGGCTGGAGCGAGCCCGAGGGGCGCACCGTGCCCCAGCGCAGCAAGGAGGAGGCGGAGGACTACCGCTACTTCCCCGAGCCCGACCTGCCCCCGCTGGTCATCGCCCGCGAGCAGGTCGAGGCCATCCGATCGGCTCTGCCCGAGCTCCCCCGGGCCCGCCGGCTGCGGCTGCAGCAGGATCACGGGGTCAGCGCCGCCGAGGCCCACCTGCTCACGGCGCGCGCACCCGAGGCCGACTACTTCGAGGCGGTGGTCGCCGCCGGCGCCCCCCCCAAGCTGGCCGCCACCTGGCAGCTGAACGAGCTGGCCGGGCTCTGCCAGCGCCACCACCGCCCCCTGGAGGCCAGCGGCCTGGCCCCGGAGCGGCTGGCGGCGCTGCTGAGCCTGGTCGAGGCGGGGACCATCAACGGCGGCACCGCCAAGGAGCTGCTGGCGGAGGGGATCGAGACCGGGGCGGACCCCGCTCGGCTGGCCGGCGAGCGCCAGCTGAGCCAGGTCAGCGACGCCGCCGCCCTGACGGCCATCGTCGAGGAGGTGCTGCAGGCGCAGCCCCGGGCGGGGCGGGACTTCCAGGCCGGCAACGACCGTGCCCTGGGGGCGCTCGTCGGCGCCGTCATGGCCCGGACCCGGGGCCGGGCCAACGCGCGCCTGGTCGACCGGCTTCTCCGCGAGCGGCTGCCCCGGGACCCCGGTCCCTGACGCGGCTCCGGCCCGGCGACGCCCTGACCCTGGAGCTGGGGCCGGCGGGGCATCGCGGCGTCTGCGTGGCGCATCACGACGGCCAACCCGTCTTCGTCCACGGCGGCCTCCCGGGCGAGCGGGTGGCGGCCCGGGTGACCCGCGTCCGCTCACGGCACGCCTTCGCCGCCGTGGAGCGGGTGCTGACGGCGTCCCCCGACCGGGTGGAGGCCCCGTGCCCGTACTACGGCACCTGCGGCGGCTGCCACTGGCAGCACGCCGCCTACCCGCGCCAGCTGGCGATCAAGGAGCAGGTGGTCCGCCAGGCCCTGGAGCGCGCGGGCCTGGACCTGGGGACGGTAGCGGTCGACCGGGTGGCCGCCCCCGCGCCCTGGCGCTACCGCTGGCGGGGAGAGTTCCATCGGGTGGGGGCGCTGGCCGATGCCGAGCTGGGCTTCACGGCCCGGGACCGCTACCAGCGCATCCCGGTGGCGGACTGCCTCATCCACCACCAGACCATCGCCGCCGCCCTGCCCGCCCTGCGGGAGGGCCTGCGCCGTGCCGGGCGGGAGGCCCTCACCACCTTGCACCTCACGGTGGGCGGCGGAGGGACGGAGCTGCTGGTCGCGCCCCGGCCCCCGGGCGCGACCCGCTCCGGGTTCCCGACCGTGGTCGCCGCCCGCCTCCCGGCCCCGATCCGCCTGACCACGGAGGCGACGGCGGTCCGGTACCGGGACCTCGAGTTCCGGGTCTGGCCCGAGGCCTTCCTGCAGGTCAATCAGGGCCAGCTGCCCCAGCTCTACGAGACGGTGGTGGACTGGCTCGGGGTCGACGCGGCCCCCGGGGGCACGGTGGTCGACGCCTACGCGGGGATCGGCATCCTCAGCTGCCGGCTGGCGCAGACGGCCGGGCGGGTGCTGGCGATCGAGTCGAACCCGATGGCGGCGCGCCTCTGCCGGCTCCACGCCGAGCTCAACCAGCTGCCCAACCTGCACGTCCAGGGCGGGACCGTCGAGGAGGCGCTGCCCCGGGCGGAGGCCGTGGGGGCGGTGGTCCTGGATCCCCCCCGGGCCGGCTGCGCCCCGGCGGTCACCGGCTGGCTGGCGCTGGCCGGGCCACCGGTCGTCGTCTACATCAGCTGCGAACCGGCCTCGCTGGCGCGGGACCTCCACTGCCTGGTGGCCCTGGGCCCGTACCAGCTCCAGCGCCTGCGGGTGGTGGACTGCTTCCCGCAGACGTACCACGTGGAGACGGTGGCGCTCCTCACCCGCCGGTGAGGCCCGGCAGCGGGCTGGGGCACCGCCGGAGGCGGTCGGGTTCTCGGATACTGGGTCGGTCCTGCCCGCCGCCCCCAGCCGGAGCCGCATGAGCGACCCTCAGTTCGTCCATCTCCACGCCCACACCGAGTTCTCGCTCCTGGACGGCGCGGCCCGGATCGGGGGCATGGTGGGGCGGGCGGCCGAGCTCGGGATGCCGGCCATCGCCATGACCGACCACGGCAACCTGTCCGGGGCGATCGAGTTCTACGAGGCGGCCCGGGGCGCCGGCATCCAGCCGATCATCGGCTGCGAGGTCTACGTCGCGGCCCGGTCACGCCACCAGAAGGAGGGTCGGGCCGATCGCGATCCCTCCCACCTCGTGCTCCTGGCCAGGGACGCGACGGGCTACGCCAACCTCGTCAAGCTGGTCAGCCGGGCCCATCTCGAGGGCTACTACTACAAGCCACGCATCGACCGCGAGCTGCTGGGGGAGCTGGCGCAGGGGCTGATCGGCCTCTCCGGCTGCATCGGGGGCGAGGTGCCTCAGCGGCTGCTGGCCGGGGATGCCGCTGGGGCCGAGGCCCGGGCCCGGGAGTACGCGGAGATCCTCGGGCCCGACAACTACTTCCTGGAGCTGCAGGACCACCAGATGGAGGAGGAGGCGGTGGTGCGTGAGGGCCTGCTCACGCTGGCCCGCCGCACCGGGCTGCCCTTGGTGGCGACCAACGACCTGCACTACGTCGCGCCCGAGGACCAGGAAGCCCATGACATCCTGCTCTGCATCCAGACCGGGTCGCGTCTGAATGATGCCCAGCGGCTCCGCTTCGCCGGCCCCCACTTCTACCTGGCCACCGCCCAGGAGATGGCCGCCCGCTTCGCCAGCTGCCTGGAGGCCGTCAGCAACACCGTGGCGGTCGCCGCGCGGTGCCGGTTCGAGCCCGCGCTCGAGCAGCACCTGCTGCCCAGGTACCCTCTGCCGCCGGGCCAGGACGCCGACGGGGTGCTGCGCCAGGAGGCGCTGGCCGGGCTGGAGGCGCGCTACGGCCGCGACGGGATCACCGACACCCATCGCCGGCGCCTGGAGGAGGAGCTGGCCGTCATCCGCGAGACGGGCTTCGCCGCCTACTTCCTCATCGTGTGGGACCTGATCCGTGCCGCCCGGGCCGACGGGGTCAAGGTCGGGCCCGGGCGAGGCTCCGCCTCCGGGAGCCTGGTGGCCTATGCGCTCCAGATCACCGGGGTCGACCCGATCCGCTACGGGCTGATCTTCGAACGCTTCCTCAACCGGGAGCGGGTCTCGATGCCCGACATCGACATCGACTTCGACGTCCAGGGACGGGGCCGGGTGATCGACTACGTGGCCCGCAAGTACGGGCAGGACCGCGTGGCCCAGATCGTCACCTTCGGCACCATGGCCGCCCGCGCCGCCCTGCGGGACGTGGGCCGGGTCATGGACGTGCCGCTGCCTGACGTGGACCGACTGGCCAAGCTGGTCCCGGCCCGACCGGGGATGACCCTGGAGGTGGCGCTCCGGGACAGCCGTGAGCTGCGGGCCCTGCACGAGCAGGAGCAGTGGGCCCAGCGGGTGGTGGAGAACGCCCGCCGGCTGGAGGGGATCACGCGCAACGCCGGCACCCACGCCGGCGGGGTGGTGATCGCGCCCGGGCCCCTGGAGGAGTACGTCCCCCTGCAGCGCGCGACCACCACCCGCGAGGGCATCGTGACCCAGTTCGACATGGTCGGGGTGCAGCGCATCGGCCTCTTGAAGATGGACTTCCTGGGCCTGGAGAACCTCACCATCCTCGACGATGCCCTGGGCAACATCCAGCAGACCACCGGGCAGCGCATCGACCTGGAGACGCTGCCGCTGGACGACGGGCCGACGTACGAGCTGCTCTCGCGCGGCGACACCCTGGGCGTCTTCCAGATGGAGGGGGACGGGGCCAAGCGCATCCTGGCCGACATGCGCCCGCGCTCGATCGAGGACCTGGCCGCGGCGGGGGCGCTCAACCGGCCCGGACCCATCGAGGGCGGGGTCATCGACCTCTACATGCGGCGGCGCCGGGGCGAGGAGCCGATCACCTACCACCACCCCGCGCTGGAGCCGATCCTGCGGGAGACCCACGGGGTGATCGTCTACCAGGACCAGGTCATGCAGATCGCCGCGGCGGTGGCCGGCTTCAGCCTGGGCGCCGCGGACGTGCTGCGAGCGGCCATGGGCAAGAAGGACAAGGCCAAGATGGCGGCCCAGCGCGACAGCTTCCTGCGGGGCGCGGCGGAGCGGGGGGTCGCCCCGGCGACCGCGGAGGCCCTCTTCGATTACATCGACCGCTTCGCCGGGTACGGGTTCAACAAGGCCCACGCGGTGGCCTACGCCGTCATCAGCTACCAGACCGCCTACTTCAAGGCCAACCACCCCCTGGAGTACATGGCGGCCCTGCTCAACAGCAAGGCCGGCGACTCCGACCGTCTCAAGCGGGCCATCCTCGACGCCCGGGCGCACGACATCCAGGTCTCGCTCCCGGACGTCAACCGGTCGCGGGCCGCCTTCTCGGTGGCACCGTCCGGGACCGGGACCCCGGGCACGCCGCCGCCGCGGGTGATCCTGTACGGCCTGCAGCACATCAAGAACGTGGGGGAGCAGGTGGCGCACAAGATCGTCGCCGCCCGGGAGGCCGGCGGCCCCTTCCGATCCCTCTTGGACCTGTGCTGCCGGGTCAGCCCCCGCGACCTCAACCGCCGCGTCCTGGACACACTGGTCCGGTCAGGGGCCTGTGACCAGCTGGGCGAGCGGGCCCAGCTCCTGGCCCAGGTGGACTCGGCGGTGCGTCGCGCCGACCGCCTGGCGGCGGAACGCCTCTCCGGGCAGACGTCCCTCTTCACCGCCCTGGGCCAGGATGCGCCCGCCGACGGGCCGGCCGCGGCGGTGGCGGTCCTGGAGGAGCTGCCCTCCCTGCCCTCGGTGGACCCGGCGTCGATGCGGGAACGGCTCAGCTGGGAGCGGGAGCTGCTG
This sequence comes from bacterium, assembly GCA_021802045.1. GTDB lineage: Bacteria > Chloroflexota > Dormibacteria > Aeolococcales > Bog-877 > JAKABB01. The sequence continues at coordinate 63,806 of JAKABB010000002.1, forward strand.
GGGATGTACGTCAGCGATGATCCGCTGCGCCGGATGGGGGACCGGCTGCGCGCGCGCACCGACACCGAGCTGGCCGAGCTGCCCCGCCTCCACGGGCTGCAGGTGCAGGTCGGCGGCGCCATCCGCGATTGCCGCCGGGTCCAGAGCCGCCGCGGCGGGGCGATGGCCTTCCTGCAGCTCGAGGACCCGACGGGCACCTGCGAGGTGGTGGTCTTCCCGGCCCTCTACGGGGAGGTGGCCGCGGTGCTGGAGCCCGACGCCTTCGTGGTGGTGGCGGGGCGCGCCGAGATCGGCGCCCGAGGCCCGGCGGGCCCGGCCCCCGGTGCCGGCACGGCCGGCGCGGACGAGGGCGACGACGGCGCCGGGGAGACGCCCCGGGTGGTGGCCGACGCCGTCTTCGCCCTGGACGATGCCCGGCTCGACGGTTGGATCGGGCAGGGCGTGATCCACATCCGCAGCGCCGACGGCAGCCGGGCCTGGCTGGAGCAGCTGGCCGCCGTCCTGCGCCAGCACCCGGGAGCGGCCCCGGTGACCCTGCACCTGCGGACCGGGCGCGACGAGCACGAGATCGACCTTGGCGCCCAGCACGGCTGCCAGCCGTCGCCGGCCCTGGAGCGGGCGGTGGCCGAGCTCTGCGGGGCCGACGCCTACCACCTCGAGCGCATCCGCCCGACCGCCCCGGTGCGCGCCGCCCCCGGCCGCCCGAGGGGATGACCGATCCGGGGACCGCCTGGAGCTGGCTGGGCTCCGGCTGGCCACGGGCCTGGCGGCCCGACACGGTGGTCTTCGATGTGGACGGGGTGCTGATCGACACGCGCCGCTCGTTCCGGCTGGCGGTCCAGGACGTGGTGGTGGCCGCCCAGCGACTGGCGGGCCGACCCCGTCCCTGGCGGCCGGGCGCCGGCGACATCGCGCGCCTGAAGGCACGCGGGGGGTTCAACTCCGACATCGACTGCAGCGTCCACCTGACCCGCCTGGCCCTGGCGACCGTCCGTGGGGTCCCGGACGTCGCTCAGCCGGCCGCGGCCAGGGACGCTCCGCCGGGCGCCGACGGCGCCGATCCCTCCCTGATCGAGCGGCTCTTCGCGGAGCGCTACTGGGGCCCAGAGGCCTTCGCGCGCCACTTCGGTGAGCCGGCGCGCCACTTCACGGCCCCTGGGCTGCGGGCCGGGGAGCGGCTCCTGGCCCCCCCGGGCCTCCTGCCCGCCCTGACGGCCCGGGGCGTGCGCGCCTACGGGCTCATCACGGGGCGAACCACCCTGGAGACGGACGCCGCGCTGGAGTTCCTCAACTGGCCCCGGGGCACCTTCGCCGCCGGGGCGGTGGTGACGGGGGAGGAGCTGCTGAAGCCGGACCCGGCCGCGCTGCATCGGGTGGTGCACGCTTGCGGCACCACCCGAGGCCTCTTCGTGGGCGACGTTCGCGACGACGCCCAACTGGTGCGCCGCTACCGGGAGCGCCCCGGGGCGGCGGACGTCCGCCTGGTGCTGGTGGGGCCGCTGGCGCGGAGGCCGGGGACCTGGGGCGCGGACGCGGGCCTGCGCACCGTGGCCCAGCTGCCAGAGCTCCTGGACCACCTGGGCTCCCCGGGCTGATCCGGCCCGGCGGGCCCTACTCCCCGGCGGCGGGGGGCGCCACGCTCACCTCGACGCTGATGCCGTCGCGGACGCTCTGGGTGACGACGCAGAAGTCTTCGAAGAGCTCCAGGCAGCGGGCGGCCCGGGCGCGGTCCTGCGGCTGCAGGTTGAGGTCGATGTGCACCCGCAACCCCCCGATCCGCAGCCGGCCGCGGGGGTTCCGCTCCAGGGTGCCGGTGACGGTGGTGCGGATCCCCGACACCGGGATGCGGGCCTTGCTGAGGCAGAAGAGGGCGCTGGCGCTGAGACAGTGCCCGGTGGCCGCCGCCAGCATCCGCGAGGCGTTGGGCCCGGCCCCGCTGCCGAGCGGCGCGGGTTCGTCCATGACCATGGGGGCCACCCCCGGTTGCTGGAAGTCGACCGCGAACCGGTACGCCTCCTCCTGGGCCAGCTCGACCCGGAAGTCCTCGCGGGGCGCCTCGTCTGCCGTCATACCGCCTCCTTGGTGAGTCGACGCATCAGGGTGCGGGAGCCGCCGGCGGGCCGGTACGCGCCGGGGCGCGCACCGGCCGGGGCGGAGCCGCTCACGCCGCCGATCGCTGCTCCGTGCGCAGCACCGCCAGCAGGTCGGTGGCCTCCAGGATCAGGTGGTCCACGCCGTCCAGGCGCAGCTCGGTCCCCGAGTACTTGGGAAACAGCACCAGGTCGCCCGGCTGCACCTTGATGGTCTCGCTGTCGTCGCCGACGGCGACCACCTCCGCTCGCTGGGGCTTCTCCTTGGCCGTGTCCGGCAGGACGATGCCGCTGGCCGTCACGCTCTTCTCCTCCAGCACCCGCAGCAGCACCCGGCTGCCCAGGGGTCGCACCTCTTCGGTCATGCGCCTGTTGCCTCCTGTGGTTGACGGGGCCCGCGGATGGCGGCCCCTGGGGTTGAGGCGACCGGTCGGCCGGTCGCCCACGGCACGCCTTGGGGTCGGGGACCGGTCACCCCAGCCCGAGCAGCCGGTCGATCTGGGTGCGGTCGAATCCGACGATCGAGCGCCCGTCGATCTCGATCACGGGCACGCCCATCTGCCCGGTGCGTCGGACCAGGTCCCGGGCGGCGGCCGCGTCGCGCGACACGTCGACATCGCGGAACGGCACCTGGCGTTCGCGCAGGTAGGCCTTGGCTCGCACGCACCAGGGACAACTGGGTGTGGAGAACACCAGCACCTGATGCCGCCGCTCCACCGCTGGGGCAACGCCCATCGCCTCTACCTCTCCTCCATCTGAGCCTGCGGCCCTGCCCGGCCAGCCAGGCGGCTGGCCACGATCGCGCGGATGATGTCGCACGCCTCGGTGATCCGCGGCTCACTGAGGCGGTAATGGACGGTGGTCCCGGTGCGGCGCGCCTCCACCAGGCCCGCGTGGCGGAGGACCGTGAGGTGCTGGCTGGCGTTTGCCAGCGTGGCGTCCATCCGTGCCGCCAGCGCCCCGACCGACTGCTCGCCGTCCCGCAGGGCCTCGAGGATCATCAGCCGCTTGGGGTCGGTGAGCACCTTGCAGATGTCCGCGTGCAGGCGGTAGGGGTCGGGGCCCAAGGCGACGTCGGGGTCGGCCCGACCGGTCGCCACGGAAGTCGGGCGCTCAGGCACCGCATCATCGTACCCCATGCTCCCATGCTTGCGCAACTAGGCAAGTATGGTGCCCAGGGCCCGTCCGGGGCGTGGCCTCCGGATCGGTCAGAGGGCGTTGGCGCCCTGCTGGATCAGGGGGAACAGGAGTTGGCTGACCAGCACGAAGACCAGCAGCAGCACCACCATGGCGGCCACGGCCGGCCCCTCCCCGGTCCCGACCATCCGCCGGTCCAGCCGCCGGAAGGGGGCCACGAAGCGGTCGGTGAGGGCTCGGGTCGTGTACACCAGTGGGTGCCACGGGTCGGCGTGCAGGAAGGAGATGATGACCCGCACGAAGACTAGGAGCAGCACGATGAGCAGGATGGTGCTGATCACGCCCAGCACCAGCGAGACCACCACCGCCACGGGGTTGGCGGTGACGCCCGCCGCCAACTGGTCACAGAGGCTGGCCAGCTCGTAGACCAGGATGATGGCCAGCACCGGCGAGAAGTCCAGGCCCCCGAAGGTGGGCAGGACCCGGCGCAGCGGCGCCAGGACGGGGTCGACCAGGCTGGTGAGGACCCGCACCACGGGATTGGCGGGATCGGTGTGGAAGTAGGTGAGGATGATCCGAACGAAGATCACCAGGGCGTAGATGTTGAGGACCGCGGCGATGGTGGTGAAGATCGTGACGGTCACTGGCATCCGATCGAGTATAGCCTCGGCCTCGTCCGGCGCCGGCGCGACGGCTCGCCCGGGCGCGGGCCCGGCGGGAGACGGCCAGCCCCTGCCGGCGGCCGAAGGGGCCGGGGGCGCAGGTGGGGGCCGCAATCGCCAAGGCCCCGATCAGCGGCGGCCCCGCCCGGTCACCCGCCCGACCCGTGCTGCCGGTGGCGCCACCACCAGACCAGGCCCGCGCCCAGCACCGCGGCCACCGCCAGGGCCAGGCCTCCGTACCCCAGCTGCGACACCAGGGCGAGGGCGCGGCGCAGGTTGTGCCCCAGCAGCAGGCCGATCGTGACGATGACTCCCACCCACACCGCCGCGCCCAGGGCGTTGGCCACCAGGAAGCGAGGCCAGGGCATCCGGTGCATGCCCGCCATGGGGCCGCCCAGGATCCGCAACACCGCCACGAAGCGGGCGAAGACGACCGAGGTGAAGCCGCCGCCACGGGCGAAGAAGCGCTCAGCCTGGTGGAACCGCTCCGGGGTGTAGAAGCGGCCCACAGCGGGCAGCGCCGCGAGCCGGCCCCCCCAGCGGCGTCCGATCCAGTAGCCGGCGTTGTCCCCCAGGACCGCGCCCAGGAAACCGGCCGCGGCGACGCCAACCGGGGAGAGCTGCCCCTGGGCCGCCAGCACGGCGGCGAGGACCAGGCTGGTCTCGCCGGGCACGGGGACGCCCATGGACTCGATGCCGACCCCGAGGAAGGGCAGCAGATAGGCGGCGGGGCCGGTGAGGTGGAACCCGAGGACGGCCACGGCGATGAGGAGCAGGCTCACCGGTGGGAGACTCCCGTGAGGGGGGCGCCGTGGGAGCAGCCGGGCCGACGGCGTCGCACCGTCAGTGGCGGGCGGGCCCTCACCGGACCCAGCGCCGGGCGAGACATGGTCGGTCCTCCGGTGGGCAGGGGCGGCGCTGACCGATCATCGGGGCCGACCCCGGGTGTGCAAGGCCAGCGTCGCAGCTTAGCCGCGCCGACCGGGACGCGGGGCCAAGGAGCCGGACGGCGTCCGTGCCGGCCGTGGGCGCGCGGGGGCGCGTCGCGACCCTCTCCGGGCCGGTGGGCGCATCCAGGTCGCCGGCCCAGGTGGCGGCGGCGCCGGGAGGGATCGCGGGGCGCTGAGGCCTGGCCTTGCGGTCCGCCTCGGCGGACGTCCCATCGCCCGTGGACCGAGTCCATGGGCCAGGTGTCGAGGACGGCGCTCATGAGGGCGATCGTCGGTCGGAGGCACCCGGCCACCGGGGCGACCGACGCCTCGGGGCGCTGGTCGACGAGGCGCCCGATCCGGCCGGGGGCGACGGCCCTCCCGTTCCCAGGCGCGGCTGATCACCCTCGTGGGATCGGGGCCGGCACGACTGGTCTCCCCGCACCCGCCGGCCCGCGCGAGCGGCCGGTCGTCCCGCCCAACGGCTGCGGGCGGGATCATGCCAGTGGCGTCCACCACGCGGACCGCCCACACCCGGCCCCCGCCGCGCTCGTGCCGCCAGTGGTGCCGCGGGGCGGCCGCCAGCGACAGAGCCCGTCTGCCGCGGGGCGACGGTCGAAGTGCCAGCAGTGGGGGTCGAACTCACGCGAGCTTGCGGACATCAACGGTTCTTGAGACCGTGTCAAAGAGTCCAGGGCAGTACACGGGCGTCCATTCTGAGATCACAGCAGAGTGGTCCAGTCGTCCAGGATCGTCCATCCTTGACCACACAAGTCCAGCGGCTATGCGGTCAGTTATGCGGTCAAGACCGGCCGTGCGGGAGCTGCCTCCGGCAGCCCGGTGGCGGTAGGGGAATAGGGGCCCCCTCAGCGCAAGGGGAGCCCGGATTGGCGCCGGATGCTGGCGAGCGTCCCGGGCGGCACCTCCCCCCCCGAGCTTCCCGCTGACGGTCACGCGCCCCCGCTTGACGGGGTGACGGAACTGTCGGTGGTCGCCGACCGTGGCGACGCGGACCCAGCCGTCGCGGGTGAGAGCGGCGATGACCTCTCGGGCGGTCACACAGGGACGAGCCGGCGCGCTTGCCGAGCGCGCGCGGCCCGGGCGCCGGTTCGGGACGCTGGCACGATCGCCGCGTCAACGGCAGTGGGGCGGGGGACGCGCAGGGCATCCGCGCGCATTCCCGCGACGTGCAACTCGATCGCCCCGGCGATCAGGCGTCGGACCTCGGAGCGGGTCGCCCCGACGGCCACGCAACCGTCGAGCTGGGGAACCCACGCGCCATACGCACCGGGACGGCCCTCAATCACCACCGCATACCCACGGGGCGACGGCCGCTCGATCTCGCGGGCTCGCACGGCCACTACCACGCCCTCCGGCGGCGGTCGCGGGACATCGCCCGCTCGGACGCCTCGACCTGGCGCCGCTCCTCGGCGGACAGGGGCTCACCGTCCCAGGGCACGGCGTCGAGGACGGCGATCATCGGGTCGATGCCTCGCCATAGGCGCCAGCGGCAGCGGGCCCGACGATAGGGGGCGGTGGTGGCGTTGTGCGCCCCGATGACGAGCCGGTGGAGCTGGACGCGGTCCGAGACAGCCATCACGCCTCCTCCCGCCGGTGCACCTTCATGGACTGCATCGTACCCCAGTAGACGAGGAGGGGAGAGCGCCCACTTCCGCCAGTCCTGACGCCCTCTGGTCACCCGCTGCTTGAGCCCAGCACCGCGCAGAAGGTGTGACCGAAAGCGTTCGCTACCCTCAGAGGGAGAGTCCTACACGTGCGACCTATGCGGAGTCCTCTACGTTTCCTCGCGGCGGCGGCCCAAGGCGGGCCAGCGGCACTACAGCTCCACCTGCCGGCGTTAATAAAGACCCCCGGGGGTGGACGAAGGCCAAGCGCCTGCGGCAACGGGAGTGGCGCGCTCGAAGCAAGGCTCAGGCAGGCTCCACAGAGGCGGCGGCGCCGTGACCCGCTGCGGCCACGGCGAGGGCTCGATCCGCCACCGCGCCGACGGCCGCTGGGAGGCCGCCCTGCAGGTGGACGGGCGCCGCCGGAGCTGGCTGGGCAAGACCCGAACCGAGGTCGCGCAGAAGCTCTCTGTGGCCATCCATGCGCGCGAGATCGGCGCTCCCCATGAGCGGCCCCCGGCAGACCTTCGCCCGCTCCTGGGCCGACTGGCTCCCTGGGACGCGGACCCAGCTCCGCCCTCGGACGTGTGTGAACCCGGTATGAAGAGCTGGGCCGAGTCCACCTGCTGCCCGCCTTGTGGAAGCTCTCCCTGGCCCGGCTGGGCCCACAGCACGTTCGCGCACTCCACGAAGGCATGGTCGCCGCCGGGCTCTCGCCCTCGACGGCTCACCACGCCCACGCTGTCCTGCACCGCGCTTTGGCCGACGCGGTTCGCTGGGGACTGGTCGGTCGCAACGTGGCCGGGCTGATGGCCGCTCCCCGGATGGCCGAGCACCAGATGCAGGCCCCCTCGGGAGAGCAGGCGCGGGCGTTCCTCGCGGCGGCACAGGGGGATCGCTTCGAGGCGCTCTATGTGCTGGCGATCAGCACCGGCATGAGGCAGGGGGAGTTGCTGGCGCTCCACTGGCGCGACGTTGACCCGGAGTCCTGGAGCCTCAGTGTGACCGCCAGCCTGCAGCGGGACAAAGGCACCGTGACGATGGCTGAGCCGAAGACGCCCCGCTCTCGGCGCAAGGTCGCCCTCGCCACCCAGGCGGTGGAGGCCCTCCGGCGGCACCGGCAGGTCCAGGCCGCCGAGCGGCTGGCGGCCGGCCCCTTGTGGCAGGACTTGGCCGTGGTGTTCGCCAACGAGGGCGGCGCCCCTGTGAACCGAGATCGCCTGATCACCCGATCCTTCAATCCTCTTCTGGCCCAGGCCGGGCTTTCACGCATCCGCTTCCATGATTATGCCGACGTCGGCATAATCACGATCTCCGCCACACGGCGGCCACCCTGCTGCTGGCCCAAGGGGTCCACCCGAAGATCGCCCAGGAGATGCTGGGGCACGCCAACATCGCGGTCACCCTCGACCGCTACTCCCACGTCAGCCAGGACATGCAACAGGACGCCGCCCGCCTGATGGGGGAGGTGCTCTCCGGGCCGAGGCGCCCAACCTGAGCCCAACCGCTATGCGGTCAGTCATGCGGTCAAACGCCGGTTCGGTGGGAGCCAGTGGGGCTCCTGAGCCCTCGATCTGATCTCAGAATCTGGTGCCAGCAGTGGGGGTCGAACCCACACGAGCTTGCGCTCAACGGTTTTTGAGACCGCCGCGTCTGCCATTCCGCCATGCTGGCCAGTCCGCCCGGGGTTGAGCGGGCAGGCGATGCCGACCCGGTCCTCGAGGGGCCCGCCGTCTACAAGCCCCGCCCCGAGGGGCCGCCGGGGTCGTCGAGGTCCGGCAGGTCCATGCTGTTGATCATCTCCTGGAACACCTTGAGGCGCTCCGCCTCGCCGTCACCGGGCATCTCCGGCAGCACCGCCGCCTTGTCGAGGACGTCCCGCTCGACGTAGATCGGCGAGCCCAGCCGCACCGCCAGGGCGATGGCGTCGCTGGGCCGGGCGTCGAGGTCCACCTGGCGCCCGTCGCAGCGCCCCACGATGCGGGCGAAGAAGACGTCGTTGCTGAGCGAGGTGACGACGATCCGGGTGACCTGCACCTTGAGGTCGCTGAAGACGTTCACCAGCAGATCGTGGGTGATCGGACGCTCGGGCTGGATGCCGGTGATCTTGATGGCGATGGCGTTGGCCTCGGCCACCCCGATCCAGATCGGCAGGTAGCGCTCGGTGTCCCGCTCCTTGAGGATCACCACGTGCTGGCCGGTCGGCATATGCACCCGGATGCTGTCGACGGCCATCTCGACGAGATCCATCTCGGCACCTCTACCCCGAAGCGGCCGGCCACCTGCCGGTGGGGCCGCCCCACCCCGCTGCGGATCGGGCTGGGCCCGCGCCGACGACCTCCCTGCATCATACCGTCGGCTCCCGGACGTCGCCGCCCCCCGTCACCGGGGCGGGCCGCGCCCCCTCTCGCGGCGGCGATAATGCCCGCCATGGCGCTGCCCCGGGGAGACGGTACCCGACCGCGACTGCTCCTGGTCGACGGGCATGCCCTGGCCTTCCGGGCCTTCTACGCCATCTCCGCGCTGACGGACGACCGCGGCCAGCCGGTCCAGGCCGCCTACGGCTTCACCGCCATGCTGCTCTCGGCGCTGGCGGCCGGGTTCGAGTACGGGGTGGCCGCGTTCGACCCCCCGGGGCCGACCTTCCGCGATGGGATGTACCCCGAGTACAAGGCCCAGCGGCAGCATCCGCCCGAGGAGTTCTCGGTCCAGGTGCCGACCTGCCGCCGGCTGGCCGAGCGGCTCGGCCTCCCGGTGGTGGAGGTGCCCGGGTTCGAGGCCGACGACGTAATCGGCACCCTCAGCCAGCAGGCGGAGGCCGCCGGGTGGGACACGGTCATCCTGACATCCGACCTCGACGCGCTCCAGCTGGTGACGGCGCACACCGTGGTGCAGGCCAGCCGCCGCGGCCTGAGCGACACCGTGATCTATGACCCCCCGGCCGTGCGCGAGCGCTTCGGTCTGGACCCGGCGCGGATCATCGACTTCAAGGCCCTCCGGGGGGACGCCAGCGACAACCTCCCCGGCGTGCCGGGGGTGGGGGAGAAGACCGCCACCCGCCTGCTGCAGCAGCACCAGGATCTGGAGGGCGTGCTGGCCGCGGTCCCCGGGATGCCCCCCGGGCGACTCCGGAGCGCGCTGGAGGCCCACGCCGCCGACGCCCGCCTTGGCCAGGAGCTGGTGACCATCGTCCGCGATGTCCCCGGCGTGTCCCTGGCCGCGGTGGCGACCCCCCTGGCGGGCTACGACCGCGCTGCGGCCGCGGCGGCGTTGCGGGACGCTGGCCTGCCCAGCCTGATCAGCCGCCTGCCGGCCGGGGGGGCGGCGACGCCCACGGCCCCCCCGGCGGAGCTGGCGGTCGAGATCGTGCGCGACCCGGCCGGCCTGGACGCGGCGGTGGCGGCGGTGCGGGCGGCCGGCCAGGTCGCGATCCGGACGGTCGTCGACGAGCCCGCGCGCCGTGGGCACCTGGTCGGCCTGGCGATGGCCGTGGACCCGACCCACGCCTTCTACTGCGTCCTGGACCGCGGGGAGGGGGCGCTGCTGGACCGGATCGCCATCGACCCGCTGCTGTCCCTGCTGCAGGACCCCACCGTGGCCCTGACCGGGTACCACCTGAAGGGAGACCTGCTGGCCTGGCGGGCGCACGGCGTCCGGCTGCGCGGCATCGCCTTCGACTGTGTCCTGGCCAGCTACCTGACGGATTCCCGAGTGCGGACCTCCACCCTCCAGGAGTTGGTCGGCCAGCAGGGGGGCGGGGACCTGGCGCCGGAGGCCGAGCCCGGCGGTCGGCGCGGGAGACCGGCCCAGCCGTCGACGCTGGAGCTCCCGGCCGCGGCGGCACGCTTTTGTCGGGAGGCGGCCGCCGTCACGGCCCTCCAGCCGGCACTGGCCGAGGCGCTCCGGGCCCAGGGCGCCTGGGAGCTGCTGGTCGACCTCGAGCTGCCGCTCCTCCCGGTCCTGGCCGATCTCGAGGCCACCGGGATCCAGGTCGAGGTCGATCGGCTGTCCGACCTCGGGACGGAGCTGGGCCAGCAGATCGACGACCTGGAGGCTGGCATCTACGCCGCTGCCGGGCGGCGCTTCACCATCGGCTCGCCCCAGCAGCTCGCCCAAGTGCTCTACGACGAGATGGGGTTCGCCAGCGGCCGCCGGACCAAGACCGGGCGGTCCACCGACGCCCAGGCACTGGAGGCGCTGCGGGGCGCGCATCCGATCGTGGAGCAGCTGCTGGCGTGGCGCCAGCTGACCAAGCTCAAGAGCACCTACGTCGACAGCCTGCCCCAGCTGGTCGACCCGCAGGACGGCCGGGTCCACACCAGCTTCAACCAGGCCGTGGCGGCCACCGGCCGGCTCTCCTCCAGCGACCCCAACCTCCAGAACATCCCGATCCGCACCGAGGTCGGCCGCCGGATCCGCGCTGCCTTCGTGCCGGGAGATCCCGGCTGGCGCCTGGTGTCGGCGGACTACTCCCAGGTCGAGCTGCGGGTGCTGGCCCACCTCAGCGAGGACCCCGGTCTGCTGGCGGCCTTTGCCGCCGGCACCGACATCCACCGCCGCACCGCGGCCGAGGTCTTCGAGGTCCCGGAGGCGGCGGTGACCCCCGACCAGCGCCGGATGGCCAAGATCGTCAACTTCGGTGTCCTCTACGGCCTTTCCCCCTTCGGCCTGTCGCGGGACCTGAACATCCCGGCGGAGGCCGCCGGGGCCTTCATCGAGCGCTACTTCGCGACCTTCCCCCGGGTGCGGGCCTATCTGGACGGGGTCAGGGCGGCGGCCCGGGCGGACGGCTACGTGGTCACCCTCCTGGGCCGGCGCCGGCACCTGCGGGACATCAACGCCCACAACCGCCAGCTGCGGGAGGCCAGCGAGCGGATGGCCATCAACCACCCGGTGCAGGGCTCGGCCGCCGACATCATGAAGCGCGGCATGCTGCGGGCGGCCGAGGCCCTGAGCGGTGGTGGCCTGCGAGCCCGCATGCTGCTGCAGGTGCACGACGAACTGGTCTTCGAGGCGCCGGCCGAGGAGGTGGTGGCCGTGGGCGAGCTGGCCCGCCAGGCGATGGAGGGGGCGGCGGCCCTGCGCGTGCCGCTGGTGGTGGACCTCAAGGCCGGCCCGAACTGGCGCGACCTGGAACCGCTGGAGGCGGCCTCCCACCGTGCCTGAGCTGCCCGAGGTGGAGACCATCGTCCGCGACCTGCGGCCCCACCTGGTCGGGGCGACCGTGGCGGCGGTGGAGGTCGGTCACCCTTCGGTCGTCCGCCACCCCGGGCTGGCCGAGTTCCTGCGCGCCCTGCCGGGCCGGCGGATCGAGCGCTGCCAGCGGCGGGCCAAGTTCATCGCCCTCAGGCTGGACGGCCCGGGCAGCCTGTTCGTCCACCTGGGGATGAGCGGCACCCTGACGCTGGATCGGCCCGAGGTGCCGGCCCGGCCGCACACCCATGTGCGCCTGCGCCTGGGCTCCGGAGCCGAGCTCCGCTACGTCGACCCCCGTCGCTTCGGCCGCCTGATGCTGGGCACGCCGCCCGAGCTGCGCGCCGCCGGCCAGCTGCCGCCCCTGGGGATCGAGCCGCTCAGCCCGCGCTTTACCGCCGAGCGGCTGGGGGCCGTCCTGGCGTCCACGCGGCGGCCACTGAAGGCCGTGCTCCTGGACCAGGCGCGGATCGCTGGCTGCGGCAACATCTACACGGACGAGTCATGCTTCCTGGCCCGGGTCCACCCCGCCCGGCCCGCCGCCGGGCTGCGGCCACGCGAGGTGCGTCGCCTGCGGGACGCCATCCGAGTCGTCCTGCGGAAGGCGATCCGCAACCGTGGCAGCTCGATCGCCGACTACCGGGACGGCTTCGGGGCCCGGGGTGCAGCCCACGAGTCGCTCTTGGTCTACGGCCGTGGGGGTGCTCCGTGCGTCCGCTGTGGCCTGCCGCTGGCCCAGAGCACGGTCGCCGGCCGCACCACCGTCTACTGCCGGGGATGCCAGGCGTGAGGCCGTCGCCGCCGACCCCACCCGGGGGCGCGGGGCCGGACCCGGTGATCCTGCTGGCCTACGACGACCGCCCGCCGATCGGCGGCCAGGGGACCTACCTCCTCGGTCTGGAGGAGCACCTGCCCGCGGCCGGTGTCCCGGTCCGCGTGTGCAGCGCCCGCCGGGGCCCGGCGGGCCCGCGCTGGCAGGTGCCCCAGATCACCGGGCGAGCCCCGCTCGACTTCTCCATCTGGCTCCGCTGGCGCCTGCCGGCGGTGGCCCGGGCCTGGCACCCGCGGGCCTGGCACGCGCTCGGGGGCCCGGGTGGCGTCCTGCTGACCGCTCCCCCCCCGGGTGCACCCCTTGTGTACTCGGCCAACCACACCTACCACACCGCCCATCGGGGGCGGTGGGCCGCCCGGCCGCTGATGGCCCTGGAGGCGCGGGGGTACCGGGCCGCGGAGGCCCTGATCGCCATCTCCCCGTCCACCGCGCAGTCCCTGGTGGAGGACTACGGGGTGCGCCCGGACCGCATCGCGGTGATCCCGCCCGGCATCGACACTGGGCTCTTCCACCCATGCCCGCCGGGGGAGCCGCAGGCCGCGACCGTGCTCTACGTCGGACGCCTGGCCCGCGAGAAGGGCGTGCTGGCCTTCCTGCGGCTGGCGGAGGGGCTGCTCCAGGAGCGGCCCGAGGCTCGGGTCTGGATCTGCGGCGACGGGCCCGAGCGGTCCCGGGTCCGACAGCTGGCCGCGCGATGGCCGGGGCGGGTCGCCAGCCCCGGACGGGTCGACGACGAGACCCTGGCCGACCGCCTGCGCCGGGCCACCGTCGTGGTCATGCCCTCGGCGTACGAGGGGCTGGGGCTGGTGGCTCTGGAGGCCCTGGCCTCGGCCACCCCGGTCGTGGGCCACGACGTCCCCGGGCTGCGCGACCTGGCCGCGGCCGGCGTGGTGCTCGCGCGGCCCGGCGACCCTGGGCTGCTGGCGCGGGCGGTGAGGGAGCTGCTGGACGACCCCGCCCGGCGGACGGCCCTGGGGATGCGGGGCCGGCAGTACGTCGAGCAGCATCACAGTTGGGCCCAGCTGAGCGTGGCCGTGGCCGAGGTCTACCGCGCCGTCACGCCGTGAGGGCCGGGGGCGTCCCCCGCCGGCGATGCCGCTCGGATCCGGCCGTAGAATCCGCGCCATGGCCAGTCCTGCGGATCCCGCCGCCACCGGCAACCCGGGCGACCTGGTGGTCGCCGGCACCGCCCGCGTGCTGGCCCTGGCCGTCACCTGGCTGGCATGGGACGGGACGCCCCGTCTCACCGAGGACGGGGCGCGCCTCTATACGCCCAACAAGGCGATCCGCCGCTACGCCGACCATCTCGTCGACCACCTGGCCGAGGTCGAGGCCCTCCTGGCGGGCGAGGAGTCGGAGCCGGATCGCTGGCACGCCAGCGCCGTGACGCTCGCCAGCGACCTGGCCCCGTTCGCCCAGGCCGACCTCAACGAGGCCCGCGAGCGCCTCGGGCGCCTGGCCCTCACCTGGCAGCGCCGCCTGCGCATGGCCGGGGCCCCGGAGTGGGACCGGCCCCGGGGCTCGCACTGGACGGTGCGCCAGCTGGCGGAGCACGTGGCCGACCCGTGGTACGCCGAGCAGCTCGGCGACCTCGGCGCCGGCCCTGCCCAGCCGGAGAGCGGGGCTGGCCCGGCGGTCAGATGAACGTGGTCTCCGGCTCCCCCCCGCCGGTCAGCCGCCGCTGGGGATCGAACGCCGACAGGTCGATCTCGGAGCGCCCGGTCGCCAGCAGCTGAGCCACCAGCGCCCCTACCGCCGGGGCCTGCTGGAAGCCGTGGCCGGAGAAGCCGGAGGCGCACCAGAGGCCCGCGGGCTCGGCCGCCGGCCCCACGAACGGCTGGTGGTCGGGGGTGACCTCGTACAGCCCGGCCCAGGCGGTCCGGATCCCCACCTCCACCAGCGGGGGGGCCCGCCGCGCGGCCACCGGCTGGATCCGCTCCAGCAGGCTCCAGTCCACCTCGGTCGCGAAGGTGGACTGCTCGTCGCGCTCGCCCATGCCGAAGAGCACCCCGTCGCCCTCCGGGTGGAAGTAGAACGAGGTGGCGAGGTCGATGGTCATCGGGGTCTCCCGGGAGACCTGGCGGCAGCCGTCGCCGACGAAGATGTGCCGTGGGTAGGGCGCCACCGGGAGGGCGAATCCGGCCGTGGCGGCGATCGCCGCCGACCAGGCGCCGGCGCAGTTGAAGACCAAAGGGGCGGCGATCGGCCCGGCGGCGGTCTCGACGCCGGTCACCCGGCCGCCGCGGACGGTGATGGAGTGGGCGGCCACCCCGGTGCGCACCGTGGCCCCCAGCCGCCGGGCGGCGGCGGCGTACCCCGCCGTCACGTCGCTGGGGCTGGCGATGCCATCGGTCGGGCAGAAGGTCCCGCCCAGGAGGCCGGCGGTGGAGATGGCGGGCGAGAGGGCCTGGGCCTCGGCGGGGGTGACCCAGCGGGCCTCGGCCAGTCCCAGGCGGTGCCACATCGCCAGCTGCCGACGGAAGGAGGCCACCTGTTCCTCGGTGCTGAGCAGGAGCAGATAGCCGATCTGGCGGAACCCCGCCGGCGTGCCGACCTCCTCCTCGAAGCGCTGGAGCATCCCCACCGACAGCTGCCCGATGCGCACGTTGGTCTCCGAGGAGAACTGCTGCCGCACCCCGCCGGCACAGCGGCCGGTGGACTGGGCCCCGAGCTCGCCGCGCTCGCACAGGGTCACCCGCAGGCCGGCGCGGGCCAGGTGGTAGGCGATGGAGCACCCGATGACGCCGCCGCCGACGATGACCGCGTCCGCCGTCTCCGGCCCGCGCGGCTGGATCACGGCCACCGGTGCCCGCCTGGACGAGGGGTGGCGCGGGCGGCGGAGAGGGGTGGCATCGGCAGCACGATGGTATCGGAGCGCGGTCCCGGGCCCGGGACCGCTCGGGCCGCTAGACTGCGGCCGTCATGCCCCGGCCGGCTCCCCTCATCCGATCGGCCCCGGGCGTGACCACCCCACCGGTGGTCGTGGTCGGGGGCGGCATCGTCGGCGTCCTGACCGCCTTGGAACTGCGGCGCGCGGGCGCCACCGTCACCCTCCTGGAGCGCGGCCGCATCGGGGAGGGGGCCTCCTACGGGAACGCGGGGCTGCTGGTGCCCGGCGACCCCTGGCCCCTGGCCCGGCCCGCCGCCGTCGTCGAGGGGCTGCGGGCGCTGGTCGGGCGCAGCAGCGCCCTGACCGTGCGCTGGCGGGCGCCGGGGGTGGTCCCCTGGGTGGGCCGCTTCCTGCTCGCGTCCCGCCCCGGGGCCGCGCTGCGGACCGGTCGCCTGGTCCACGCCCTGGCGGCGGAGAGCTTGGCCCGGTACCAGGAGCTGCTGCCCGAGCCGCTGGGCGCCGCCTGCGGCTTGACCCGGCGCGGCTGGCTCCACGTCCACCGGTCGCCGGGCAGCCTGGCCGCCGGGGTGCGCCAGGCGCGGGCCGCCGGGAGGCTCGGAGAGGCGTGGCGCCTGCTGGACGGGCCCGCGCTGGCGCGCGAGGAGCCCGCCCTGACCGGTCCCCTGGCCGGGGCCATCCTCTATCCGGGGGACCAGGGGTTGCGCTCGTACCCGCTGGTGCAGGCCTGCGCCGCCCAGGCCGCGGCTGAGGGCGTGTGCGTGCGCCCGGGCGCCGCGGCCTGGGCCCTGCGCGTCCGCGGGGGACGGGTCACGGGGGTCGTGGGGGACTTCGGCGAGCTGCAGGCGTCCCACGTGGTGGTGGCCGCCGGCGCCGACAGCGCGACGCTGCTGCGGCCCCTGGGCGTCCGCCTGCCCATCCTGTCGGGCCGGGGCCACAGCCTGACGTTCACCGCCGCCGATGGGGTCCCCTCCCGCCCGCTCCACCTGGTGGACAGCCACCTGGTGGTCGCGTCGGCGCTGGGGTCGGTCCGCATCTCTGGGGGCATGGACCTGGGGATCGGCGAGGCCCGGCTGGACCCGGCACGCCTGGCCGCCATCTGGACCGAGTGCCAGCGGTGGCTCCCCGGGCTCCGGCCCGCCGGGCCGGTGGAGGAGTGGTGCGGCCGACGCCCCATGACCCCCGATGGGCGGCCGGTGATCGGCCCGGTGCGCGGCGCCCCCAACGTGCTCGTGGCCTCCGGCCACGGCATGCTGGGGGTGACCCTGGCCCCGATCACGGCCCGGCTGATCGCCCGCTGCCTGGGCGAGGCGCGTCCGCCGGTGGAACTGGGCCCGTTCCTCCCTCGGGGACGTGCCCTATAGTTCCGAGCTACCGTCGGGCGCCTCGGTGCCACGTGACGGGAACCGAGTAGCCATGGGGGTGATTGCAGATGGTCGGGTTTCGGGTTCCTGGGAGTGGCCGCCTGGCGGCTCTGGCCGTCTCCGGGGCGCTGGCGCTGGTGGTGGCGGGCTGCGGGGCCGCCCCTAGCGGCGGCGGTGGTGGCAAGGCGCCGCTGGTGATCGGCTTCGCCAGCCCCCTCACCGGGGCCGAGGCCACCTACGGGGTCAGTGACCTGCACGCGATCCAGATGGCCGCGGCCCAGGTCAACGCCGCCGGTGGAGCGGCCGGCCACCGGATCAAGCTGATCACCTGCGACACCAAGGCCGACCCGGCCACCGGTGTCAGCTGCGCCCACCTGTTCGTGTCCCAGAACGTCAACGCCGTCATCGGCTTCTTCAACTCGACGATCTCCATCCCCGGCTCGGCCATCCTCCACGCCGCCGGCATCCCGATGGTCACCGGGGCCTCGACCAACCCCAAGCTCACCGAGCAGGGCTTCAAGAACGTGTTCCGGGTCTGCGGCACGGACAACTTCCAGGGGCTGGTGGAGGCGGAGTACGCGTACAACGTGCTCCACGCCCGCACCGCGGTGGCGATCAACGACGAGGAGACCTACGGCGAGGGCGTCAGCCAGTACTTCGCTCAGAACTTCAAGCGGCTGGGCGGCCGGATCCTCTCCACCCAGGGGGTGAGCGCCACCGCCACCGACTTCAGCTCGGTGCTGACCCAGATCAAGGGCCTGCACCCGGCGGTCATCCAGTTCGGCGGCTTCAATCCCGCGGCCGGCCTGCTGGTCAAGCAGGCGAGAGGCCTGGGGATCACCGCCCCCTTCATCTCCGATGACGGCACCATCGGCCCGCTCTTCTTCCAGACCGGCGGCAGCGCCACCGTGGGTAGCTACCTCTCCAGCGAGCCGGCCCCGCAGGACCTGCCCACCTCCCGCGCCTTCGTGAGCGCCTACGTGCACCGGTACGGCAACCAGCCCACCGAGTTCGCCGGCTACAACTACGACGCCCTCAACGTGATCGCCCAGGCGGTCCGCGCCGACGGCGGCTCCGTGGGCCCGGCCGCGATCATCCGGGGCCTGAGCGGCATCCACAGCTACCACGGCATCACCGGGGTCATCAACTTCGACAGCGTGGGCAACAACGTGACGCCCCAGTACCTCATCTACCAGGTCCAACCCGGCGGTGGGAACAAGGTGGTGTGGAACCCCAACGCCAAGGCGGCCACCGGCTGACGGGCACGGCCTAGGGCCACGGTGCGAGCCGGGCGATGAGTCTCGCGGAGCTGCCCCAGCAGATCGTCAACGGTCTGGTGGTGGGGTCCCTGTACGGGCTCATCGCCCTCGGCTACACCATGGTCTACGGCATCGTGCGGCTGATCAACTTTGCCCAGGGGGCGCTCTACGAGGTCGGCGCCTACCTCGGCGTGGTGATCTTCAGCGTCCTGGCCGACGCGGGGCTGCGCAACCCGGTCCTGGGGCTGGTGGTGGCGATCGTGGTGGCGTCGGCGCTGACCGGGGCACTGGCCCTGGTGGTGGAGCGGGTCGCCTACCGGCCCCTGCGTCACGCGCCCCCGCTGGCCCCGCTGGTGACCTCCCTGGCCACGTTCTTCCTGCTCATGAGCATCGTCCAGGTGGTCACCGGGGCCCAGCCCCTCAACTACCCGCAGGTCCTCGCGGTGACGCCCTGGACCCTGGGCCCGATCACGCTCGCGCCGACGGCCGCCCTGATCGCGGTGGTGGCGATCGTGCTGATGGTGGCCATGCACCTGTTCGTGCAGCGCACCCGGACCGGCAAGGCCATGCGCGCCATCGCCGTCAACCGCGACGCGGCCGCCCTCATGGGCATCAACACCACCCGGGTGGTGGCCCTCACCTTCGCCCTCGGCGGGGCGATGGCCGCCGCCGGCGGGGTGCTCTTCGGGGTCAACTACGGCACCGTCACCTACAACATGGGGGAGTTCGGTGGCCTGGTCGCGTTCACCGCGGCGGTCCTGGGCGGCATCGGCAACGTCCCCGGGGCCCTGGTCGGGGGGCTCACGGTGGGCGTGCTCTCCAGCTTCGCCACCATGGTCCTGCCCAACCAGTGGCAGGAGGCCGTGGTCTTCGGCATCCTCATCGTGGTCCTGGCCTTCCGGCCCCAGGGCATCCTCGGCGAGCGCGTGGCCGAGCGCGCATGACCGGGGGTGCCGGCCGGGCGTGGGGGGCGCTGCGGGCGGGCTGGCGCGCGCCACTGCCGCCCCGGGCCCGGCTCGGGCTGCGCGCCGCCACCGTGGTGGCCTGCGTGGGCTTTGCCACCGCCCCCTACTGGCTCGGCGGGAGCTACTACCCGGACATCTGGGTCGACATGGCGCTCTGGGCCACCGTCGGGCTGGGGCTCAACGTGGTCATCGGCTTCGCCGGGCTGCTGGACCTGGGCTACATGGCCTTCTACGCGATCGGGGGCTACGTCTTCGCCAATGCCGCCCTGTACCACGGCCTGACCCTCTGGGAAACCCTCCCCCTGGGGGCGGGGCTGGCCGTCATCGCCAGCGCGGTGATCGGCTTCCCGACCCTGCGGGTCCGGGGCGACTACCTGGCCATCATGACCCTGGGGTTCGGGGGCATCGTGTACGTCGCCGCCAAGAACCTCACGCTGGTGACCGGGGGCGACAACGGGCTCTACGGGTGGCGGGCCCCGACCCTGCTGGGGATCCAGTTCGTGCAGCCGCTCGACTTCTACCCGCTGGCCCTGGGCCTGGTGGTGGTCACCGCCCTGGTGACCACGGGCCTGCGCGGGTCGCGCATCGGTCGGGCCTGGGTCTGCATCAAGGACGACGAGCTGGCGGCGGCCGCCTCCGGCATCGCCGTCATCCGCTACAAGCTGTACGCCTACATGCTGGGCTCGGTGTGGGCCGGCCTGGCGGGCGCCATCTTCGCCGCCAAGCAGTCGCTGATCTCGCCCCAGAGCTTCACCTTCAACGCCTCCTTCTTCGCGGTGGCGATCGTGGTCCTGGGCGGCATGGGGTCCCCCGCCGGGGCGATCGTGGGCGCCATCTTCTACGTGGTCATCGCCGAGTGGCTCTCCGCGTACACCGGCACCCTGAGCGGCGTCATCTTCGCCGCCCTGCTGCTGGTGGTGGTGCTGTTCCGTCCCGCCGGGCTCATCCCGTACCGCCCCCGGGTGCCCCGGCGCCGGCTGCGGCGCGCCGAGCGGGCTGGCCTACCGGGCGCGACGGACGACTACCGACTTGGAGTCTGAGCCCCGCCTGGCGATCCGGGGGGTGTCGGTCCGCTTCGGCGGGGTGGAGGCCCTGGCCGACGTTTCCTTCGAGGTGGGTGCGGGCGAGATCCTGGGCGTGATCGGCCCCAACGGCGCCGGCAAGACCACCCTCTTCAACACCATCTCCGGGCTGGTGCGACGCTACGAGGGCGAGATCCACCTCGATGGGCGGCCGCTTCGGGGCCTCCCGCCCCAGCGGATCGTGGCCCACGGGCTGGCCCGCACCTTCCAGAACATCCGACTCTTCAAGAGCCTCACCGTCCTGGACAACGTCCTCGCGGGCCAGCACCGCCACATCGTCGAGACGGTGCTGGACTCGGCCCTGCACACCCCCCGGTACCACCGCGAGGAGGCGCTGGCCACCCGCCGGGCCCTGCAGGTGCTGCACTTCGTGGGGCTCGGCGCGACGGACCCCGGGGCGCTGGCCACCTCCCTGCCGTACGGGGCGCAGCGCCGCCTCGAGATCGCCCGGGCCCTGGCGGCCTACCCCCGGGTGCTGATGCTGGACGAGCCCGCGGCCGGCCTCAACACCGGGGAGAGCTGGGAGCTGGCCACGATGATCCGGCGGATCCGAGCCACCGGCCTGGCGGTGATGCTGGTCGAGCACGACATGCGGGTGGTGATGTCCATCTGCGACCGGATCGTGGTGCTCAACTTCGGGCGGGTGATCGCGCAGGGCACCCCGGCCCAGGTCCGGGCCGACCCGGCGGTGGTGGCGGCCTACCTCGGGGACGCGGCCCAGCCATGAGCCTGCTGGAGGTGCGCGACCTGACGGTCCGCTACGGCGCGGTCCAGGCGGTGAACGGCGTGAGCCTGGAGGTCGAGGCCGGCGAGTGCGTGACCGTCCTCGGCGCCAACGGCGCCGGCAAGACATCGACCCTGAAGGCCCTGGCCGGCCTGATGCGCCCGGCGGCCGGGGAGGTCCTCTTCGATGGGCGGGCGGTCACCGGCCATCCCGCCCATCGGCTGGCCCGGATGGGGGTGACCCTGGTGCCCGAGGGTCGCCAGGTCTTCGGCCCCCTGACGATTCGCGAGAACCTGGAGCTGGGTGGCTTCGTCCAGACCGCCGACCACACCCGACGCACGCTGGAGCAGGTCCTGGGGGTCTTCCCGCAGCTCGCCCCGCGGCTCGACAGCCTGGCCGGCAACCTCTCCGGCGGCGAGCAGCAGATGCTGGCGGTGGGCCGGGCGCTCATGAGCCAGCCCAGGCTGCTGATGCTGGACGAGCCCTCCCTGGGGCTGGCGCCCCTGGTCACCGGGCGCATCTTCGAGGTGGTCTCCGAGATCGCGGCGTCGGGGATCGCGGTCCTCCTGGTGGAGCAGAACGTCCACCGGGCCCTGCAGATCGCGCAGCGCGGCTACGTGCTGGAGCTGGGCCGGGTGGTTCTGCAGGGCTCGTCGACCGCGCTGTTGGCCGACGACCACGTCCGGCTCGCCTACCTGGGCCACGGCATGGGGGAGGGGGAGTAGGGTGCGCTGGATCGGAGCGTCGGAGGTCCTCCAGCGCCTGGGGCCGCTGGAGGCGATCGCCGCCGTGGAACGGGTCCTGCGCGACCACCGCGCCGGGACCGCGACGGCCGACCCCCGGACGATCCACGGCCGGCCCGACCTGCCGCTGGCGCTGATGCCCGGATCCCTGCCGGGCGTGGTCGGCCTCAAGGCGATCACCGTGGTCGAGCGGAACCCCGCCCGTGGCCTGCCCACGGTGCAGGGTGTGGTCCTGCTCTTCGACGGCCGCGACGGGCGCCTCCTGGGGGCGGTGGACGGCCCGGCCCTCACCGCCGTCCGCACCGGGGCCATCGCCGGCTACGCCACGCGCGTCCTGGCCCGGGCCGACGCCACCACCATGCTCCTGGCGGGGGCGGGGGCGCAGGCGCCCTTCCAGGCGGCCGCGGTCCTGGCCGTGCGCCCCATCGAGCGGCTGCTGCTCTGGAACCGCACCGAGTCGGGCGCCGTGGCGCTCGGCCGGCAGCTCGCCCGCTGGCGCCCGGCGCTCCGGCTGGAGGTCGTCGCCGACCTGCGGGCGGCGGCGCCGCTGGCCGACGTCGTGACCCTGGTCACCGGGGCCACCCTGCCGCTGCTGGACCGCGACGACGTCCGGGACGGCTGCCACGTCAACGCCATGGGCTCGTACCAGCCGGGCCGGCGGGAGGTCTCATCCGAGCTGGTGGCGGCGGCGCAGGTCTTCGCCGACACCGTCGAGGGGTGCCTGGACGAGGCGGGCGACCTGCTCCAGCCGATCGCCGAGGGCCGCCTCGACCCGGGGCGGGTGCGGCCCCTGGCCGCGGCCGAGCCCGCCGACCGGCCCCGGCTGACCCTGATGAAGAGCGTGGGGTCGGCCCTCTTCGACCTCGTGTGTGCGCAGTGGCTGCTGGCCCAGCCGCCGCCGGTCGCGGGCGAGCAGGGTCCCTCCCTCTGGCCGCCCACGCCCTGAGGGGCCCGGCGCCCGGCCCCGGTAAACTCTGGGCCGTCGGCCACCCGGTGGAGGAGACCCCGCTCCCGTGATCCCCGCGACCGTCGCCAACCTCTTCCCGCAGCGCCTGGCTGGCGTCATCCGCTGGCCGGACGCGGCCCAGGCGGTGGCCGCGGCCCGGGCGGTGGCCGCGGCCGGCCTGGGATCGGTGGAGATCACCATGGGCCACCCGACGGCCGCCGAGGCCATCGCGGCCCTGCGGGACCTGCCCTGCGCGGTGGGTGCCGGCACGGTGACCGACCCTGACCGAGCCCGTCGGGCCGTGGCCGCCGGTGCCCGCTACCTGGTGACCCCCTTCCTCGTCCCGGACGTCGTCCGGGCCGCCCACGACCTGGGCGTGCCCTGCATCCTCGGCGCCCAGACGCCGACGGAGATCCAGCGGGCGCTGGAGCTGGGAGCGGACGTGGTCAAGCTCTTCCCGGCGGGCCCCATCGGCGGCGCCGAGTACGTGCGCGCCCTGCGGGGGCCGATGCCGGACGTGCCCCTGTGGGTGAGCGGGGGCATCCGACCCGGGGAAACCGCGGCCTTCCTGGAGGCCGGGGCGGACATCGTGGGGCTGACCGCCCTCTTCCCGGCGGCCGCCTTGCGCAGCGGCGACCTGTCGACGGTGGCCGCGCTCGCGGCGCAGGCGGTGCGGGCGGCCGCGGCGGTGTCGGCCCCCGCCGCCTGACCGCGGGCCCGCCGGGCCC
>JAKABB010000039.1 GCA_021802045.1 bacterium
GGGCCGGCGGGCCGCCCTCGGCATCGGCGCGGCCGTCCCCGCCGGGCTCCCGCGGCGTTGCCGCGACGGGGTCGGCCCGGGCCTCGTCCGGCGCCGACTGAGACGCTCTCCTGAAGGCGTGCAGGGCCTGCCCCAGCGCCCTCCCGAGTTCGGGCAGGCGCCTGGGCCCGAACACCAGCAGGGCCAGCAGCAGCAACCCCGCCAGCAGCAGCCAGCGTTCGCCGAGCATCACCCATCCCCCCTGGGCTGGTCGGGGCCGGTCGGGGCTGGATGCCGGCGGTCGACGGGAACTGCAGCTCCGGTCCCGGCGGCCATCCCTGGTCCGCGCCCTCCGGCAACCCCCTGGCGGGCCGCGCCCATGCCTATCCCCTCCTGGCGGCGAGGCCGAAGTTCACGCGCACCACGATCGTAATCAGGGTGATCCAGAGGAGCGCCACCGTGACCAGCAGCACATCGGCCACCGCCGACCCGATCGAGGCGTCGGGGCGCACCGCCTGGATCGTCCCCGCGAACGGATGTGCGACCTGGCGGGCGGTGAAGCCGGTCGTGGCCGAGGCGATGGTGGCGCCGGAAGAGTCGGTGGCGGTGGCGACGAAGGTCTGCGGGCCGGTCCAGGTGACGGTGTAGGTGACGGTGGCCGTGCCTTCGGCGTCGGTGGTGGCGGAGCCGATGGTGAGCGGTGGTGTTCCCTCGAACTCCGAGACGAGGACCGAGAAGGTGACCTCCGTCCCCGCGACCGGGACCGGGCTTGACGCCGGCGCGCCCGCGGCCGGCGCTTCGAGGGTCGCCACCAGCACGACCGTCCGGGGGGAGTGGGCGGCGGTGTGGGCGGACAGCTGAAGGGCGGGGGCCGGTCCGGCCGCCTGCACCTGCGCGCCCGCACCGATCAGGGCGGGGACCGCCAGCGCACTCAGCAGCGCCAGCCTCACCACCCGGCGCAGGGCGCTCCAGCCGCCGACCGCTGCTCCGGTTCGCCCGGTCCTCATGGCCGCTGTCCCAACGGGGGGCCTCCGATGTCCCGCCGGGCCGACCATCGCTGGGGACCGAGGTCACCCCCGCCCGGTGGGTCGGCGGTCGCCGGTGACGCGGAGGAGGCGGAGACCTGGGCCCCGTCGAGGGGCATGGGGGCCAACGACGGGGCGGCGTGGACTTCGCTCAACGCGGTCTGGGCCGCCAGCTCCTCCATCTCCTCCATCTCCACTATCGGCAGGATCGGCACGATCCGGAACAGCAGCAGCAATGCCAACGGGATGGCGGCGGTGGCGGCGACCGTGATCGCGATCGGGATCCAGGTGAAGTGGTAGGTGCCCCAACCCCCGGTGAGGGCTCCGCCCGCGGCGAGCGGCGAGCGGACCAGCGGCTCGGCGACCGGGGGGATCACGATGACCAGCCGCTTCACCCACATCGCCACCAGCACCAGGCTGGAGGCCACCACCACCCCGCGCATGGTGCGGGTGCGGGGGATGGCCAGCAGGAGCAGCGGCAGCAGTCCCGCCCCCACCACGTAGAACCAGAAGGGAATCCAGTACTGCCCGATGATCACCTGGCGGACCCAGGCGGCGTTGCCGACCGTCCCCGAGTAGCCGTCGATCAGGTACTCGGTGAAGGTGAGGTAGAAGTACACGGCGGCGAAGGCCACCAGGATGAAGCCGAGGCGGACGAAGTGGCGCTGGTTGATGAACGCCTCCAGGTGCCACAGCCGGCGGCAGGCCGCCACGGCCACCACGACCAGGGCCACTCCGGTGTAGAGGGCCCCCACGACGAAGTAGACCGGGAGGATGGTCTCCAGGTAGCCGGCGCGGGAGGAGGAGGCGAAGGCGAAGGACAGCACCGAGTGGACCGACACCGCCATCGGGATCACCATCAGCGCCATCAGGCCGATTGCCCGGTGGAGGAGCTGGCGCTGGTGGGGGCTGCCGTCCCACCGGCCTCCGACGACCTGGTAGAGCCGGCGGCAGGCCCGGATGTGCAACCCGGTGCGCGCGGGATCCAGCCAGGCCCTTCCCACCGCCAGGTCGGGGATGAGGGGAAGGTAGAAGAACACCGCCGTCGCCAGCAGGTAGGTGCTGACCGCCAGGAAGTCCCACAGGATCGGGGAGGCGGTGTTCCAGTACGGGGGCCAGACCAGCTCCCAGATCTTCCACGGGCTGCCGAGGTGAGGGATGATGAAGGCCATCCCGATGGGCAGGGTGACCAGCGCGGTGGCCTCGGAGATGCGGGTGAGGGGGGCCCGCCAGTTCGCGTCGGTGAGGCGCAGGATGGCCGAGACCACCGCACCGCCGTAGCTGACCCCGATGAAGGTGACCAGATCGGCCTCGTAGACCGCCCAGAAGGCTTGGTTGTTGTAGCCCGCGGCTCCGAGCCCGAGGCTCAGCTGAACCATCCAGGCGACGACGCCGAGGACCACGATCGCGGTCAGCGCGCCGACCGCGGGCCACCACCATCGCGGCACTTCGAGCACCGACCGCATCCCCGCCGCGCGGATGTCCTGACGGGACTCCAGTCCCTCCGGCCACGCCTGCGAACCCCGGCCATCCTCCCGGCCGGCCGCGTCCCGCTGTTTGGGCATCCTCGGTTTCTCCTTCAAGTCGCTTCGCGGGCGAGGCGCGGGACCGGCCCGCTCGCCCTGGGGATTCGCGGCTGCAGCTGGTAGAGCGAGAAGGCGAACAGGGCCAGCAGGGGTCCCGAGTTGGGATCGGTGCCGAGGCCGGTCAGGATCCCTCCCAGGCCCTCTCCGAGCACCCAGATCGCCAGCGCCAGGACCGCTGCCAGTGCCAGCAGCGCCCCGGCGTGCCAACGTAGCGCCACCGCCACGCCCACCACGGCCATCAGTCCGGCCACTGCCAGGGTGACCGGGGTGCCATGCGAGCCCACGGCGCTGGCGACTCTCCCCAGCGGGTCCGCGAGCCACAGCGGCTGCCCTGCCTGGGCGTGCAAGAGGTCGGTGCGCACGGCTCCGGGCGCCAGGTTGGCCGGTTGCAGAAGCAGCAGGGCGCCACCCACCCACAGCAGCGCCCAGGCGGCCCGCACCCACGGTTCTCCGACCAGTCCCCGAACCCCCGCCCCGTTGGGCCTGCGATCGGGCCGTGGCGCGGGCGCCGGCCAGGCCAGCAGCCCGACCAGGCAGTACAGGAGCACCGCCCCCGGCGCCCCGGTCAGCGGCGAAGCCGTCCCGGTGAGCAGCCCCCCGAGGCCCTCGGCGAAGCCCCACACCAGCAGGGACCAGGCGAACGAGCCGACCAGGGCCGGACGCACGGTGCGCCGCACCAGCAGCCCGGCCCCGATCGCGAGCTGGATGGCCGCGAAGAGCGCGTTCCAGGTGGCGATGTGGGGCTCGACGAAGTGGGCCATCCCCCGGATCGCTCCGGCGACCAGGGCGGGGTTGCCACTGGCGCTGGGCAGGAGCACCCCGGTCACGAAGCTGCGCCCGAACATCGCGGGTTGGAGTTGGAGCGCGCCATCGGCCAGCCAGACCAGCCCGAGCAGGACCTGCACGGCCCGTTGGGGATTCCGGCGAATGGAGCGGGCATCGCCTCGCTCGGGCATGAGCCTCATGCCTGCCCCGAGTCGAGGTCGAGGTCCTGGCCGTGACCGAGGATGTAGTAGACCCTCGGGTGGGTGCCGTACTCCTCCTTGAACTTGACCGCGTCGTTGTCAGCGAGGAACTTCGACAGCTTGACCGTGTTGCCGACCCCGTTCACCGCCACGTCGGTCTCGAGGTCGCCCAGGTACAGGGCTCCCATCGGACAGTGGGAGACGCACTCGGGCAGCTTGCCCGCGGGCAGCATGGCGGCGCAGAACACACACTTGCCCACCGTGCCCTCAACCTGGGGCACCGGCCAGCCGGGCTCCTGCGGGAAGGGCTGGCGGGGCGCGGACCGGGGCGCCTTCCAGTTGAAGTACCTGGCCTGGTAGGGGCAGGCGTTCATGCAGATGCGGGTGCCGATGCACCGGCTCTGGTTGACCAGGGTCAGCCCCTCGGCGGTGCGGAAGTTGGCGTTCACCGGGCAGACCGGGACGCAGGCGGGATCCTCACACATCATGCAGGGCCGTGGCATGAAGTAGCTCTGGCCGGCCGCGTTGCGCATGGTGAACACGTTGATCCAGGTCTGATCGGGGTGCAGGGCGTGGGCCGCCTGGCAGGCGCTGGTGCAGAGCTTGCAGCCGTTGCAGTAGCGCAGGTCGATGACCATGGCCCACTGGTGGGCGGCCTTGGCCGGGTTCGAGGCGACCCCGGCCTTGGGGCCGGCGGCGAGGACGCTGGAGTGCTGAAGGAGGCCGTTCCCGAGCACTCCGGCCGCGGCGACCCCTGCTCCCGTGGTGGCCGCCTGGCCCAGGAAGCGCCGCCGGCTGATGCGCCGTGGCTGGGGGTCCGGCCCGGGGGCACCGGCCGCCAGCTTGGCGGCGCCTCCCGGTTCGGCCGGCGAGGCCGGGGCCGGCGGTTCAGGGGAATCCATCTGTTCCTGGCTCACCCGACCACCTCCACCCTTCCTTCCATCCACCTCATGGTCGACATGGCCCCGCCCATCGAGTTCGACCCCGAGCCGCAGGGCGCGTAGCACTGCCAGACGAAGCTGCCGGTGCGGGTGGCGACGAACCGGGCCACCACCGTTACCGAGCCATCGGTCGGGGCCGCCGGGATGGGTAGGTTGAGCCCGAGGCCGACCACGGTGAAGGTGTGGGCGACATCCTGGTTGGGCACCGAGCGCACCGGTCTGCCGTCGACGGACTCAAAGCCCCCCACGGTCCCCTGGACATGGCTGAACATGGTCTGCACACCCGTGAGCGGGGCGGCGCCGTCGTCGTAGCTGGTGATCCGGATGATGACGGTCTGACCGAGATGGACCGTCCAGGAACTGTGGGTGTAACGGGGCCAGCCGGGGTGGCCGTCCATCTTGCCGGTCTGGATCACCATCGACTGGGTCACCGCGCCCTGGGAGAGCGCCGGGCCGGAATGGGCCGCGGTCAGCCGGCTGCCGATGGCGTGCACCCCGTCAGCGATGCCGGCGATCGCGGCGACCGACACCGCCAGGCTGACCAGGATCCCCAGCAGCACCACCAGGACCGCGGCCGGGACCCGCCAGGGCCGACCGCCGCGACCGGGCATCTCCACCTTGTCGTTCACGACCAGCCCTCCCCTGGACGGAGCAGACGCCGTCTCGCCACCATCCCCCTCCCCCCGGGGCGGCCCGGATGTGCGCACCTGCGCCGGCTCGAAGGCGGCCCGCCGGCGGCAGGGGTCATCTCGATGTCTCCTGGGTGCTGGGTGGCGCCGTCGCCGGGACCGCTGATGGCATGAGCGTCATCCTCGTGGGTGGGGCGCACCAGCGGGAGCGTCGAAATCCCCACGTGCCGACGAGAGAAAACACCTATAGGTGGGCCGTCCCGGTGGCCTATCCTTCGCCTCACCGACATGACCCGAGGTGAGCGGCCCGCCCCGACAGGCGCCCCCGTTCCGCGGCGGCGGCCGTGCGAGGGCGCCTGGGCTGGGGCGGCCCCACCGGGCAAGCCGATCCGGGTCGTCATCGCCGACGACCACGCCATGGTCCGGGAGGGCACCCGCCGGATCCTGGAGACGCATCCCGACCTGCGGGTGGTGGGGGAGACGGACCGCGCCGATGGTGTCGTCGAGCTGGCCAGGAGCCTGACCCCGGACGTGGTGCTGCTGGACGTGCGCCTGTCGGGGGAGAGCGGGATCGAGGCCGCGCGCCGGATCAGCACCGGCTTCCCCGGGGTGCGGGTGCTGATGGTGAGCGTCTGCGACGAGGCCGACTCGGTCCTGGCCGCGTTGGCCGCCGGTGCTTCCGGCTACCTGCTGAAGACGGTGTCGGGCCGGGAACTGTCAGAGGCGGTCCGGACCGTGGCCGCGGGCGTCACCGTGCTCGACCGTTCCTTGTCGGCCCGTCTGGGCTGGGGGCAGGCCGCGGTGGCGCCGAAGCCGCGGGGCCGGACCCTGACCCCGCGCGAGATGGAGGTCCTGCGGCTCATCGCCGACGGTCGCCCCAACCGGGAGATCGCCCTGCGGCTGGAGATCAGCCAGCGGACGGTGGAGCGCCACTGCGACAACATCTTCCTGAAGCTGGGCGTCGGGTCGCGCACCGAGGCTGTGGTCCAGGCCGCCACCTCCAGCCTGGTGGTCCTGGCCCAGAGCCGGGGGTGGTGATGGCCCTCCGTCAGGCCCCGGGTCGCGGGCCCCGGGGCGGGGGCGGCGCCCCCTCACGCGGCGTGGGCGGGTCGGGGCAGGCGTGGACTCACCGGCGCTGAGCCCGCGCGCCCGACCGGTCGGGGCGGAGATGGAGTTGGGGTGGGTCGGCACCCTGCGCAGCGCCGACGGCCTGTTCGTCACCGACGGCCGCCAGCGGGTGGTGCTGTGGTCGCCGTCGGCGGAGGCGATCCTGGGTCACCCCGCCGCGAGTGCGCTGGGCCGCCCTTGCTACGAGCTGATCGCCGGCACCGAACCCAGCGGCCATCCCATCTGCCGGCGCGGCTGCGGCCCCGCGACCAACGCCCGTCGGGGCCGGGTGACCCCCGACTACGAGGTCATGGCCCGGGACGGCCGCGGCCACCGGGTGTGCCTGAACTGCAGCATCGTGCTGGTGACGCGGGGCGAGTCCGGCCCGCCGCACCTGCTGCACCTGTTCCGCCCCCTCGGCGAGTCCCCCCCCGTGCCGGAGGCCCCGGCCGACGGGCTGACAGCCCCGCCGCCCCCGGCGGTGGGCCAGGCGCTGAGCCGGCGCGAGTTCCAGGTCCTGCGGCTGCTGGCCGCCGGGCGGGCGGTGGTGGAGATCGCGGGCCTGCTCTCCATCAGCCGCTACACGGTGCGCAACCACGTCAACAGTCTGGAGCGCAAACTGGGGGCGCACAGTCGGCTGGAGGTGGTGGTCCTGGCGGCTCGGCACCACCTGATCTGAGGGCGTCGCAGGCGCCGCGGGGCGGTCTGGGGCGCGCGACTCGCCCCGCGGCGCCGGGTCGGGCGGGCGCGTCAGAAATTGGTGCAGGTGCACCATGTCCTGGTGCGGTTGAGCGGTCACACTTCCGCCCGACAGGACCCGTTCGACACCCACCTCCACGGGGCGAGGGCCCGCCGCCGGATGGCCGAGGGCCGCCGGTGGCCCCTCGCCCCACACCGCTGGAGGGCGGGTGGGAGCGGGGGCCACCACCGACCGCGGGACAGGGGGATGTGGGCAGGATGACGGCGCCGCAGTCGGGCAGGCATCTCCTGGGGGCGCTGGGCACGGTCGTGGTCGGCGCTGTGGTGGTGGTCGGGGTCAGTGGGCTCCTGCGCGTCCTGGCCGCCGTGCCTCCGACGCTGCGGGCGCGGCCGGTCGGGGTCGTCCAGACCGCCGTCGGGCCACTGACTCGGGCGTCCCTGACGCTGTCGACCTACCCCGACAGCCTGGCCGGCGAGCACGGGTCCGGCGGCGGCGCCCACCCGGGCTGGGTGAGCTACGGTCCGACCACCAACCTGTGGGTGCCGGCCCACGCCCTGGTCACGGTGACGATCCGCAACTACGACGGGGCCACCACGCTCACCGACCCCTTCTACGGCCGGGTCCAGGGCACCGTGGGCGGGGTCGAGTGGGTCAACGGGCGGGCCACGCGCGGCGTGCCGGCCGCGCAGGTGGCCCACACCTTCACCATCCACATGTTCCCCACGCCGGGCCAGCCCCTGCTCGACGTCAGCGTGCCGCTGCCCGGCGTGCCGGCGAGCACCCCGGTCGGGGCGGACGGCTACCCGGCGCCCACCGTCGTCACCTTCCAGTTCCGGACGGGGGCTTCGGGGCGGTACATCTGGCAGTGCGAGGACCCCTGCGGGACCCGCGTCGGCGGCTTCGGGGGCCCGATGTCGACCCAGGGCTACATGACCGGCACCCTGGTGGTGGGCCATGGCTGACCTGGGGCCCGGCGCGGCGGCGCCTGGGAACCCCCGGGGCGGGGCGGGGCGCGGCGTGAGGCCGGAGCCGCGGCACATCCGGCGGGTCCTGGTCATCTGGGCCATCGCCACCGTCCTGGGCATCGCGCTGGTGCTGAACCTGCACCGGCTGCTCCCCGGCCTGCTGCCGCCGATGGCCTCGTCGGAGGCCCAGGGGGTGGACTTCACCCTGGGCTTCTTCACCGTGCTGGCGGTGCCGGTCGCCATGCTGGTGTGGGTCTTCGCGGCCTACAGCATCGCCACCTGGCGGGTCCGGCGCTTCGAGGGGCTGGACGGGCCGCCGATCAGCGGCAGCCCGGTCCTCCAGACCACCTGGATCCTGAGCTCAGCCCTGCTCTGCCTCTTCCTCGTGGTCTACGGCTTGGCGCTGCTGACCAACGTCTCAGCCGCACCCCCGGGCCGCCTGCTGACAGTCGACGTCACCGGCCAGCAGTGGCAGTGGAACTTCAAGTACCCCAGCCGGGGCGGGGTGACCACGACCACCCTGGCCCTGCCGGTGAACCGCCCGATCCTCTTCCGGGTGACGTCGCTGGACGTGGACCACTCGTTCTGGATCCCGGCGCTGGCGATCAAGATCGACGCCATCCCGGGCGAGGTGACCACGGTCTACGCCATGCCCACCCGGGAGGGGACCTACACCGCGCGCTGCGCCGAGCTCTGCGGCCTCTACCACAGCTACATGCAGAGCCGGGTGCGCGTGCTCAGCGCGGGCGGCTTCAGTTCCTGGATCGGGGCCCAGGAGCGAGTCTGGGGACGGGGAGGGGGCTGACATGGCCAGCAGGTGGTGGTCGCAGAGTGTCCTGACCGGGGTGCCCATGGGGGTGGTCACCGCCCTCGTCGCGGCCCTGCTCACGCGCGCCATCGGGGGGCCGTCGGCCTCGGATGCCGCGATCTGCATCGGGTTCGTGGGCTGGGCGTTCGGGTTCCTGGGAGGCATGGGAGCGTTCCGCTATCCCCGCACCCTCCTCCTGGCCCGCCCCGACCCGACCGCCGAGGAGGAGCACCAGCTGGCGGTGCAGGGGGGCGGGCCCTGGCGCTACTTCCGCTTCACCACCGACCACAAGGTGGTCGGCATCCAGTACCTGGTGCTGGGCTTGGTGCTCTTCGCCGTGGGCGGGCTGGCGGCGATGCTGATCCGGCTAGAGCTCCTGCGCCCGGGGGCCGCCGCCTTCCCGCCGGCCACCTACAACACCATCGTCGGCCTGCACGGGATCATCATGATCGCCGGCACCATCATCATGATCACCGGCCCCTTCGGGAACTTCGTCGTCCCCATCATGATCGGGGCCCGCGACATGGCCTTCCCCCGGCTCAACGCCCTCAGCTTCTGGCTGCTGTTCACGGCGGTGCCGGTCCTGCTCTGCGCCCCCTTCCTGGGCGGGTTCCCCACCGGCTGGACGTCCTACGCGCCCCTCGCCGACCAGGCCCCCCCGGGGATGGACGCCTTCCTGGTCACCATCCTGCTGTTCGGCGGCTCGGTGGCGGTGGCCGGGGCCAACATCGTCACCACCGCCATCACCATGCGGGCCCCGGGCATGACCTGGACCCGCCTGCCGATCTTCGTCTGGGGTGCGGCGATGACCGCGTCCACCCTGGGGTTGATGGTGTTCCCGGCCTTCATGGCGGCCATGGTGCTGCTGGGCCTCGACCGCACCCTGGGGACGTCCTTCTACGTGGCCAGCGGTGGGGGCAGCGCCTGGCTGTACGACAACCTCTTCTGGCTGATGGGGCACCCCGAGGTCTACGTCATCGCCATCCCGGCCTTCGCGGTGATCATGGAGCTGCTGCCGGTCTTCAGCCGCAAGCCCCTGTTCGGCTACCGCACCGCGGTGGCGAGCACGACCGCGATCGTGGGCCTCAGCGTCCTGGTCTGGGCCCACCACATGTTCGTGACCGGTTGGGCCCCGCAGCTGAACGGCCCCTTCATGCTCACCACCGAGATGATCTCCATCCCCACCGGGGTGGTCTTCCTGGTGGCGGTGGGGACGCTCTGGCGGGGGCGGATCTGGCTCACCGTCCCCATGCTCTTCGTCCTCTCCTTCCTCTGGAACTTCGTCATCGGCGGCATGACCGGGCTCTACCTGGCCGACGTGCCGACGGACTACCAGCTCCACGGCTCCCTCTTCGTCACCGCCCACTTCCACTACACCCTGATGGGCGGGGCGCTGATGGGGTTCTTCGCCGCCTTCTACTACTGGTTCCCCAAGATGACCGGGCGGATGCTGAACGAGACCCTGGGCCGGATCCACTTCTGGGTGACCCAGGTCGCCTTCAACGTCACCTTCCTGGCGATGTTCTACGTCGGCCTCCAGGGCATGCCCCGACGGGTGGCGGACTACTCGGCCCAGTTCGCGGCAGGGAACTTCGTCGCCAGCATCGGGGCCTTCGTGCTGGGGGCGGCGATGCTGGTCTTCGCCTACAACATCGTCAGCTCCTGGCTCCGGGGCCAGCGGGCCCCCAGCAACCCGTGGCACGCCAAGACCCTGGAGTGGCAGGTCCCGACCCCGGTCCCGCTGGAGAACTTCGAGGAGACCCCGGTGATCACGTCGTGGCCGTACGACTACGGCGCCCCCGAGCCGACCCCGGAGGGGGCCGCGGAGCGGGCGCCGGCGTGACGGCCGTCTGGGACCAGGAGTGACGGGCATGGATGCAGCGGCGACGGCGGGGCGCCTGGCGGCGGCGGGCGAGGGGGTGGAGGCGCAGCATCGCAAGCTGCGCATCGGCACCCTGCTGCTGATCGCGTCGGACGTGGTCTTCGTGGCCTGCCTGTTCTTCACCTACCTGTACCTGCGGGCCCTCAACGTCGAGGGCCGCTGGCTGCCCGCCGGGGTGCAGCCACCGTCGATCGCCTCCGGCCTGCTGCTGGCGGGGCTGCTGGTGGCGAGCGCCGCCAGCTACCGCTGGGCCGACCTCGGCATCCGGCAGGGCGACCAGCGCCGGCTCCAGACCGGGCTCGGGGTGGCGCTGGGGCTGGTGGTGGTCGAGCTGCTCTACGCCCTCTGGCAGCTCACCCACCTGGGGTTCGGCCCCGGGTCGGGGACCTTTGCCGACTCGTTCATCGTCCTCACCGGCTACCACGTCGTCCACCTGCTGCTGGTCATCCTGCTGGGGGGCATGGTGCTCAACCGGGCGCGCCACGGGCGCTACGGGCCCGGGCGGGCCATCGGCGTCGAGCTGGTGGGCTACGTGTGGTACTGGGTCGCGCTGATGGCGGTGGCCATGGCGCTGCTCGCCCTGGTGTGACCTCATGGCCCTCCCGCGGCCGGCATCGCCGCTCCGCCTGGGGCCGCCGGGAGCGGGAGCCCATCGGGCAGGTGGGGCGGGTGCGAGCGGTGGCCGGCGCGGGGCCGCCGGCGCCGTGAGGCCGCCAGGCCCCGGGCCTGGGGCACCGGCGTGAGCTGCACGGCGGAGGGTGGGCCGACGGTGCCACCGGTGGCGGCGGGGCGGACGGTCGAGCCCGGCATCTCGATCGCGCGGGCCCAGGCGGTGGTCCTCGACCACCTCGCCCTGCTGAAGCCGCGGGTCATCGGGCTGCTCGCCTTCACCGCCGTCTGCACGATGGTGGTGGCAGCGCGGGGCTGGCCGTCGACCGGGTTGGTCCTGGCCACCGTGCTCGGCGGCGGCCTCTCTGCCGGGGGGGCCAACGCCCTCAACAACTGGGTCGACGCCGACATCGACGGGGTCATGTCCCGAACCCGCCGCCGACCGATCCCGGCGGGGCGGATCCCCCCCGGGCGCTCCCTGCTCTTGGGCATCGGCCTCGGTGCCGGGGGGTTCGCGGTGCTGCTGGCCTGGACCACGGCGCTGGCGGCGATCCTGTCACTGCTGGCGCTGCTGGTCTACGTCTTCGTCTACACCCTCTGGCTGAAGCGTGCGACCCCTCAGAACATCGTCATCGGCGGCGTGGCGGGGGCGATCCCACCCCTGGTGGGCTGGGCAGCGGTGACGGGCCGGCTGGATCTGACCGCCCTCAGCGTGTTCGCGGTCATCCTGGTCTGGACGCCACCCCACTTCTGGTCACTGGCGCTGGTGATGCGGGAGGACTATGCCCGCGCCCGGGTACCGATGCTCCCGGTGGTGCGGGGCGACGCCACCACCCGCCGCTGGATCCTGGGCTACACCGTGGTGCTGGTTCCGATCACCCTGCTGCCGGTGGCGACGGGGGCGATGGGAGCGGGCTACGCGGTGGCGGCGCTGGTCCTGGGGGCCGGCTTCGTGTGGCGGGCGGTGCGCCTGCTGCGGGCGCCGACGGCGGCCGCCGGCCTGCGCTGCTACCTGTACTCGCTGCTGTACCTGGCCGGGCTCTTCGCTGCCATGGCGGTCGACCAGGCGGTGCGCTGATGGGCCTGTGGGCCTACTGGCTCGAGCCCGGGGCCTGGTCGGTGGAGCTGCCGGTGGTCCTGCCGGTGCTCCTGTCGGGCTGGCTGTACTGGAGCGGGCGGCGGCGGACGGCGCCCGCCGGTGGTGGTGGGGGACGGCGGGGCCGCGGGTGGCGGCCGGCGGCTTTCTATGCGGGGCTGGCGGTGCTCCTGCTGGCCCTGGAGTCGCCGATCGACCTCCTGTCCCAGAGCCTCTTCTGGATGCACATGATCCAGCACATGCTGCTGCTGCTGGTGGCGGCGCCGCTGCTGGTCGCCGGCGCGCCCTGGCTCCCGGTCTGGCAGGGGCTGCCGGGCCCGGTCCGGCGGTGGCTGGGCCCGCGGGCGGCCCCGTTCCTCCAGAGCGGGCTCGGGCGGCGGCTGGGCCGGGCGGCGACCGCCCCCCTGGTGGGGCTCGGGCTCTTCGCCGGGGACCTGTGGGCCTGGCACCTGCCGGTGCTCTTCGATCTCACCCTGCGCAACGAGCTGGTCCATCACGTGGAGCACATCTCCTTTGTGGGGGTGGGGCTGCTCTACTGGGCCACGGTCATCGACTCGCCCCCGCTGGTGCCCCGGCTCGCGGCGCCCGCGCGCATCGGCGCCCTGTTCGGTGGGATTCTGGCCTGCTGGGTCCTGGCCATCCTGCTGGCGATAGCGCCGGGGCCCCTCTACGCCCCCTATGCCCGCCTGGCCGACCGCCCGGGCGGGGGGTCGGCGCTGGCCGACCAGCGGCTGGGGGCCGGGATCATGTGGGCTCCCAGCATGATCCCCTTCGACATCATGCTGACCGTCCTGGTGCGGCAGTGGCTCGCCGACGAGGACCGGCGGGGTGCGGCCCTGAACGCCGCTCGCCTGGCCTCCGGGCCGCCGGAGCGCGGAGTTAGGGGAGGCCGGCTGGCCGAACCCGGGGGCGGGGGCCCCGGGGCGTGAGGGTGCCGTGGTGGGGGCGCGGCCTGCTGCTGGGCGGCGCCGTCTCGGCGGCGCTCGGGGTGACCTCCGTGGTCGTCCGCCGGCCCCTGCCGACGCCGACCGCGGCCCTGGTCGGGGACGCGGTGTGGGCGCCGGGCGCGGTGCCGGCTCCGGAGATCGCGCTGCGCGACCAGCGCGGTCGGGTCGTGCGCCTGTCCGCCCTGCGGGGTCGGGTGGTGGCCGTCACCTTCATGGACTCCCGGTGCACCACCGACTGCCCGGTGGAGGGAGCCGTCTTGGCCGCCCTCCAGCGCCGGCTGGGGCCGGCCGCGCCCCTGACCCTGCTGGTGGTCAGCACCGACCCCGGCGGGGACACCCCGGCTCGGGCGCGGGCCTTCGCTCGGCGCTACGGCTGGACCGGTCCCTGGGACTGGCTGCTGGGCTCGCGGCGCCAGCTGGCCCCGGTGTGGCGGGCCTACCATGTCCGGGTGCAGTCGGCTGACGGGCACAGCGACGCGATCTACCTGGTGGGACCCGGCGGGGACGAGCGGGCCGCCTTCGGATTCCCCTACTCGGTCCCGCTGCTGCTGGCGGACGT
This sequence comes from bacterium, assembly GCA_021802045.1. Lineage (GTDB taxonomy): Bacteria > Chloroflexota > Dormibacteria > Aeolococcales > Bog-877 > JAKABB01. The sequence goes on from JAKABB010000039.1 coordinate 13,799, forward strand.
GCGGGCCCTGTCCCGGCACCGGACGGTGGGCTGGACCTGGCCCCTGGGCGGGTGAGGTCGGCCGCGGCGGGTGCGGGGCCGCTCCACGGCACAGGGGTACCATCGCGGTGCGGGCGGGCCGCGGGGGCACCGGCCCCAGTCCTGGCCGTGACCAGCCAGCGCGAGGAGACCGATGTCCTGTTCGCAGTCCGGGGACGGCGCCGCGGACGGGGGGGCCACGACCGGGCTCGCCGCCGGAGCGGCCATCGCCGGCGCCGCCCGCCCCCGGACCGGGGCGGCAGACGGCCACTCTCCCCCGACCCTGTGCCGGCAGACGCCGACCCGGTGCGCGGTCCGGACCCGCCTCTACCGCCGGGGGGTGGCGGTCCTGGACGGCTTCCCGCTGGCAGACATCAGCCAGCATCTGCAAGAGGCGGACGCCGTCCTGTGGGTGGACCTCCACGACCCCGACGCCGCCGACCTGACCCTCCTGCGCGAGGAGTTCGGGCTTCACCACCTGGCCGTGGAGGACGCCGCCAACGAGCAGCAGCGGCCCAAGCTGGACCGCTACCCGGGCTACCTGTTCCTCAACGCCTACGCGGCGCGCCTGGAGTCCGCCAGCGGCGCCCTGGTGACCAGCGAGGTCGCCGCCTTCATCACCGAGAGGGCCCTGATCACCGTCCGCAAGGATGAGGGGCTGGATATCGATGCCATCGTCCAGCGCTGGGACGAGAGCCCGGACCTCGCCTCCAGCGGTGTCGCCTACCTCCTCTACGGGCTGCTGGACTACCTGGTCGACGGTCACTTCGCCGTCGTGCAAGCCCTGGACGACGCCATCGAGTCCCTGGAGGACGAGCTCTTCGCGGAGAAGCCGGCCGACCGCGAGGTCCAGCGGCACAGCTTCGAATTGCGCAAGAGCCTGGTCCTGCTGCGCCGCGTCGTGCTGCCCATGCGGGAGGTCGTCAACGCCCTCCTGCGCCGCGACCTGCACGTGGTGGACGAGGCCATGCAGCCCTACTACCAGGACGTTTACGACCACGTGCTGCGGGCCACCGAGTGGACCGAGAGCCTGCGCGACCTGGTCACCACCATCTTGGAGACCAACCTGACGATCCAGGGCAACCGCATGAACGTCATCTCCAAGAAGGTGACCAGCTGGGCGGCGATCATCGCGGTGCCGACCCTCATCACCGGTTTCGCCGGGATGAACCTGCCCTATCCCGGCTTCGCGCGGGCCTGGGGCCTCGTCTACATGGTCGGCATCATGGTGGGCGCCTCGGCGACGCTGTACGTCGTCTTCCGGACGAAGGACTGGCTCTGACCGGCCCTGTCCCCGGGGCCGCCGGTCCGCCGCGGGGTGGGCGCTTCGGGGCGGGCGGTCGGCCTCCGGGCCGATCCGCTCAGGGCCGGGTCAGGCGCCAGCGCAGGGAGGGCCCGCGGACCGCGGCCGGCGCCCGCAGGGTCTCGGCGGCGACCGGGGTGGTGCCCGCGGTGATGTGCAGCACCCCGACTGGGGTCCCGGCGCCCAGCGTCCGGCCCAGTCGCGCCGTGGCCAGGTGGGCCCGAACGACCAGCCCGGGCCAGCCCACCACCGTCACCGCCCGGGGCGCGGCGACCGCCAGCGGGTGCCCCCAGGGAACGGTGACCTGGGCCACCGCCCCGTCGGCGGGGACCACGGTGGCGACGGTCAGGGCCCGACTGGCGGCGTCGAGCAGGCTGCGGCCCGCGTCGAGGGCGGTGGTGAGGACGCTGAGGCCGCCCTGGCCCAGGACGGCGCCGATGAGCAGGACGTGATGGCCGGAGACGACCCGCTTGGCCGCGAACACGAAGCAGCCGCCCGCCTGGGGGGTGGAGCCGGTCTTGACCCCGACGACCCCGTCGTGGGTCACCAGCCCGTTGACGTTGTAGGTCACGCCCGCCAGCGGGAGCGTGACCTGCGGCTCCCCCACGATGCTGGCGAAGGTCGCGTTCTGCATGGCGACCGCGGCCAGCCGCACCTGGTCGCTGGCGGTGCTGACCGAGGCCGGTGAGAGGCCGCTGGCGTCCGCGTAGTGGGTGTGGCCCAGGCCCAGCCGGGCCGCCATCGCGTTCATCTTGGCGACAAAGGCCGCCTGGCTCCCGGCGTCCCAGCGGGCCAGGATGGTGGCGAGGTTGTTTCCGGAAGGGATGAGCAGTCCCTCCAGCAGCTGGAGCTCGGTCAGATGCTCGCCGGCCGCCACCGGCACCACCGACTGCTGGCCCGCCCGGTCGGCCCGATACATGGCCGCGTCGGCGGCGGTCATGGCGAGGGTGGGGCCGGCGGCGCCAGGGCTGAGCGGGTGGTCGCGCAGCACGATGAGGGCGGTCATCACCTTGGCCACGCTGCCGATGGGCTCGGGGGTGCTGCCGCCGACCGCGCCCAGGCTGCCGGTGCCCACCACCTCGACCGCCGCCTGGCCGATGCGGGGCCAGGGCAGGTGGGGCGGGGTGCCCGGGATGCGGATCCGGGACGGCAGCGTCGAGACCACCCCGAGTGAGGGCACCGGGCGCAGATACTGCGCGACCCCGGCGGCGGCGGCGACCACGAGAAGGGTGAGGAGGAGTACTTGGAGCTTGCGCATCGAGGAAGGGGGGCGGGTGGACCGGGGAGACCGGGCCCACCCGGGCTCGGCACCAGCATAGGGAGAACGACGACGGCGCCGAACGGTTCCGCCCGCAGGCGGGCGTTCGGGCCCCCGGTTCGCCGGGGCTGCGGGGATCGGCTCGCGGCCGGAACGTCGCCGGTGGCGGCCGGGGCGGGCCCGCTGAGCGCGGGGCCAGCGCAGGAGCGTCCGGCTTTGTGACGGGATCGTGCCCGCGGTGCGAGGGGCGTGTCCCCCATCTTGGCCCATTGTCCGAGATGAATCTGCGGTGCTGCGGGGGGTTGGCTGTGAGCCTGGGTGTGCGCGATCGGGGCGACCGTCGCCCCCGGCCGCTGGCCTTGGCGCCCGGCACCCGCCATCCACTGGCGGCCGCCGGCCGGGCCCTTGGGGCCAGCGTCCGGGCCCATCCCCAACTGGTGGTGGCGGCGGCCACGATCGCCGTGGTGGCCGCGATCCTGCCCCTGGCCCCCCAGCCCCTCAGCCCGATCCCCGGCCTGGTGCCGGCCTGCGTGGCGGCCGTCATCTGCGCCGACCTGCTGACCGTCGCCCTCCTGGTGCAGGAGTTCCACTTCGGCTCCGGGTCGCCGAGGCTCCTGGGGGTGGCCGCCACCTATCTGCTCGCGGTCATGGTCGCGATCCCCTTCGTGGTCGCCTTCCCCGACACCCTGGCCGCGCGGAGCCTGGCGGGCGGGGACCCCTTCCTCGCCCTGTGGCTCCGCAGCCTCTGGCAGGCGGGCTTCGTGCTCGGCCTGATGCTCTCCCTCAGCCTCCCGCCCCGCGCCTGGCTGTGGCTCGGCCGGTGGCTGCCGGCGGCACGGCCCATCCGCCTGCTGGTTACGGTGGCCGCGATCGCGGCCCTCGCCGCCGCGGTGCTGACCGCGCTCGGGCTGGCGCTGGCGGCGACGGGCCTGCCGGTGGTGAGCGGGGCCAGCTACCACCAGTTCAGCGAGGCGATCGGGGCGGCGCTGCTGCTGCTGGCCGTCGGTTCCCTGGTGCCCCTGGCGCGGGCCTACGGGACCGCCACCGCGGTGGAGCGCTGGGCGCTCGTCGGTGCGTACGCCGCGGCGGCGGACATGACCCTGATGGTGGCCGCGCAGTCATGGAGTTCGCTGGGCTGGGTCGCGTCCTGGGCCATTTGGGTCGCCGCCGAGGCCTTCCTCATGCTGGGCCTCCTGCACCAGATCCTGGGGCGGGACCGGCGCCACGCCACCGGCTCCGCGGCGGAGCGCACCGAGATCGGACGGACCCTGGCCCACCTGGAGCGCACGCTGGGGGCCCAGCCCACGGCGGAGGCGATCTGCAGTGAGGTGGGTCGCCTGCGCGGGGTCGACGTGGTGGCGCTCCTCCACTTCCTCCCGGACGGCACCGGCGTGCCCCTGGCGCTCTGGCCGCGGATGACGTCGTGCCTGCCGCTCCAGCAGGGCCGCGCGGCCCCCGCCCCTTTCGGGTGGTACCTGCGGGAACGGGCGGAGACCGGGTCGTGGGTGGAGCGGCTCGACCAGCCCTGGACCGGCAATCGTGAGCTGGAGGCGTTCCGCTGGTCGCTGGCGACATCTGGGCTGCGGGCCATGTCCTGCAGCCCGGTCACGCTCGCCGACCAGACCGCGGGAGTCCTGGTGGCGGCGGTCTCCGAGATGCCGGCGGCCGCCGGCTGCCGGCGGCTCCATGACTGGCTGCCCGCTCTCGACGACTTTGCCGCCATCGCCAGCGGACTGCTGGCCCCCACCCTGCAGGAGCAGGCAGAGGCCACCAAGACGCGCAGCCGGATCATGGCGGTCATCGAGCAGCGGGCCTTCCACCCCGTCTTCCAGCCCATCGTGGAGCTCGGCAGCGGCCGAACCATCGGGTACGAGGCCCTGGCCCGGTTCTCGGACGGCACACCGCCCGACCTCAGCTTCGCCACGGCGTCCGGGGCCGGCCTTGACGTGGCGTTGGAGCTCGTCTGCCTGCAGACGGCCCTGGGAGCCGCCAGGACCCTCCCCCCCGACGCCTGGCTCAGCCTCAACGTCTCCCCGCAGCTGCTCCTGGAGGCCACCGACGAGCTGCGCCGACTCACGACGGGGAGCCGGCGACCCCTGATCATGGAGCTGACGGAGCACGTGGCCATCGCCGACTACGCCCGGGTGCGCCAGGCGGTGGCCGAGCTGGGTCCCGACGTGCGCCTGGCCGTCGACGACGCCGGCTCCGGGTTCGCCAGCCTGCGCCATGTGCTGGAGCTGTATCCCTCCTTCGTCAAGCTGGACATCTCCCTGGTGCGGGGGATCGACACCGACCTCATCCGTCAGGCCTTGGTGGCGGGGCTGGTGTCGTTCACCGCCCGCACCGGATGGCAGCTGATCGCCGAGGGGGTCGAGACGCCCGGGGAGCTGGCTGAACTGCGGGCCCTGCAGATCCCGCTCGGTCAGGGATACCTCCTGGCTCGGCCCGCCCCCGCCCCCGCTGAGCTGATGACCACAGCTTCCTGACGCCCCCCCGGGCGGCCTGGCAGGACGTCCGGGCCCGCTCCCGGGCCGCCACCCGAGGTCCGTCTCAGGGCGGTCGGTCCGGACCTCAGGAGGAGGGGGGTCAGCTCGCGTGGCGGACGCGAAGGATCCGGTCGCTCCAGCGGGACCCGAGGGTGGTCAGCTGGCCGAGGGGTCGGCTGCTGGCCCCGGCAGCCACGCCCACCAGCAGGACGGCCGCCCCCATGAGCTCGATCTCGGTCAGGCGCTGTCCGGTGAGCCAGATCCCGAAGCTGAGAGCGAAGGCCGGCTCCAGCCCGAGGACCAGGGCCACGGTGCTGGGATCCAGCCGCCGCTGGGCCGCGGTCTGGATGCCGAAGGCGACGGCGGACGCCAGGAGGCCCGTGGCCGCCACCTCGAGCACGGTCTGTGCGCCGGGGACGGGCAGGCCACCGGTCAGCGGCAGGAGGGGGACGAGGAGCACGGCCACCGTCCGCAGCTGACCCGCGGCCAGCCGGAGGGGGTCCCGCGTCTGCCCGACGCGGCTGAGCAGCACCAGTTGCAGGGCGAACGCCGCGGCTCCCGCCACCTCGAGCAGCAGCCCCAGGGCCAGGGCCGAGTGGGGACCGGGGTGCACCGGAGCGGGGCCGGCGATCAGCCCGGTCCCCGCCAGGACCAGCGCGGCGCCCATCCACGTCGAGGCTCGCGGAGCTCGCCGGAGGGCCACCCACTCGCCGACCGGCACCAGGACCACCACCAGGCCCGCCAGGACCCCGGCGGTTGCCGGGGGGACGCCCATCTGCAACCCGTACACCTGGGCCAGGTAGCCGGCCGTGAGGAGCGCGCCCAGCCCCAGCACCGTCCACCGGCCGGGCTGCGGGCCCACGGGGGCGGCCCGGTGCCGGCGCATCCGTCCCACCAGAGTGAGGGCGGTGCCCCCGACCGCGAAGCGCAGGAACAGGAAGCCGACCACGGGGTAGACCGCGACCGCCGCGGCCACGCCGACGAAGGCCCAGCCCCAGATCGCGGTCGCCAGCAGCAGGCCCGCCAGCAGCCAACTCTTGGAGGCCAGCATGCTGGACAGAGAAACTGTGGGCTTCGACGGCAAACGACTGAATAACATCGGAAGCATGCGATGATCATCAAGCAAGACGATGGTATTGGCGAGAGGACCCGAATGAAATTCGCACCCATGCGGCCGACAGCGGATCTGGACGAAACGGATTCGGCGATCCTGCGGGTGCTCCAGGCGGACGCCCGCACCACGCTCGCCGTGGTGGGGCGGACCGTGGGCCTGGCTCCGTCGTCGGTCCACGAGCGGCTCCGCCGTCTCCAGCGCGACGGTGTGATCCGCGGCTGGGCGCTGGACCTCGATCCGCGAGCCCTGAACCGCTCGCTGACCGCGTTCGTGGGCGTGGAGGCGGACGTTACCGGGGGGCCGCTGGTGGAGACCCTGCGGGCTCTGCCGGCCGTCGACGAGTGCCACGACATCGCTGGCGAGCTCTCGTACCTGCTGAAGGTGCGGGCGGCGGACACGGAGGAGCTGGTGCGGCTGGTCGATCAGCTCCGGGCCCTGCCCGGTGTCCGGCGGACCCTGACCACGGTGGTGCTGCGCACCGAGTTCGAACGGCGGCTCCTCCTGGCCCCACCGTCTGGAGGGCGGTCGGCGGCGTAGGGCCCCCGCCCGGGCTATCTGCCGCCGAAGCGCGGTGGCCGTCGCGACCGGAAGGCGGCGATGGCCTCCCGGAAGTCGTCGGTCTGCGCCGCCAGCTGCTGGCAGGTGAGCTCCATCTCCAGCTGCTCTTCCAAGGTGGCCTCCAGCGAGTGATTGAGGGCCTGCTTGGTGAGTGCCAGCGCCCGGGTCGGCCCGCTGGCCAGGTCGGCGGCGAAGGCGCGCACGGCCTCGGGGAAGGATGCCGCCGGCAGGACCTGGTTGACGAGCCCCAACCGCAGCGCCTCGGCGGCGTCGATGCGCTCGGGGCGGCAGGCGAGCTCGAAGGCCCGGCCATGGCCCACCACCCGGGGCAGGAAGAAGGTCGCGCCGGCGTCGGGCACCAGCCCCACCCGGCTGAACCCGCAGGTGAAGGTGGCGGCGTCGGAGGCCAGGCGCAGGTCGCAGGCGAGGGCCAGGGAGAGCCCGGCCCCGGCCGTGACCCCGTTCACGGCGGCCACCACCGGCCGGTCGAGATCGCGCAGGCGGCGCAGGAGGGGGAGATAGCGCTCCCGGAGGATGGGGCCGATGCTGCCGGTGAGCGCGTCTACGTCCGGGTACTCGTCGAGGGCCTGCCCGGAGCAGAAGCCTCTGCCGGCGCCGGTGAGGACCACGCAGCGCACGCGCGGGTCCTCGGCGATCGCGGCCACCGCCCGGGTCAACTCGGTCATCAGGGGGCCGGTCAGGGCGTTGAGGGCCTGGGGGCGGTTGAGGGTGAGGGTGGTGACCGCGCCCTCCACCTCGATGGCGATCGTGTCTGGAGCGGGGGCAGCGGACATGGGGGGTCTCCCGTTGGGCCGGCGCCGCTCCCCGGCGCTCAGGGAGCTGGAGGCGGCCCACACTCTACGGGGATGCGCCGCGATTGGAGCGTCGCCCCCCGGCGGACCGGACCGCGCGGGGGTGGGAAGGACCCGTTCAGAATGCACATCCGGTCGTCAGCGTCTGATAGAGTCGCCGACGACCACATGAGCACCGCTGGAGGGTCGAGCCACAGCTGGCGGAGGCGAGGGCGGGGGCTTGGCCGGAGAGATCGCCGTCGGACGCCAGAGCGGCAGCATCGGTGTCTGCTCGGCAGCCGTGCTGGGCGTCGCAGCCTGGGGCCGGACGACTGTGGGGTGCTCGGGCACTGTCCTGGGTGTCCGCGGAGCCCAGACGGGGCGGCGTGGGCGAGCTACTGAGTTAGGAGGGACCGGGTGACTGCGTCAAAGACCGTGATCGTCTTGGGTGCCGACGGGTACATCGGGTGGCCGATGGCCATGCACCTCTCGCGCCTGGGCTATCAGACGGTGGCCGTCGACAACATGGTGCGGCGGCGGTGGGACGAAGAGGGGGGCACGTTCAGCCTGCTTCCGATCGCCTCCATCGAGGACCGGCTCGCCCGCTGGCATGAGCTCACCGGCAAGACCATCGCCTTTCGGGACCTCGACCTGTGCGACGGAGAGGCCCTCGACGAGCTCATCGCCGAGTGGCGCCCGGCCGCGGTGGTGCACTTCGCCGAGCAGCGCAGCGCGCCCTTCTCCATGATCGACCAGGAGCACGCGGTGCGCACCCAGGTCAACAACATCGTGGGCAACCTCAATCTGCTGTTCTCCCTGCGCAAGCACGCGCCCGACTGCCACCTGATCAAGCTGGGCAGCATGGGCGAGTACGGCTGCCCCAACATCGACATCGAAGAGGGCTTCATCACCATCAACCACAAGGGGCGCAGCGACCGGCTGCCCTTCCCCAAGACCCCGCACAGCTTCTACCACCTCTCCAAGGTGGCGGACAGCGAGAACATCCATTTCGCCTGCCGGGTCTGGGGCTTGCGGTCGACGGATCTGAACCAGGGCGTCGTCTACGGCAACGCCACCGAGGACACCGCCCTGCACCCCGACCTCGCCACCCGGCTCGACTTCGACTCCGTCTGGGGCACGGCGCTCAACCGCTTCTGCGTGCAGGCGGCCACGGGGAACCCGATCACGGTCTATGGGCGGGGCGGTCAGACCCGCGGGTACCTCGACGTCCGCGACACCATGGCCTGCATCACCCTGGCCCTGGAGAATCCCCCCACCGCGGGTGAGTACCGGGTCTTCAACCAGTTCACCGAGCAGTTCACGCTCAACCAGCTGGCCGATATCGTGGTGGCTGCCCGCAAGGCCCATGGCTTCGAGAGCGAGGTGGTCCACTTGGAGAACCCTCGGGTGGAGATGGAGGAGCACTACTACAACGCCACGCACTCTTCCCTGCTCGACCTGGGATTGCAGCCGCACTACCTGGCCAACACCCTGGTGGACTCCATGGTGTCCCTGGTCCAGCAGCATGCTGACCGGGTGGACCCCGTGCTCCTGGAGCGTCCGAGCGTGACGTGGAAGGGGGGGGGCAACGAGTACTGGAAGCAGTACGCCGGCACCAGCGCTCAGTCTCGCTTGCGCGAGGCCGACGCCAAGATGGTCCAGCGGGCGTTGGGCGCCGGCGCCGGCAGCGCTGCCGCTCACCGCGAGGAGTCGGCAGCTGGGGCGGGGGGCAGGAGCTGACGCCCACCGACCTCAGAGCGGTCAGGCCGCTGCGATGAGATGGGGCGCGGCCCGGCCGGTACAATGCGGGTGGGCTGAGGGCGACTGACGGAGCCCGGCGCCGGCGACTTAGCCAAGTGGTAAGGCAGCGGTCTGCAAAACCGCGATCCCGGGTTCGATTCCCGGAGTCGCCTCCACAAGGCGCAAAGTCAAAAGATGGGGATTCGGCGATCGCGGTTTAGGCGTAGACCTAAGCGCGAGCGGTTTGTAGAGCAACGGGGGAGCAACGCGCTCACAGCGCGGGCTCGACCACGGGTGGGCGGAGCAGGCCGTCCAGGGCGGCCGCCGCCGCCTGGTGCATCGCTCGGGTGGCATGGGAGTAGGTGTCGAGGGTCACCGCGACGGTCGCGTGCCCCAACATCTCCGACGCGATCTTTGGATGGACCCCCTGGCGGAGCATGAGCGTGGCTGCCGTGTGCCGCAGGTCATGGAACCGGACCCGCGGCAGGCCGGCGCGGGTCAGCAACGGCTCGAACTCCCGGCGGACCAGGTGGTCCCGCTGCATCAGCCCCCCGAGGACGTTCGGGAAGACGAGGCCGTGGTCTTCCCACGCTGACCCCGCCCGGAGACGTTCGGCGGTCTGGGCGGCCCGGTGGGCTCGGAGTGCCTCGCCAGCCGTGGCCCCGAGCCACACCCGGCGCCGGGAGCGGGCGGTCTTCGGCTCGGTGATCGTGAGCCCGGTGTCGGGCAGCCGCTGGAGCGTTCCGGTCACCGCCAGTGAGCCTTCATCGAGGTCCACGTCCCGCCACCGGAGGGCGAGCAACTCCCCCTGGCGCATCCCGGTGGCGAGGGCGACGACCCAGAGCGCGGCGAACCGTGAGCCGCGAGCCGCGGCGAGGAGCTGGTGCACTTGGTCCGCGTCGAGCGTCTGCATCTCCCTCCGCTCAGCCCGAGGCGGATCGACGAGGGCGGCGACTGACCGTCCCACGAGGCGCCACTGCTCCGCCTGTCGGAGTGCTCGGTGGAGCACCATGTGCAGGTGCCGGACGGTCATCGGGCTGATCCCCCGGGCCGCGGCGGCGGCGTAGCAGCGCTGGAGGTCCTGAGGGCCGAGCCGGGCCAGCGGGATCCGGCCGAGCGCCGGGATGGCATGGACGCGCACGAGCTGCTCATAGCGGAGCCAGGTGCGGGGGCGGAGGGATGGCTTGGCCGTGTCGAGCCACTGCTGGAGATAGGCGTCGGTCCGCAGCCGAAGGCCCGCGCCCGAGCTTTCGACCCCTTGCGCCCGGAGCGCGTCCGCGAGTCGCTGGGCTGCCTCGGTCCGGCTCTTCGCGTACCACTTCTGCCGTCGCCCCGTCGGCCATGTGATCGCGGCGACCCACCGGCCAGCGGCCGTCCGGTAGATCGACCCCTCGCCGTTGCCGCGCCGGCTCACACCAGGCCGAGTTGACGCCCGAAGTTCCTGACAATGTATGGGAGACGGCCGCGGGGGACTCCGAGGGCCGCCCAGCGCTCCGGCCACCATGCCTCAGGGGCGAGGTCTTGGGTGAGGTGCCAGACGATGCCGCGATGGGCGAGATCGGCGGCATGCCACGCCATCCCGTCGAGGTTGGAGTCGACCCCGACCACCGGGCTGATCCCCCGCTCGCGGGAGGTGTCCGCGCCAGCACCCTGGGCCCAGTAGTCCCACTCGGCATCCGACCTCGGGCGGTACCAGCCGGTCTCGTAGATCCACTGGCGGCCGCTCGCACGGAGCGTGTGTCGCGTCCACGCCGGCAGGGGGTAGGTGTCGGGACGCACCGCGAAGATTACCGTCCGCGTCTGGCCCAGCGCGGGGTTCGGCTCCCGGATGTGGGGTGGCGGCACCACGGTCTGGGGCAGCGTCGCCAATATCGTCACGAACGGCAGCCGCTCCAGTTCCTCTGGCCGCCGGCCGCCGTCCATCGTGTACGCTGATGCCGTCATGGAGCCCCAAACCTCCGTGGCCGGGCGGCGGACCTTCCACCGGTCGCGCCGCCCCTCTTTTTCCTTCCTTCCAGGGTACACCCGTGCGCTCCGTGAGCCCCCACCGGGGGTTTCTCCCCCCCGGGGCACCCCCCACCATGGACCCATGCTCACCTCTCTCCCTGGCGATCC
>JAKABB010000142.1 GCA_021802045.1 bacterium
GGTGCCGAGCCAGCAGGCTCGCCACCGGCCACGCCTCGGCCCCCTGGCAGAGCTCCCGCATCCGGGTCCGGAGCGGGGGGGGGAGCGTGCCCAGCCGCTCCAGCAGGTGCAGCAGGAGCAGCCGGGTGGCGATCGCGTCGGAGAGGGCCCGGTGGGGCGCCTCGTGGATCAGCCCCAACTGCAGCGCCAGGTCCGGCAGGCTGTGACTGGCCGCCCCCGGCAGCAGGATCCGGACCAGCTCGAGCGTGTCGAGGCAGGGCCGGTGGGCGAACACCCCGGGAAGCTGGACGGCGCAGAACCCGAGGTCGAAGGCCGCGCTGTGGGCCACCAGGACGGCTCCCTCGGTGAACTCGGCCAGCTGGGCGACCGCCTCCCCGGGGGCCGGCGCGCCCGCCACGTCGCGGTCGGTGATCCCGCACAGCCGCTGGATCGCCAGCGGGATGGGCCGGCCCGGGTCGACCAGCGTCTCGAAGGCACCCTCCACCCCGCCGGACAGGGTGAAGCGCACGGCCCCAATCTCGATGATCTCGTCGGTCTTCCCGCTGAGCCCCGTCGTCTCCAGGTCGAAGGCGGCGTAGACCGGCTCGCTCATGGCCGCACCGTCGGCGGGTGGGCCGTCAGCGTCCGACGGCGCGCACCGGCCCGGTCCTCGGACGGCGGGCGCTGGGCGGGGGGCGGCACGGCACCTGCGATGCAACCACACTCCGCGGGTGCGCCGCTGGCCCGCGACCGCCGCCCCCGGGCGCGGGCGCCGCTCAGGGGCGGCCGGCCACCGCCAGCCCGCGTGCTCGGCAGACCCCGACGGCGATCTCCAGCACCTCGTCCGCCCCGTGGGCCTCGGTGTCGATGACCACGGCGTCCGGGGGCACCCGCAGCGGCGCCACCGCCCGCCCCTGGTCCTGGCGGTCCCGTCCCCCGACCTCCTGGGCCAGGGTGGCGTCCGACACCACGGCCCCGCTCCGCAGCAGCTGCCGCCGCCGGCGGGCGGCACGCGCCGCGGGGCTGGCGTCCAGGTAGAGCTTGCAGGCCGCGGAGGGGAAGACCACGGTGCCGGTGTCGCGACCGAGGACCACCGCACCGGCCGCGGCCAGCCGGCGCTGCGGCTCCAGGATGGCCGCGCGCACCCCGGGGACCTGGGCCACGAAGGCCAGCAGCCCGGCCAGCGCCGGCTCCCGGAGCCGATCGGTCACGTCCCGGCCGTCGACCCGCGCCCACCCGCCCTCACGGGGGTCGAGGGGCTCCATGCCGATGGTGACCGTCGCCCGCTGGGCCAGCGCCGTCGCCCGCTGGGCGTCGCCCACGCCGATCCCGGCCTCCGCCGCCGCCACCGTCAGGGCCCGGTAGAAGAGGCCGGTGTCGACCAGGGGCAGGGCCAGCCGCACCGCCAGGGCCCGTCCCAGCGTCGACTTCCCCGCCCCCGCGGGGCCGTCGATGGTGACAATGGGTGGCCCGGTCACGGCCGCGCCGGCAGCCCGCCCGCCACCCGCAGGCGCTCCAGCTCCCGCGGCCCCAGCTCGCGGACCGTGCCCTCCGGCAGCCCACCCAGCCGCAGGGGGCCGATGCCGACGCGCTGCAGGTCGTGGACCCGCAGCCCGACGGCCGCGCACAGCCGGCGCACCTCCTGGTTGCGGCCGTCGGCGATGACGATCCGCAGCCGCCGCCCGCCGGGCCAGGCCCCCTCCTCGGCCACCAGCAGCGGGGTGGCGGGCCCGTCCTCGAGCATGGCGCCGGCCCGCAGGTGGGAGAGCTGGGCCACCTGTGGCCAGCCGCCCACCGCCACCCGGTAGTGCTTGGGCACGCGGTATCGCGGATGGGTCAGCCGCAGGGCCAGCTCCCCGTCGTTGGTCAGCAGGACCAGGCCCCTGGAGGCCAGGTCGAGGCGGCCGACCGGGAAGACCCGCGGGCCCTGGGCGACCGTGTCGACCACCGTGGCCCGCCCCAGGGGGTCCCGGGCGGTGGAGACCACTCCCGGCGGCTTGTTGAGGACCAGGTACACCGGGCCCGGGGACCGCTCGGCGATGGGCCGGCCGTCGACCAGCACCACCGCCCCCTGGTCGACCAGGCAGCCGGAGCGTGGCGGGCGTCGCCCATCCACCAGCACCCGGCCGGCAGCGATCAGCCGGTCGGCCGACCGGCGGGAGGCCACCCCACGGTCGGCGAGGAGGCGATTGAGCCGCTGGGGCCCCGCCCCCGCCCCGTCAGTCGCCATGGCCGCCGGCGCCGACATCGGGCTCGGGCCGCCCCCGCGACGGCATCGGCGGCAGCTCATCGATCCGGGAGATTCCCACCACCTGCAGGAACCGCAGGGTGGTCCCGAACAGGCGGGGGTGGCCCGGCCCGGGCTCCCGGCCCACCTCGGCGATGAGCTCGCGCCGCTCCAGGCTCTCCAGCACCGCCTCGCAGCCGACGCCGCGGATGCTCTCGACCCCCTGGCGGGTCACCGGCTGACGGTAGGCGATGATGGCCAGCGTCTCCAGTGCCGGGCGCGAGAGCCGGGTCGGGGCGTCCGGATGGAGCGCGCGCTCCACCGCCCACGCGGTCCGGGGGTGGGTGACCAGCTGGAAGGCGCCCCCATGCTCCTGGAGGAGCAGCCCGCGCTCGCGCAGCCCCTCCGCGCAGAGCTCAGCCGCGTCCCGGACCGCGGCCGGGTCGGCGTCGAGGATCCGGGCCAGGTCGCGCACCCCCAGCGGCTCGCCGCGCACGAAGAGCACGGCCTCCACCGCGGCCGCCAGGCCACGGGCATCGATGGGGGCGGGCCCGGGGGACGGGCCCTCGGCGTCAGGCGCGCTCGATGGTGATGGGAGCATGGAGCCGCTCCTGTCGGCACTGGGCCCCGCCGCGGGCGAGCAGCTCGAGCAGGGCCAGGAAGTAGGCGATGGCCTCCAGACGGTCGCGAGCGCCGGCGAACAGCTCGTCGAACGGCAGCGGGGACCGCTCCTGGAGTCGGGCCCGCAGCTCGGCGACCTTCTCCGGGACGGAGTAGGTCGTCATGACCTCCACGGCGGAGAGCTCGGGGAGCCGCTCCAGCACCGCCCGGAAGGCCAGCGCCAGCCGTTCGGGGGGCACGCGCAGCTGCTCACGGGGCTCGACGGCCACGCCCAACACCCGCAGGAACGCCTGCGGCCCCGCCTGGGGGTCGGCGATCAGGGCCTCGGCCGCGGCCTTGAAGAGGCGGTACTCGGCCAATCGAGCCCCGGGGTCCTCGGCCGGCGGCTCCTCGGCCGGGGGCGGGGGCGGCATGGCCCCCAGCGCCTGCTCGGCCTTGCGCTGGAGCAGGCGGGAGGCCTGCACCAGGAACTCCGCGAGCTCCCGCGCGTCGCCCTCCGGTCCGGCGGCCTGCCACCGGCGACGGTAGGCGTCGGTGATCCCGGCGAGGTCGACCGCCGCCCAGTCGACCTCGCCACGCTGGGCCGCCGCCCAGAGCCCGGCCAGGTCGGTCGCCTCGGGCGCCCCCGGCCCCGGCGCGGACCCGGCGGCGCGCAGCTCCTCCCCCATCAGCCGTTCCGTCCGGCCGCAGCGGTCGGCGGTGGCGCCCCGCTGGGCCCGCCCGACGCCGTCCCCGGGCCCAGGGCCGCCAGCAGCTCCCGGGCGTGGACCCGAGCGGCCGCCGGGGTGGCCTCCCCCGCCAGCAGCCGTCCCAGCTCCTCCACCCGGGCGGCCGGCCCCAGCTCCTCCACCGTGGAGTCGCTGCGCCCGTCCACAGTGCGCTTGGTCACCCGGAGATGATGGGCCGCCCGGGCCGCGATCGGGGCCAGGTGGGTGACGCACACCACCTGGCGGTGACCGGCGATCGCCTGCAGCCGCTCGCCGACCCGGTTGGCCGCCTCCCCACCCAGACCGGCGTCGACCTCGTCGAAGACCACGGTGCCGGCCCCACCCTGGGCCGCCAGCCGGGCCTCCAGGCACAGCACCACCCGGGCCATCTCCCCGCCGGAAGCCACCTCGCCCAGAGGTCGCTCCGGGTCCTGGGGGTTGGCCGCAAGCTCGAACCGGACCTCGTCGACCCCGCCGGGGCCGCACGCCACCCGCCGACCCCCGTCCCAGGCGATGCCGGCGGGGTCGTCCCGCAGGTCGAGCTGGATCCGGAAGCGGGCGTGGGGCATGAGCAGGCCCCGCAGGTCCTCCGTGATCCCGGCGGCGAGCGCGGCCGCGACCTCGCGGCGCACGGCGTGGAGCGCCGCCGCGGCCCGTCCCAGCTTCTGCCGATGCTCTTCGACGGCCGCCGCCAGCCGCTCCACCCCCCCGGCGTCCAGGTCGGCGGCGGCCACCAGGGCCGCCGCTGCCTCCCGGCGCGCGATGGCCGCGCCGATCGACCCCCCGAAACGCCGGGCGATCCGCTCCAGCAGCGCCAGCCGCTCCTCCACCACCGCCAGCCGCCCCGGGTCCTCCTCCAGACCGGCGAGGTAGCCCGCCGCCTCCCGCCGCAGGCCGTCCAGGACCTCCCCGGCCGCGGCCACGTCGTCGAGCAGCCGGTCCAGGGCCGGCCGGGCGGCCTTGGCGCCGGACACCCCTTCGTCTACGAGCTCGCCGGCGAGCGACCACCCCTGGGACTCGACGTAGGCACGGCAACGCTCGACTTGTGTGGCCAGGCTTGTGCCGTCCACCTGTTCCAGGGTGGACACGCGTGCATATATCGCGGCACGCTTCCTGTTCTTCTGGGACGCGCTAGCATCCACGTTTGCCTAACCCCTCAGGCGTTGCAATGACCGGCCGTCGGTGGCCGGTCATTGTCATTTTGGTTGTCGGTGGCCGGGTCGTCAAAGAGGAGCGCCAGTAGGGCTTCGAGCTGGCCGGGGACGTCTGTGACGTGCCATTCGACGACAGCTCTTTTCTTGCGGCTCGAGCTGCTGCTCAGTTGGACGATGGTCGCCATACCATCTACGACCGATCAGGACGCCCCACGTGCGCCCTACCCATACTTTGGCCCCGGGGCCGGCTACGGCCTGAGCCCAAGTAACTACTTGCCTACGTAACGAGGCGGCTGCGATCCGTCCGGCCTGCCTA
>JAKABB010000143.1 GCA_021802045.1 bacterium
GCCTCGTCCCGGGCCACCGCTCGCGCCTCGGCGGCCGCCGGCGACCCCGGGGCGGCGAAGTCGGTGGTGGCCGAACCCGGGAGGCGCTCCACCACCTGGAAGGCCTGGCCCGTCCCGGCCGGGACGGGCCAGCCCGCCTCCACCGCCACCAGGGCGTAGCGGGGCGCCGCGGCCGCCAGGGCGCCCAGGGCCCCGGCCTCGTCCCGGCCCGAGCGGCACCACCCCGGCCAGTCCAGGGCCGAGGCGAAGGCGCGCCGGCCCCCAGCTCGACGGCGATGGCAAGGGGAGCCGCGGGAGGCGGACGGTCCGGCACGGGCGCGAGTGTAGGGCCGCCGGGACGGCTCGCGGTGGGCCGGTATCCTGACCGGATGACGGCGTCGCGATCCGGAGCCCGGCCGCGCCCAGCGCCAGAGGTGGCCGCACCGGACCCCGCCCACCCGCGGCTGGCGGGCGTCGTGGCCCTGGTCACCGGGGCCACCAGCGGCCTGGGCCGGGCCATGGCGGAGGCCCTCCTGGGGGCCGGCGCCACCGTCATCGTCGCGGCCCGGCCGGGGCCCCGGTTGGCGGAGGCGGCCCGGGCGTGGGTCGACCGGGGGTGGCCGGCGCACCCCCTGGCCCTCGACGTGCGCCGGCCGGCGTCGGTGGCGGCCGCGGCGGCCACGGTGCGACGGCGGTGGCCGGACCTCCTGCTCCTCGTCAACAACGCCGGGATCGGCATGCGCACCGTGAACCCGGACTTCCTGACCCGGCCGATGCCCTTCCACCAGGTGCCGGTGGCGCGCTTCCAGGACGTCATCGCCACCAACCTCACCGGCTACTTCCTGGTGGCCCGAGCGCTGGCCCCCCTGATGGTCGAGCGCGGCCGGGGCCGGATCGTCAACGTCAGCATGAACCACGAGACCATGGGCCGGGCCGGCTTCGTCCCCTACGGCCCCTCGCGGGCCGGCGCCGAATCCCTCAGCCGCATCATGACCGAGGACCTCCGCCCCCACGGCGTCGCCGTCAACCTGCTCCTGCCCGGGGGCGCCACCGACACCGGGATGATCCCCGAGACGCTGGACCCGGCGGCGCGGGCGCGGCTGCTCCGACCCGAGGTCATGGGGCCGCCCATCGTCTTCCTGGCCTCGCCCGAGGCCGAGGGCGTGACCGGGGAGCGGATCGTCGCCGCCCGGTTCGAGGACTGGCTCGCCGCCTGCGGGAAGGCCCCCGACCTCAGCCCACCGCACGGTCCGGAGCTGCGGTAGATTCGCCAGGACGGCCGGGGGACCGGCCGGCACATGACCCGCAGGAGGGAAGCCCATGGCCCTGACCCGCCTCGGCCTGCAGATCCCCAGCTTCACCTACCCCGGGGTCGACGACCGCGTCCTCTTCCAGCGCGTCGCCGACATCGCCGGCGCCGCCGAGGAGTCCGGGTTCGACTCGGTGTGGGTGATGGACCACCTCTACCAGATCCCCATGGTGGGGCCACGGACCGACCCCATGCTGGAGGCCTACACCCTGCTCGGAGGCCTGGCGGCCCGGACCACGCGGGTCAGCCTGGGGACCCTGGTCACGGGCGTGACCTACCGCAACCCGGCCCTGCTGGCCAAGCAGGTCACCACCTTGGACATCGTGTCGGGCGGCCGGGCCATCCTCGGGATCGGGGCCGCCTGGAACGACGACGAGCACCACGGCTACGGGTTCCCCTTCCCGCCGGTGGCGGAGCGGATGGACCACCTGGAGGAGGCGCTGCGGATCACCCGGGCCATGTTCACCGTGGTGGCGCCCAGCTTCGCCGGGCGCCACCACGCGATCCGCCAGGCCCTCAACCAGCCCCGCCCGCTGCGGCCCGGCGGCATCCCCATCCTGGTCGGCGGCAGCGGGGAGCAGCGCCTCCTGCGGCTGGTGGCGCAGTACGCCGACGCCTGCAACCTCTTCGGCGACCTGCCCACCATCCGCCACAAGCTCGACGTCCTGGCCCGCCACTGCGAGGCCGTCGGCCGGGACCCGGCCGAGATCACCAAGACCCGCCTGGGTGGTCTGGCCATCGCCGCCACCGCGGAGGAGGCGGCACGCCGGGGACAGGCGATGCGGACGGCCCGGGGCATGGACGAGGAGCGGTACCGAGCCTACGTCATCGCCGGGGACCCGGATGCCGTCTGTGAGCAGGTCCAGGCCTACCTAGACGCCGGGCTCGACGGGCTGATCTTCAACATGCCGGACGCCCAGGAGCTGGAGCCGGTCCGCCTGGCCGGCCGCACGCTGTCCCAAGTCCTCGGCTGAGCCCGGGCCACTGGCGGGCCGCCGGCTCCTCAGCCGCCCCCGCGGGGCGGGCCCGCCCGCCCGCCCGCGCCCACCTGGCGGGCGCGGAAGACCGCCATCTTGGTCCGGTTGAGGCAGGCCGGGCCGCAGAACCGCCGGGACCCGTTGCGGGAGGTGTCGACGTAGACCCGGTCGCAGTGCTCGGCGGCGCACACACCGAGCCGGCCCGCCCCGTGGCTGCCGACGATGGCGGCCAGGGCGGTGGCGCAGCTGACCGCCTGGCCCACCGCGTGGCCGGCCCCGGGGCTGTGGAAGTGGAGGTGCCAGCGCTGCCCGCCGTGGTGGCTGAGCTGGGGGGCGGCCCGGTACTCGCGGAGCAGGGCGTTGAGCCGCCGGGCGGCGGCGTCCTCGTCCCCCCGCACCGCCGCCTCGAAGACCCGCCGCAGCTGGGCCGCGAGACGGCACAGGCCCTCCACCACCGCCGGGTCGAGGCGGGGGCGCCGCCCCGTGACCCGCGCTTCGGCCTGCTCCGCCAGCGCGGTCCGCTCCGCGCCCACGGCGGGCAGGGCCAGCGGGCGCCCGCCCGCCTCCCCCGGGGTCAGGGCGTTGACCAGCGCCACCGCCGTCAGCACCCCGCGGTCCGAGTAACTCTCGAAGTTCATTTGACTGGATACCCAGGGCAGTGTACAATGATGACGGTCATAATCCAGTTCACAAGTTACAGCGCGAACAGCCAGTCTTCATGGGCGTTCCCGAGGTTGCGCGGCGGATGTCACGAGTTTCCACCGGCGTGGGGATCAGACCCGCCCGACCTCCAGGGGCCACGGCCCAGGGCACCGGGACCGGGGTTGCGCCGAGGAGCACGCGCATGAACCCGTTTGTCGTCGAGTCCCTGATCGCCGAACACCGTCGCCAGCTCGGAGTCGGCATGCGCCGACTGCGCCTGGTCCAACTGGCCCGGGCCGGGCGGAGCGCCGCCCGACGCCGGGCCCACGGGTCCGGACGCGGGGCCGTCGCCCTCACCCGCTGGACCGGCTGGACCGGCCGTCGGCGCTCGCCCCGCAACTGACCTCCCCGGACCAACCCCCGCCGCCGCACCGCGCCCTGGCGCCCCGACTGCCCGCTCAGGGTGCCAGGGCCACCCGCCCCGCCGCCCCGGCGGCGGCATCCGCGGCCACCACCTCCCCGATCTCCACCGCCCCCGGGACGGCCGCCCGCCACGCCGCCCCGGCCTCGGCCGGCAGGGCCACCAGCAGCCCGCCGCTGGTCTGGGCGTCGCAGGCCAGGGCCCACAGGTCGCCCGGCACGGACGCCACCCCCTCGGTGAAGCCCGCGGCCAACTCCTGATTGCGCCGGCTGCCGCCGGGCAGGCACCCCGCCGCCACCAGCTCCCGGACCCCGGGGAGCAGGGGCAGGGCCCCGACCCGCAGCCGCAGCCCCACCCCGGACTCCAGGGCCAGGCGGTGGGCGTGGCCCAGGAGCCCGAAGCCGGTCACGTCGGTGGCGGCGTGGACCCCGGCGTCGACCATCGCCGCGGCCGCCACCCGGTTGAGCCGGCGCATGCTGGCCACCGCCGCCGCCAGGACCGGTGCCGGCACCACCTGGAGCTTGTGGGCGCTCAGCACCACCCCGGTGCCGAGCGGCTTGGTGAGGTACAGGCGATCACCGGGCCGGGCGCCGACGTTGGTCACCACCCGGTCCGGGTGGACCCGGCCGACGACGGCGCAGCCGAAGAGGGGCTCGGCACTGCGGATGGAGTGGCCTCCGGCCACGGCGCAGCCGGCCTCGGCGGCGATGGCGGCACCGCCGTCCAGGATC
The DNA here is from genome assembly GCA_021802045.1 of bacterium. Taxonomy (GTDB): domain Bacteria; phylum Chloroflexota; class Dormibacteria; order Aeolococcales; family Bog-877; genus JAKABB01. Next base: position 4,060 of record JAKABB010000143.1, read on the forward strand.
CGCCCCAGCAGCGGAGCGCCCAGCGCCGCCAGGTCGAACCCCACCAGGTTGAGGAGCAGCAGGGGCTCACCGCCCATGGCGTAGACGTCGGAGAGGGCGTTGGCGGTGGCGATCGCCCCGTAGTCCTCGGGGTCGTCCACCGGCGGCGGGAAGAAGTCGCAGGTGGCGACCACGGCCAGGTCCGGGGCCAGCCGGTACACGGCGGCGTCGTCCCCGCTGCCGGCGCCGACCAGCAGGTCCGCCGGCGCCGGGCCCACCAGCCCCCCCAGCACCGCGGCCAGGTCGGCCTGGCCGATCTTGGCCGAGCAGCCGCCGGCGGCGCTCAGCGTGGTCAGCCGCACGGGATCGGTCACCGCACCTCCGGAGGCACCGCCGCCAGGCGGTGCCGCTCCCCGTCCCGGACCGTGACCCCCCGCCGGCCCAGGCGCTCCAGCAGGGGAATGATGACGCGCCGGCTGGTCCCGAGCCGCTCCCGGAGCTCGGAGGCGGTCAGGCCCTCGCGCCGCCCGGCAAGGGCCGACCGCACCGCGGCCTCGGCCTGGGCCAGCCCGGCTGGGTCGAGGTAGACGGCGGGCGCCACCCGCACCGCCTCCCCCTGGCGCTCCAGGTAGGCCAGGATCGCCGGCGAGGCCCCGGCGGCCTCCAGCTCGGGGGCCCCGGGGGCCGTCGGGCCGGCCGCGGCCAGGAGCTGGCGGACGGCCCGCACCGCCGGGCTCTCGGTCGGGCCGGCGGTCCACCCCGGTCGCACCACCACCCCCTGACGCAGCTGGAGGGCCCCGGCGGCCTGCAGCCGCTGGAGGGCCGCGTCGGCATCGGCGGGGTCGACGCCCAGCTGGCCCAGGAGGGTGCGGCGGGGCAGGCCCGCCCCCAGGGGCGCCGCCGCGTGGTACCGGTCCAGGAGCGCCCGGGCCCGCCGCTCCACGGCC
>JAKABB010000144.1 GCA_021802045.1 bacterium
GCAGGCGCGGGACTGGCGCGGGGGGACTCGCCAACTGGGCGCTGGCGGCGTGCCGCGTGACGGCGGGCGTGCGATAGGGGCACCCGGCGAAGCCGGGGCGGTCAAGGGGCGGATGTCGGGGGCAGTCCTGCCGCCGGCACCGGCGCCGCCAGGGGCGCGCGCTCACTCAGCGTGATCGGCCCATGGCTCTATGACCGCACGCAGCATCGCAGGGGCGGGACTGGGCGGACGGAGGGCGTAGCGAGCCGGGGATGCGCCTGCCGGAGGATCGCGGCCCGACAGGCTGTGTGCCCAGTGCGATCGCGGTCATGTCGGCCGCCCCGGCCCCTCCCACCCCAGATGCTGCGCCTGTCTTCTGCCCCCGCGCTTCGGCACCGGCTGGTCGCGCCGAACTGGGTGGCCGACCACCACCGAAGCAGGGGCCGCTCCGCTCCGCAGCAGGCATCATCCGCCCGTCAGGGTCCCGGGGTAGGGAGGGCTCGGAGGGCCGGCAGAGACGGCAGAGAGCCCGCCAAGAGCAAGGCGCGCCAAGCGCTGTAGGAGAGCGTGGCGAAGAACGACTCGCGCGTACGCATCCCGGCGAGCCATTCGCTGAGAGTGCGGTGCACCTGTTGAACGCTTTCCCACCGTTGGCGTGGCAGAAGCAGGGGGGTCGGTGCCGGGGGAGCGATCCGTAGCGCCGGCCGCGGTGCTGCCAATTCGGACGAGGCGTCGGGTGAGGCAGGGGGCAGCGCATCCGGCGCCGGCTGCGAGGGCGGGGGCGGTTCCGGGCCGGGGTCGGGCGACGGCGCGGCCTGGGCGGACGGGGACTCGGGAGCCGGAGCGCCCGTGGGTTGGCTGAAGGCGGGGGGCGTTGGCGGAAGCTGGCGTCGCAACAGCATCAGCCATGTCAGAGCGAACCAGACCATGGCCAGGTGGTGGTGCAAGCCAGCCCACGACCGGCCCTGGTAGTCGTCGAGGCCGACCTCCTGCTTGGCGTTCTCGTAGGTCCGCTCGATCACCGGGCGATGGTGTGCGATCTGTGCCAGTTCGTCCAACGTCATCGTTGGGGGGCCGCTGATCACATACTGCTTGAGGTCCGCGGGCTGCGCCCCTCCTGCCCCGCAGGGACGCTGCAGGACGATCCAGAGGGGGCCGGTCTCGGCATCGGCGGGCCAGGCTTCCGACGGAGGCAGCTTCCCCTGCCGCAGCAAGTGCCCGCGGATGGCGACGAACTCCGCGGCCAGGGGCTCGCCGTTGACGTCCTGACGATAGGCCACCGGCTTCCAGTCGCCGCCGAGCAGCAGGCCGTGACGCAGTTCCTCGGGGGTGTGCATCCGTGGACGGGAGGCCTTCCCGAGCACCGGACGGCCGCGACCGGCATACGGAGGTGCCGGCTCTGCGGGCAGCCACGGCTCCTGGTCCAGCCGCAGGCTGTCGTTGGCGCGGATGCCCATGGCGACATCGAGCCCATGGTCCATGAAGACTCGAATGCTGTCGATCTCACCATAGGCGCTATCGCCGTGGACACGGAGCACCTGGAGTCCCCAGCCGCGCACGCGCTCGACCAGTGCCGCGGCGAGTTCCGGCTTGGTGCGGGCACGCCAGTCGGCGGGGACGCCAGCCTTCTCCCGTCGTCGGCGGGCGGTGTCATCGTCGCCGCCCCATTGCTTCTTGGGCATGTAGACCTCAGCTGGCCCGGGCACGTCGATCCCACCGCAGGTCAAGTGCAGACTGACGATCACCTGGCCGTTGTCGACCTTGCCCAGCGATCCGAGGTACTGGCGGGCGACGCCAACGCTGAGCCGGCCCTTCTTGCGCCAGCCACACTCGTCGATGATCGCCTCCACGGGCAGACCCTTGCAACCCGTCCGCTCGAGGGCGTCGGACACGCGCACCCGATCCAGCTCCGCAGCGGACCAGGGAGAATGCACCAGGAAGTGATAGACGCCCTCCTGCGTGACTCCGGGGATGCCGGCCTCCATCGTCTCCCCGTTCTTGCGGGACAAGGGACTCAGCAACCCGAGCACATACAGTTTGGCCTGCCGCAGCGTGTCGCGGCGTCCGAAGATGCCGGCGAACGTTGCCAGATACTCCTCGAGTCGCGCTGGCGGTGTCAGTGCGAGGGTATCGAACCAATGACGCTCCAGTTTGCGCTTCCGCGGGTCGTGCCACCGCTCCGCCAGCTTCTGCTCCCGCCCGGGTTGGGCGCCAAAGCGCAGCGCGCGGAGCTTCGCCTCCCGTAGCATGCGACCCCACGCTTGGCGCTCGGCCTCGGCTTCATCCACCCCGGCAGAGTAACGGCCGTTTCCGCCGCTGTCCAGCACCAGTTTCCATTCGTCTCGCCGCGCTGCTCCGCCGCCGCAGGGGTGACGCCAGCCCACCCTGTGGGTACACCCTTATGAGGTTTGGATCGCCACGTCGCTGCCAGGGATTCGGGAGTTCACAGGGTGGTATTAGTTACCCCCGTCGACCATTCCCACGACACCCATTCTGACCAAACCATCGTCAATCGATGTGCGCCCCTACACGAGACCATGCGCCAGCGGATCCGCGCCCCCTGCCGAGTCGAACGAACGCCCCCCACTGCCGGGGTTGACATCGCGGCCTTCCACCGGACACCCTCACCGGGGGCGGCCACCACGCTGCGAGAGTGGTCGGCGACGCAGCGCATGCTGCGCCCCGGGGGGGGAGGGGAATCAAAGGTGGCACGGCTCTGGCGCTTTGCCGTGGCGTTCAGCCGGCGGCTGACTCGTGACGACATCGCCGCCTACGCCGCCGCCCTCACGTACAACCTGCTCTTCGCACTGTTTCCCCTGATCCTGGCCATTACCGCCCTCGTGCCCGCGCGCGTCCGCACCAGCCTGATGGCGCCGCTTGCGGCCGTGGTCTCGCCGCAGGTGGTCGCCCTCCTCAGCCGCACCGCCGGCAACGCGGCCATCCACCCGACGCTGGCCTACATCGGCGTGCTGGGCTACATCTGGGGCATGTCGGGGGCCTTCCGTCGTCTCATCGACGCCCTCAACCACGCATACGAACTCCCGCTGCCGCTGCAGCGCAAGGCGTGGCAAACGTTCCTCCTCTCCGTGGCTCTGGCCCTGACGCTGGGGCTCCTCCTCGTCGCGGCCATGGGGATGGCCACATTTGGACGGTACCTCGTCGCCCTCGTGCCCGGCCAGCACGCCGGCTTGGTCCGCGCGGACATCTTGTTGGGCCTCCGGTGGGTGGTGCTGTTGGCCATGGGGCTCCTGATGTTCGGCGTCCTGTACGCCGTGGCGCCGGACCGGCCGCGCCGCTTCCGCCTGTTCTCGCCGGGCGCCACGACGGCCATCGCGGCATGGCTCCTCATCTCCGTCGGCTTCTCCCAGTATCTCGAGCACTTCAACTCCTACGATCTGCTGTACGGGAGCGTCGGCGCCGTCATCCTGTTGCTCCTGTACCTCTACTTCCTCAGTTACGCGATGCTGCTCGGCGCAGAGTTGGACTCCGTGCTCTCCACCCGCTGACCGTACGGGACGCCATCCCACCCGGCCACGAGATCCGGTAGACTGTCCGCTCAGGTCGACCTCGAGGAGGCGCCGCAAACGGCAAGAGGCGAGATCGCGCTGGGCGGCCGCGCCGCGCCACCCACGACGGTGGCGGGCACCGGGGGGGCGCGCGCGGGACTGCCCCCGGCATTGTTGTGGGCCCACCTGGTCAATGACGGGCTGGCGGCCTACCTGCCGGGCATCCTGCCGGCCATCGCCCTGGAGCGCCACCTGTCTGTGGCGCTGGCCGGAAGCCTCGTGACCGCCCTCCTCCTCGGTCAGGTGCTGCAACCGCTTGCCGGGCTCTTGGCCGACCGCGTGGGTGGCCGTGCGCTGATCCTGGCGGGTCCCCTGCTGGGGGCCGCCGCCACGCTCGGACTGGCGTTCGGGCGTGGCTACGACGTCCTCGTGGGTGCGCTCTTGGTCACCGGCCTGGGCAACACGCTCTTCCACCCCCAGGCCCTGGCGGCCGCGCGCCGCGCGGCATCGGGCCGCGCCGGCCGGGGCATGTCGGCCTTCCTCGTCGCCGGTGAGGCTGGCCGGGCCCTGTCGCCGCTGGTCGGCGGCCTCCTGGTTGCGCGTTGGGGCGTCGGCGCCATCTGGGCGTTGGCGATCCCCGTCGTCCTCACATGGCCCTGGCTCTGGCGCTACATCCCCGTCTCCCCGCGCGCCGCCCAGGGCACGGCGCGCCCGCGCATCCACTGGCGCAGCCACCTCGGACCGGCGGGAGCGCTCGTCCTGTTCGCCGCTCTCCGCGCCGCGACCATCTACGGCGTCGTCACGTTCCTGCCCCTCCTCTGGCGGGCGCAGGGCGGCAGCCTGGTCACCGGCGCCTCGATGGTCACAACCCTCATCGGCGTCGGCATCGCCGGCAATTTGGCCGGTGGGCTGGCGTCGGACCGCTGGGGACGGCTGCCAGTACTGGCGGCCTCCTCCCTGGTCTCTCTGGTGCTCGTCGTCGGCCTGATCGGCGCCACGGGAGTCTGGCTCTTCCTCCTCCTGGCGGTGGCCGGCATCTTCCTGTTCTCCTCACTCCCGGTCACGATGCTCGCGGGGCAGGACATCTTTCCCGAGAACCCGGCATTCGGCTCGGGGGTGGCGCTCGGGCTGGGCAACGGCTTGGGCGCCCTGGGCGTGCTGGGCCTTGGCGTCCTGTCCAACGCTTTCGGGCTCCACGCCGCGTTCTGGGCGATGGCTGCCGGTTTGTTGGTCGCGGCGATGGCCGTTCCCAGCCTGGCCCGCCGCTGCGGGAGGCCGACCACCGGGGGAGCGTGAGGATCGTGGCCGACCCGGAACCGG
>JAKABB010000040.1 GCA_021802045.1 bacterium
TCGCGGTGGCGGTCCGGCGAGAGCCCGTCGCCGTCGGGGCCCGGACGCCGCGAGGGCCGGCGAGGGTGGGGCGAGCCCGCGCCGCCGGTCCGGCCGACCCCGCCCGGGCGGCGGCGGCGTAGGCGGAGCGCCCCATGGCCCGATTTCGCGACGATGACTGTTGCCATCACTGCGGCCTGGTCCACCCCGCGCCATGGGGTCGAGACTGTCCAGCGGCGCGGGCGGCGGAGCGACGCCGGGCGGCGCTGGCGGCGGCGCCCGACGCGCTGGCGGCGCTGGACGCTCGGCTCCACCCAGAGGCCAGCCCGGAGGCCCCGGTCGAGGACCCCGTCCCGGAGCCCCCCCCGCCGGCCAGATCCCAGGGCGGAGCTGATCGCCGCCGCCCGGCTGGCGGTCGCCGCCGCGGATGCCCCGGTGCGGGCCGAGGTCGACGCGGTCGCCGAGCGGGTGGCGGAAGCCGAGGACCGGGACGGCACGTCGCACCAGCTGGCCTGGCTGCGTTTCATTTCCGCCCTCCCCTGGGGACCGCCCGAGCCCCCGCGCACGGTCGCCGGCCGGACCGCCGCCGCCCGGGCCCTCGATGCCACCCATGGCGGGCACGCGGCGGTGAAGGCCATCCTGGCCGACCGCGTGGCCGCGATATGGCCCACCTGGGGCGCCAAGGCGACGGCGAGCATCGGACCCGGCCCCTGCTCCTGGTCGGCCCGCCCGGGACCGGCAAGACCACCCTGGCCCGCGCGATGGCGACCGCCCTGCGCCAGCCCTGCGACGTGGTGTCGGTGCCGATGGCGGCGGGGGAGGACTGCTACCTCGCGGGCGCCGACCGCATCTGGTCCTCCGCCGAGCCCGGCGCCATCATCCGAGCGATCCGGCGAGCCGGCACGTCGCGCCTCCTCCTCGTCCTCGATGAGATGGACAAGGTGACCGAGACGGGCGTCGCCCGCCGCGGGGGCTCCCCGACGGCCTGGCTCTTGGACCTCCTGGGGGCGACCACCTGGTCGGACCGCTACCTCGGGGTCCCGTACCCGACCGCGGCCATGACCTTCGTGGCCACGGCCAATGAGTTGGGGCCGACCCCGGCGCCGCTGCTCGATCGCTGCGAGGTCCTGGAGGTGCCCGGCTTGACCCCCGCCGAGCGGGTGGCGGTGGCGGGCTCGCATGTGTGGCCCCGGCTGCTGGCGGCCTATATGGGCTCCCGGCCCCATCCGTCCCCCTGCCGCCCGACACCCTGGAGCTGGTGGTGACCGGCTACGCCGCCCCCGGCGAGGCGGGGTTGCGCGCCGTGGAGACCCGCCTGGAGGCGCTGCTGCACCGGGCGATCGCTGAAGGGGCGCCGGCGCGGCGGGTGTGGCTGACCCCGGCGTTCGTGGCGGCCCGGCTGGGCCCGCGGCCGCGGGTGGGGCGCCGGGTCGGCTTCACGGCCGGGGATCCGGCGCCGCCGGCCGCCCTGGACGATGCGCCGGGCGGGGCCTGGGCGGTGTCGTCCCTCCGGCTCCCGCGGTCCCGCCTGGCGCGCGGGCCGGGGACACGGGCCGAGGGCTGAGGGGCATGCATGACAGCCACCTCGCTCGCCGGCGCGGGGCGCCCCCGCCCCCGGGTTCCCGCCCCCGCGCGGGGTGCGACCATGGATCCCATGAGAAAGACACCCCCGTCGACCCGACCGACCGACTCCCGTGACGCGCTCCTCGCCGAACTCGCCGCCTTTCAGGCCGAGGTCGCCGCCCCCCTGGCGGCCCGGGGGGTCACCGCGACGGACGCGCATGTGGCGGTGGCCGTGACGCTCCATCCGCAGCGGGCGGGGGAGTGGCTGACCGACCCGTGCTTCCCCACGCTCGACCCCGAGCTGCAGGCGCGGATTCGGGCGCTGGCGGGCGGGGGCTAGCTCAAGCCGGGCCGCGTCGGCCCCCTCGCCGCTCCAGCGGTAGCGGCAGCTGGTCTCGCGCTGGCACCGGCGCCCCGGTCGCCGTGCTGTCGAGTGTGACGTCCCCCGTCCCATGATCGACGGCACCGTCGCCGGGCTGGCCGCCGGCCTCCTGGCCACCGGGGCGGTGGACGCCGCGGGGGTGTGCCGGCGCACCAAGCGCATTGACGTGCCGGGCGCCGGCGGCGCGGACTTCGCCCTGATCGACGCCGCCGTCTGCCTCGACCGCTTCGCCGGGACCCGCGCCATCTGGGACCCGGGGCGCATCACGGCGCTGGTGCTGGCCCGGGCGGAGCCCTGGGCGGTGGGGCTCTCCTCCATCGGCGGGCAGCTCCGCTGCGTAGGCGACGGGGACCCGCTCGGCCTGCTGGTGGAGCTGGGTCCGGGTCCCACCGTGCGGGCCGTGCTGGCCCCGGGGCTGGTGGTCGAGGTCCCGATCCGCGCCTGGCGACCGCTGGAGCTGGGGGAGGACGTGTGGCTGGAGGCCGGCGGCGGCACGATCGCTCTGGACGGTGAGCGGGAGCTGGTCGCCCCGGGCCGGGTGTGCGCCCGGGTCAGCCGCAGCGGCCCGCGGGTGGTGGACATCCGGGCGGTGCTGGCTCGAGGGGGGGCCGCGCCGTCCGGCGGCGGCCCGGCCCGTGATCCCGTCCCCGAGGCCTGGCACTTCATTTGACGCCGGTTACGGGCCGTGGGCGGCAGCCGGTTCACGGGCAGCGGGGACCGGCGGGGCGACCGGCCGGGGACCATGCCCCTCGTCCCCCCCGAGCCCCGCCCCGGCCCTCCGCCCGGCCACCCCCGCGAGCGTCGCCGCCCACGCCGCGGCCCGCGCCGACGCCGCGCGGCCGGTGGCCACGATCCAGCGCCAGGTCGCCGCCATCGCCCACGCCCACCGCGCCGCCGGGGTCGTGCCGGCTCCCACCCAAGACCCCTTGGTCCGTGCGACCCTCGTCGGGAGCCGAAGCCTCCGGGGCACCGCGCCCACCCAGACGCGGCCGCTCACGCTCCCGGACCTGCGGCAGCAGTGCCTCGACGCCACCGCCCCCGCCACCCGCGCCGGCGACCGCGACCGGGCGCTCCTCCTCCTCGGCTTCGCCGGCGGCTTCCGCCGCAGCGACCTGGTCGGGCTGGACGTCGACGACGTGACCCCGACCCCGGCCGGCCTGCAGGTCCGCGTCCGTCGCAGCAAGACCGATCAGGAGGGGCGGGGGCGCGATGTCGGGATCCCGGTCGGCACCCACCCCGCCACCTGCCCGGACCGGGCACCGCTCGGTGGCGATGGTCCGCTGCTACATACGGCCGGGCTCGCTCTTCGATGGGAACGTGGCGGCGCGGGTGGGGTTGTAGGGCCGCGGCGAGGGGTGGGCGAGCGGTGCCAGTGGCTCCCCAGAGCACAGGCCCCGGCCTCGACCCCTCCGCCTCCGGCGCGCGGGCGCCGCGGCCCGGGGCCCGGGGAGCCCAGATCCCCCCCGTGGCCGTCCCGCTGACGGCCCTTCGCACTGCCGCCCCACCCGCCGCCCCGGGGAACCCCGGGCGCGACCGGACGGTGGCGGGTGGGGCCCCCGCGCCCGGACCCTCGGCGGGGCCGGCTCCCCCCGACCCGGACGCCGACCTGGGCCCGGACCGCGGCGAGGTCCACGGTGAGGGCGATCGGGTCGTAGCCGGCATCGAAGACGCACAGGGGGACGGGCCCCGCGCCGCCGAGCCGGCCGACGAGCGCCTGCACCTGCCGGGCGGTAACCCGGCCGGTGTCGTCCCGGGGACGGACGCGCTGGACATCCGCCGGGGCGGGCCAGGAGTTCCTCGCCCAGTTCAACTCGGTGATCCAGGAGTCGTGCCAGCCGGCCACGACCGGCTGGCCGTTCGATTGCCCCGAGGGGTGGTGGTCCTGCTCCCGCTCCGGGCTGGTCTCGGCGTCGCAGCGCGGCCAGCTGCTGGGATCTACGGCGAACACGAGCGGCCAGGCGGGCGGCACGCGACCAGCAGGCGGCGCGGGGCCTCCGCCTCGAGCGCGCCCTTGCGCAGTGCGGCGTAGGCGCTGCCCTGGCCGCGGCGAAGGATCGGCTCTAGGCTCAGGGGGGCCGGGCCAGCGCCTGCGTCCCATCTCCGGCGCCCACGGCATCCCCCAGCTCAAACACCGCGTCCACCCGTCGGGTCGCACCGTGGGAGAGCGGCCATCGGAGCTGGCGCAGCTCGGCGAGATCGTCCAGGGTCGCGGCCGCAGCCCCGTGGGCCATCACGTCCGGCCTCCTGAGCACACCGACAACCGCCAGTGTGCGCACTGTCAGACGATGGTGAGAAGCTCACGGGGCCCCGCTGGACCCGGAGCTGCCATGCCTGTCCCCCGCGACCCCGCCCGCCGCCTCGCCGCCTGCCAGCGCCGCTACCGCGCGCTCGCGGAGCAGCTCGCTCACGTCGGGGCCATCCACGGCGGTAGCCTGGTCCGCCGCTACACCGGTTGCGCCAACCCCCACTGCCACTGCCGGGCCGACCCGCCAGCGTGGCACGGTCCCTACTGGCAGTGGACCGTAAAGGTCGGCAGCCCGACCGTCAGCCGCCGGCTCAGCGACGACGAAGCTGCGCTGCACCGGGAGTGGATTGCCAACGACCGCCAGCCCCGTCAGCTTGTCGCCCAGATGCAACACGTGGCCCACGCGGCACCCACCTCACCCAGCGCAGCCGCCAGCCCCCGGCCTGTGCCAGCCGGAGCCCTGGAGGTCAAGGTCGCACGCTCAGTTCAGCTCACCCACCCTTCCGGGGCCGTGACTGCAGTACTAGGGCCCCGACGTGCCCCCCCGGCATCCACCGCCGCATACCCGTACCCCCAAGCCCTGCGGGACGCACCGGCTGAGCCCGCCATCTGTCATCGGGACTCCCCCTTTCCGCTGATCGAAACAGAGTTGACAGCCAGTAGCCCCCGTGCTAGAAGTGCGGTGTAGTGCGGAGCGACATTGATGAGCCTGTGATGAGCCTGTGAGTTATTGGTGGCAGTTGGCACCGGTCCTCGCCCCGCCCGATCCCGGGCCTAACGACACGGCGGGCCGACCCAGCGCCCACGAGCCGCTTCGTCCATACCTGGGATGAGTTGTGGGAGCGACAGGCGATCACATCCGACGCCACGGGAGCGACCTTCCGGATGATTCGTCTCCCGACCCAAGCAGAGGAGGGGGGCTGGCATGACTGGTAGTCGACATCCCGGCGACACCGGCGTCCGAGCGGATGTCTTGATCATCGGTGCAGGGGCGTCGGGCTCGGTCGCGGCAGCACACCTAGCCACGGCCGGGTTCAAGGTTGTGTGCCTTGAGCAGGGAGGGTGGGTGAATGCCTCGGACTTTTCCGGAGACAAGCCGGAGTGGGAGCTTCTCGCCCAGAAGCAGTGGCATCCGAACCCCAACGTTCGCGACCGGCCCGCCGACTACCCGTGCGAAACGTCGGACTCGGATGTCAATCCTCTGATGTTCGCGGCAGTCGGCGGCAGCACCATCCTCTATGCTGCCCACTGGTGCCGGCAGCTACCGTCCGACTTCCGTGTGCGTTCCCTGGACGGGATCGCGGATGACTGGCCGTTTTCCTATTTAGACCTCCAGCCATACTACGAGCGCGTTGACCATGAGATAGGCGTGGCCGGACTTGACGGGGATCCTGCCTACCCGCCAGGAGCACCACCGCCTCTGCCATCTCACGCTATCAACAAGATGGGGCGCAAGGCGGCGGAGGGCATGAACATGCTCGGCTGGCACTGGTGGCCTGCGCCGAACGCCATTCCAACCCGGGACTACGCCAACCTGAAGCAGTGTGTGCGTTACGGTACATGCCTCACTGGCTGCCCCAACGGCTCCAAGGCCTCTTTCGACTTGGTCTACTGGCCGACAGCCCTGCAGCATGGCGCTCGAGTCGTCGTGGGAGCCCGCGTCCGCCAGATCACCGTGGGACCCACAGGCCTTGCCACCGGCGCGCTTTACGTCGACCGCGACGGCACCGAGCGGCACCAGTTGGCGGACATCGTCATGCTGGCGGCAAACGGAATCGGCACGCCCCGGCTTCTGCTCCTCTCAAGGTCGTCACACTTCCCCGATGGGCTGGCCAACTCCTCCGGCCTGGTCGGCAAGCGGCTCATGATGCATCCCTATGCCGCCGTCGTCGGCCTCTACGAGGACCACTTGGACAGCTGGCTCGGTCCTGCCGGACAGACGGTCCAGTCGATGCAGTTCTATGAGACCGATACCTCCCGCGGGTTTGTTCGCGGTGCCAAGTGGAACGTGATGCCGACCGGTGGACCTCTGGGCATGCGTTCTGGCTATGGGGGAGGGCCGACCGAGGAGCGCTGGGGCGCCAACCTTCACCGCAACCTTCGCGAGCAGCTCGGCCACGGATTCGAGTGGGGGATCATCGCAGAGGATCTTCCCGAGGAGGCGAACTACGTCACCCTCGATCCGGTCGCAACCGACTCGGATGGGATTCCCGTGCCCAAGATTGTCTACAGGAACTCAGAGAACACACGCCGACTCCTCGACTTCCATCTCGCTCGGGTTCAGGAGGCGCACCAGGCTGCCGGTGCCTTCAAGACCATCGTCACTCCGCTGATGCGAGACTGCGGCTGGCACCTCCTCGGTACCGCTCGCATGGGGGCTGATCCGAGCACGTCGGTCGTCGACCAGTACGGCCGGTCTCATGACGTGCCCAACCTGTACGTGATCGACGGCAGCGTATTTCCAACGTCATCTGGTGTCAACCCGACCGCAACCATCGCGGCGGTGGCCCTTAGGTGTGCCGACCACTTGGCCCAGACAGCTCGCATTCAGGAGGTTCCTCTATGAGCGCGGCGCGGCGCGCACAGATCGACGAGCGCATGCGGGCCACCTTCGCCGCCTTGGCCGACGTTCTCATCCCCGAAGCGGCGGGCATGCCGGCTGCGAGCCAGGTCGACGTCCAGGGCAAGTGGCTCGACCGAGTCCTACAAGCACGACCGGACATTCTCGAGCCGCTTACACGCATCTTGACCCAGGCCGGCGACCAAGAGCCCAGCGACCACGTCCGCCGCCTGCAACAGGAGGACCCCGTGGGCTTTGGAGCCCTTGCTCTGGCCGCGAGCGGCGGCTACTACATGAATCCTAAGATTCGGAAACTCATCGGCTACCCCGGACAAAAGGCCAATCCTCCCTATCCCGACGAAGCGGAGTACTACCTGCGTGACGGCCTCCTTGATCCGGTGATCGCCCGGGGCCCGATCTACCGCCCGGCCCCGTAAGCCGCTCAAGCTATCGATGAGGATCATCATCTGCGTCAAGCGTGTTGCCGTGCTGAGCGACGATGTTGCATTCACCGACGATGGGCTTGCTGTCGATCCCGATTATCTCGACTTCACCCTCAACGAGTGGGATGCCTGCGCAGTCGACGAGGCCATCCGCATCCGCGACGCGGTCGGTGAAGGCGAGGTTGTGGTCGTGACCGCCGGTGATCCTGATGCAGATGGTGAGCTGCGACGCTGCCTTGCTATGGGCGCCGATCGCGCCGTGCGGGTATGGACAGAGGCCCTTCGTCAGCCCGATCCTCTGACGGTGGCCCATGCTCTAGCCGAGGTGATCCGTCCTGAGGAACCGGATCTGGTGCTCTGTGGGGTGCAGTCGAGCGATGCGCTGCAGGGAGCGACCGGCGCGGCGTTGGCCGGATTCCTCGATCTTCCCGTGGTCGCGGTCGTGACTATGATCGCCTATGATGCGACCACTCGCACGGCGACCGTCCACCGCGAGCTTGAGGGCGGAATGATCGACGTAGTGGAGACCACCACGCCCGCGGTCCTCACCATTCAGACCGGGATCAATCGCCCCCGATACGTCACGTTCCGCGCGATCCAAGAAGCCCAGGGGCGCGATGTCGCGGTCCAGGTCGCCGAGCCGTTCGGGAGGCGCGCCTACGGGATTCGCGGCATGAGTATGCCGACCCGCCGGCGGGCAGAGATGATCGGCGGAAACCCTACGGAGATCGCCGCGCGGATTCTCCAGATCGTCCGGGGGAGCAGTGCAGCATGAGCGGGGTGCTGATCGTGGCTGAGCATCGACAGGGTGCCCTCCGCGAGGTCACCCTGGAGTTGATCGCCGCAGCCAAGGAACTGAAGAACGCTGGGGTCGGTCCGCTGGCGGTAGCAATGCTCGGCAGTGACGTGTCCGCGATGCTGGGCGTCGTGGCGTTGGATGGTGTCGATGAGATCATCCACGTCCCTGTGGCTATGGATGAGTTCAACGGCGAGGTGTACCGCCAGGCACTTCCGGCACTGATCAGGCAACGCCGTCCTCTGGTTCTCCTCACCGGGTTCACCGTCGATGCAATGAGCTATGCCCCGGCGCTCGCCGCCTCGCTCGGGCTCGGCTTTGCCAGCGACGTGACCGGCTGCTCGGCGCAGAAGGGGTGGCTGACCGCCACGCGTGGCTTGTACGCAGGGAAGGTTCAGGTGCAGCTGGATTTCGGTGACGGGGCGCCGGTCCTCCTCATGTTGCGCCCGGGCGCCTGGTCCCCCGCGGGCGGCTTCGGTTCCCCGGTGGTCACGAGATTGGAGGCCGGTGTCGACCTATCGCAGGTCAGGATCAAACACCGGGAGTACATCACGCCCCAGACCGAGGGGATCGACCTCGGCACCTCAGACTTCATCCTCGCCATCGGTCGCGGCGTCGGCGAGAAGGACAACGTGCCCGTCTTTGAGCGGCTGGCAGACCGACTCGGGGCCACGCTCGCCTGCTCGCGCCCCCTGGTGGATTCCGGCTGGCTCCCCCACGCGCGTCAGGTTGGACAGTCGGGCGCCACGGTCAAACCCGAACTCTACCTCGCCCTCGGCATCTCCGGCGCCGTCGAGCACCTGGCCGGCATGAAGGCGAGCGGCACCATCATCGCCGTCAACTCCGACCCTGAGGCGGCCATCTTCAACGTAGCGCACTACGGCGCCGTCACGGATCTCTTCGCGCTGGCCGAGGCACTCGAGCAGTTGACGTGAGCCTACATCGACGCACCTTGGCCAGCGACGCGAACTCGCAGATCCACTCGAGCAGTGACCGCGCAGGGTGCACGACGCCCCGGACGGGCGTGGGTCCAGCCGCCACCGCCGAAGTGAAGGGATCGGTTCCGTCCACTCCGCCCGGCAGAGCAATCGGATCGAATCAGTCACCGCCACCAGTCGCCGCCGGTCCAGCGGGAGCCGACAGGCCATGGGAGCGCCTCCGGGGTTCCCGGTCAAGGCCGTGCCGTGTGAGCCCGCCTCTCCGGGCCACGGTCGCCATCCTCCTGGTCTCAATCGGTCCAGCCCGTCCTAGCCAGTCGGACGTTAGCGTCGGCGCTCCCTCTGTCGCGCCCCGGGCACCACGCGGACGGGTGCCCGTCACACGATACCCCCCACTACGCCGCCCGCCGTGCCACGTCTCGCGCATCGTCAGGAGGATGGTCTGATGGCAGTTGCACTCGATGCTCTAACCGCCAAGGAACGGGCTGATGTCCTGATCGTGGGCGCTGGCGCCGCCGGTGCAGTTGCGGCCGCCTATCTGGCACGACATGGAGTCCACGTTGTCTGTCTGGAGCAGGGTGGCTGGACCAATGCATCAGACTTTCCGGGCACCAAGCCGGAGTGGGAGTTGCTTGCACAGAAGTCGTGGAACCCTAATCCCAACGTTCGTGCCGGTCGCGCCGACTATCCCTGCGACACCTCGGAGTCCGATGTCAACCCGCTCATGTACGCCGGTGTCGGGGGCAGTACTGTCCTCTATGCGGCCCACTGGGTGCGCTTCCTCCCCTCGGACTTTCGAACTCACACCCTCGACGGCGTCGGTCGCGACTGGCCCTTCACCTATCAGGACCTCCAGCCCTACTACCATCGGATCGACATCGCGGTGGGGACCTCAGGCTTGGCTGGTGATCCCGCCTATCCCCCCACCACACCCCCCCCCTTGCCACCCCACTCAATCTCGGCGATCGGGCGGAAGGTAGCAGAGGGCATGAACAAACTCGGATGGCATTGGTGGCCGGCCCCCAACGCTATCCCCACCCGCGACTAGCGGAACCTCAAAGCGTGCGTCCGGCACGGCACCTGTATGTCCGGGTGCCCCAACGGGTCAAAGGCATCCTTTGATCTCGTCTTCTGGCCCACGGCCCTCGAGCACGGCACGCGACTCATCACTGGCGCCCGCGTCCGCGAGATCACGGTCAACAACGCCGGCCTGGCTACGGGTGCGATCTATGTGGATCGTGACGGCCACGAGCACCACCAAGCCGCGAACCTAGTCATCCTTGCCGCCAACGGCGTCGGTACCCCACGCCTGCTGCTGCTGTCCAAGTCTCGGCACTTCCCGGATGGCCTGGCAAACTCTTCTGGCCTGGTCGGCAAGCGTCTGATGATGCATCCGTTCGGGGCCGTCACCGGTCTGTTCGAGGAGCGCTTTCCTAGCTGGGAAGGACCCTTCGGCCAGTACATCCAGAGCATGGCATTCTACGAGACGGATACCTCGCGGGGATTCGTTCGCGGAGCCAAGTGGGGGCTGATGCCGACCGGTGGTCCACTGGGCGCCGCGCTGTCTCCGTTCTTCGGTGAAGCCACGGCCCTCGACCTCGAGCTGCATACCCATATCCGCGAGCGGCTCGGGCACTCAGCACTGTGGGGCATCATCGCGGAGGATCTACCCTACGACTCCAACCGCGTGACGCTTCACCCGAGTCTCACCGACTCAGACGGGGTGCCAGCCCCACAGATCCTTTACCGCAACGATGAGAACTCACGCCGCATGGTCATGTTTCACATGGAGAGAGCGCGTGAGTCGCTTGAGGCGGCGGGAGCGCGTGAGACAACATCCGATGCCTTCGTCCGCGACACGGGGTGGCATCTGCTTGGCACTACCTGCATGGGAGACGATCCGAGAAGCTCAGTGGTTGACCAGTATGGCCGAACTCATGATGTCCCGAACCTCTACGTCTATGGTGGCAGCGTCTTCCCGACCTCCTCGGGCGTCAACCCGACTGCTACGATTGCGGCGGCGACCCTCCGATCGGCGGAGCATCTCCTCAGCCACGCTGATCTCCAGCGGCTACCGCTCTGATCTGCTCGGGACCCGCTGGCGAGTACGGGCTCTTTGAACTGCTCCAGTCCTGCGTGGCCAGTAGAGTCCGTGATGGGGCCCGGCCCCGTCAACTTGGTGTCGACAGCAGATGCACTCGGCAGCTCAGGAGGCCTCCAACGCATCAGCTATGGTTGCTGCGATGGCTAGGCTGGCAGTGGCCGCGGGAGAAGGGGCATTTCGCACGTCGAGGACGCGGCCATCCCGGTGGGCATCGATGACGAAATCGTCGACCAGCCCACCGTCCCGATCTACGGCCTGTGCACGAACCCCCGAGGGTCCGGGGACGAGATCCGCCACGGTGAGCCCTGGAAGGTATCGCTGCAGATCCTTCAGCAGCAGGCGCCGGAACATATCTCTCCCAAACTCCCGGAGTCCACTCCGCCAGTGTGTTGCTGCGAGTGCCCGCATTCCGGGATATGACAGCGACGAGGCAACGTCGCGAAAGTTGACGTTGCGTCGGCGATAGCCCTCCCTTGCCAACGCGAGGACAGCATTCGGTCCGATGGACACGTCCCCGGATACTTGGGGCGTAAAGTGGACCCCGAGGAACGGAAGCGTCGGATCCGGGACGGGGTACACCAGGTGGCGGACCGTCCCCCGCAATTCCGGGCGGAGCAGCCAATAGGCACCGCGAAAGGGGATGACGGCAGGATGGCGCGAGCCACCACTCATGACCGCGACGCGGTCGGCCTGCAAGCCGGCACAGGTCACCAGTCGCCGAACTCTCGCTCGACGTCCGTCGGCCGCACGAATCTCAACCCCGTCGCTCCCTCGGGTAATGGCGCGGACCGCGAACCTCGTCACCACACGTCCCCCTGCCAGCCGGACGTCATCGCTGAGTGCACTGGTCACGAGCCGGAAGTCGGTCACGGCCGTGCGTGGCGACCAGATGGCCTCGAGGCCATTGAGATGCGGCTCCAATCTACGGATGTCCTGTGAGGTCAGCAGCTCGAGGCCCTGGATGCGGTTGGCTCGACCTCTCGCCAGGAGGGGCCGTAGCTGGTCCACCTCATCCGAACGAGTGGCGACGATGATCTTGCCCAGTTCCAGGCAGGGAATCCGATGAGCGGAGCAGTAGGCCTTCATCCGTGCGGCCCCGTCACGGCACAGGTCAGCCCGGAGAGAGCCAGGCTGGTAGTAGATCCCGGTATGAATGACACCAGAGTTGTGCCCTGATTGATGCAGCCCGACCACAGCCTCCTTTTCAAACACGGCGACACTCGAGTGAGGATGCCGGTCCAAGACCTCCCGCGCGACGGCCAAGCCGACAATGCCAGCCCCAACCACACCAAAATCGTAGCGAGCGGACTCCAGTGCCATGAGTGTGGGTCAGCAGGGCGGGCGGCGCTAACTCATGCCTCCGTCGACCACCAGATAATGCCCCGTGAGATATGACGCCTCGTCCGAGGCCAAGAACGCGATGGCCGGCGCGATCTCATCGGGCACTCCCTGGCGGCCCATGGGCACCGTCTGGCTGATCATGGCGCTCTGATTCGCCGCGCCACCCATGAAGGTGATGGCCGGGTCGTTGAACGGTGTGTCGATCCAGCCGGGGCAAACTACGTTGACCCGAATGCCGAAGGACGCCAGTTCCACGGAGAGAGCCTTGCTAAACGCCATCACCCCCCCCTTGGATGCCGAGTAGCCGGACATCCCCGGGCCGCCTTTGATCCCGGCGACCGATGCGATGCTCACGATCGCACCTCTGCCCGACGCTCTCAGAGGCGGCACGGCATACCGAACGGCCAGGAAGAGCCCACGGAGGTTCACCGCCATCATCAGGTCGAAGTCGTCGAGCGGAAACTCCTCCACCCTACTCGCCCGCTGCACACCCGCGCCATAGACGAGCGTATCCAGCCCCCCAAGGATCGCGACCGCCTTGGCCACCGCACCTTGAACCTCATCCTGATGCCGCGCGTCGGCACGGAGGAACCACACCGACCCATCTCGCGCCGCACCCTCACCGCGCTGGTTCTCGATATCGGCCAGCACCACACGCGCGCCCTCGGTGACGAAACGCTCGACGGTGGCACGGCCAATCCCCGTCGCCCCCCCAAAGAACAGCGCTCGCCGACCCTCCAGGCGCATCAGCGCTCCTCCATCACGGCTGCGGCACCCACCATGGCAACTTCCTCATCCTGTTCGACGGTGCCACCAGCTACTCCCACCGAACCGATGACTTCCCCCCCGCCCATGAGCGGGACCCCTCCCCCGAAGACCACGAGCGGATGCCGATGTGTGACCTCCAGTCCGTACAAAGCCTCGCCCGGCTGCACCAGTCTCGCGACATCCGATGTTCGTGAGTTCAGCGACCGGGCTGTATACGCCTTCCCGATCGCGATCTCGATACTACCCAGCAGGGCACTGTCCATTCGGGAGAATGCCATCAGGTTCCGCCCCTCATCCATGATTGCGATGCTCGATGGCGAGCCGATTTCCTCAGCCTTCGTCGCCGCAGCCCGTACAATCGCGTCGCATTGCTGGCGCGTTAGCTTCATCACCTACTCCTCACGCAATCAGAGCCACTGGGCGCACGGGACACCCGGTGCCTCCCTTGATCTTCAGAGGCAAACACACCACCATGAACCCGTGTGCTCCCATCCCTGCCAACTCCTCGAGCGCCAGATTTTCGAGAATGTAGATTCCGTGGCGCACTAGTAGGATGACATGGCTCGGCAGGGTACACGCCAGCACTGCATCGACGTGCCCCGTCACGTCGAAGGCGACATTGTCGGCCCCGGCCGCCAGGACCCCACGGGCGGCCAGCCACTCCGCAGCCTCACGTGACACGCCAGCTGCGCGCAAGTACACGTCGGGATCGTCCCACACCGCTCCATAGCCTGTGCGGATCATGACGACCTCTCCCTTGCCAATAGAGATCCCCTGTGCCTTCTCACAGCTTTCGAGATCGGTCGGCGTCACCAAGTATCGCTCTGGCAGGCGCTCGCCCCGTAGCGCGGCCACGTCCAGCAACTGACCCGGCGCTAAGATTGGGGGAATCGTCTCCACACCATGCGCAGCCATCCCGTGCGGGCCCTGAATGGCGGGGTTCACACGAATCCCACCGTAAAGGGTGAGATCCTCTGCCTGATGGCTAATGGCATCGATGTGCGTACCCGTGTGTTCTGCCGCGACAATCACTCCAGAAGCACTCGTCCGCCGCTCAGGCCCTCCGAGTTCATGGCGGCGACTTAGAAACAGCGCCATCCCCGGGTAATGCGCCGGAAAGGTCGGATCACCGATCTGACGAGGGTGCTCCAAATCAATGACCCTACACCTCGTCAGCGCGGCACGAAGAGTGTCACTCACTGGAGACGGCCTCATCATCTGCCAGGAGGCGACCACCATTGCTCCAGTCCTCGGCGCCGATCTCGTGGATGATCACGACGACGCGCTCACGCGTGGCCCCGACCTCCTCCACAAGCAGGTCTGTGAGCCGCCGCGCCAGCCTCCGCTTCTGCTCCGTCGCTCGTCCCTGTATCATGGAGACTTCAATGAGAGGCATTCGCCAAACCCTTCCTGTATCTATGCTGACCGTTCTCCGTCGATTGCGCCGCCGGCCGTCCTGTCAGGGTCACCGCGGTTCGTGGAAGACATGCACCATGCCGCGTTCTAAGGTCTGCCCCTGTCCCCAGGCCTAACCCCTACCTATGGCATCAAGGGTCGTGGCGCTGTCCCAACCCATACCGACTACTACCGAAGCCGTCAGGACCGGTCGTCCTGCTACCTCATCTTCACATTGCACCGTGCGAGGGAGAAGATGCCAATATCCCGGCCCTTGAAGCGCCCGACGGTTTCCCGCGTCAGGAACGCGAGCAACACGGCGGAGAGGAGTGCGATGGCGACCAAGAAGTAGAGACCGAACACGTAGCCTCGCGCACTGTGAAAGCCTCCGCCCAGGCCAATGAGCAGACCCAGGATCAGTGGTGATACGCCACCGATGTACAGGGCAAACGCCATAAAGGAGTTCGCGGTACCCAGGCCTGCCTCGTAGGCCGAGTCAGAAGCATAGGCGTACAGAAGTGGAAAGATGGCGTTGGTGGCCAAACCCGCAAACAACTGGAGTGCGATCAACCAGCCCAGTCCCAACGCGCTGAACTGCAAGAGGTACACGCCCACGGCGAGCCAGACGAACGTGACTAGGAGTGAGATCTTCCGACCGAGGAAGTCGGAGATCATGCCCCATGCAAACTGCCCCACGCCCCCGGTGATGGTGAAGACGGCGCTGAATGCCGCGGCCGCGGCGAAATTGTAGTGGGCGACGAAGGCCAAGTACGTTGGAAGCCAGAAGCTGATGCCGACGTAGATCATGATGCCGAGGCAGCTGGCGATAGCCGCGATCAGGATGTTCGGGTTCTTGACTGTCCGCCAGAACGTCCCGGGCGGGGCCTTGGCCGAGACGTCCCCAGCCTCACCGCTAAGAGGCCGCGTTAGCCCGAGATCTTTCACCTCGCCTTCAAACTTCTGGTACCGCTTGCGCGTAGCGAACAACCAGTACCCAAACCAGATTGGGATCATCGCGAGGGGGATGATCAGGAACACGTATCGCCAGTTTGCGCTCCCGAAGTCTGCCAGGATGGCTCCAGTCGCAATGGCAGCGAGCAGGGTCCCCCATGGGTACGCGGTATGTTGCCAGCCTAGCGCGAAGCCAGTGCGCTCAGTAGGAAACCACTCGACGGCGGAGGTGATCTCGACCCCTTCGCCAGCGCCGCCAAAGCCATTCTTGATGCCCTGCAGGGTGACGATCATCCAGATCGACTTAGTGAACGCCGGAATCCCTGTTAGGATGGAGAAGAGGAAGTACCCAGCGGCCACAACGAGGTTTCGGTTCTTCCGGGCCCACCCGTGCCCGCCGCGGTCAAACCATGGCCCGGCGGGCAGGGCGAACAGCGAGACGCTGACCGTCACGATGGCAGCGATGAGCCCGATCGCGGCGGGAGTGAGTTTGAACTCGGTGACAATGGGCGGGATCACGTAGTAGAAGATCTGGCGGAGGCTGGCGTTCATCGCATAAACAAGCCACAGGGAGATGAGCGCGAGGAGCGAGGACAGTGGCACGCCCGCCCTGGCCAGACGTGTTCGGCGGTGTACATCGGGGCGCTCGGGATCCTGTTGCCCGCTCACGTTGTGCTCGCTCATGTCTCGTAGTCCTCCCCACAGGTTGCACTAAGTGTCTACGGCGCGTTGTTGTCATGGGCCTCAGGAGGCCCGCGTGGCCTCCTGAGGCAGCGCTGCGAGTTCAAGGCTGTGCGAGGCCATGTCCGCGGCCTTCAGGACCGCCATGCGTAGATGCGCCATGGAGTCGCTGAATCGGACTTCCGGCACGCACACGGCCATGGCCGCCACGACGGAACCATCTTGGCCCCATCGGACGGGGGCGGCCACACCCGAGACGCCATCGCGGAAGCCTTCGCGGTTGACGGCGTATCGCTCTCGGCGGACCTTCTGGATGTCAGCCCAGAGACGGTGGGAGAAAGTTGCGTTCTTGCCGATGTGTGAGGCGGTGAGGGATGTAATGAGGTTCTCGATCTCCGAATCGGGTCGGCTGGCGAGGAGGACCTTCCCGGCAGAGACGGTGTGCAGAGGCAGGACTCGACCGAGTGCAGAGGTCGCTACGACGGGTTTGGGGCTATCGAGTTTGTCAATCACAACGGCCTGCCCAGCCTCGAAGACAGCAAGGTAAGTCGTCTCTTCGGTTTCGGACCAGAGCCAGCGTGTGGCGTCCGCACAGGCGGCGGTGACCGTTACCCCCTGGCGAGCATCGCCGACCAGCCGTGCGCACGCTGGTCCGAACCCGTACTGGCGGGAGTAGGGATCCTGTACAACGTAGTCTCTCGTCTTGAGGGTGGCGAGAAGTCGGTAAGCCCGGGCCTTGGAGAGGTCTCGATCACGGCAAATCGCGGAGAGCGAGTGAAATGTGCCGGTGCGCGCGAGGTACTCCATGAGAGTGAGCGCGTCGTCCACGGTCTGTAGGGGCATGAGAAACCTCCTCTGGTGCCAGGATGGGCAATGGATCGCCATTGTCAACGATATTCCGCTCACCGGACCGTGGGCGGCGAGCGCTGCGGAGGAGAGGGTGTTGGGGGTCCGCGGAACTACAGCCGCGTAGTTCGCGATGAGGTTGGGTCGCCGGGTGGGGCCCATCTGGTCATGGATGGCCGGGACAGGGGCTGACCGCAACCTCGTCCCGGCCGCATTAGGGCCCTCGCGTACCGCGGTCCGGTGGGACCGGTGGTCACACCGGAGGCAACCGCAGGGAGCGGAGCGCTGGGCACGGGTCCGCTGGCGCGAGCACCGATCGGGCCCGGTGCATCTGATGCCACGGACCTTCCCCGTGGCTCGGCTGGCGATGGGGTTGTGAAGGGTGGTTGCGCGGTACCATCCCCGGCCACACCGTCTGCACCGGCCGGGAGCTGCCCGGGTCACGCCAGGACGGCCCGGCGCGAAGATGTCCTGGGTGGCATCCCTGTGCGTATACGGTCCTGGCCGCTGCCGCGCGGCCGAGGGGGCCGATGCACCCGAGCGGAGCGATCGCGCCGCGGGGTTGAGCCCGGGGAGCCCCGCCCGTCGCTTGATTCCAGGATCGCATGGGCGAGTTCGACACCGCCGGCAGACCCGCGGTTCGCCCGCGGCCCCGACCGCTCCAGACGAGTCTGGACCCGTCGGATCCCGGGTCGTCAGGCCGGTGTCGCACGGTGGTGGTCGATCCGGGGCCGCTCGGCCACTCCCACGGCGCCCGCCGTCGCGGCCGCTGGCTCGTCCCCGACCCGGGGGCTCGGCGGGTGCGCATTCTTCCGCCCGCCGGGCCGGCGACACTGGCGCGGTGGACCAGACAGCTGCCGCAGGCGGCACCAGGGCGGAGCAACTGGCGGCGGCCGCCGCCGCCCAGGCGCTGGAGCTGGACGCGCTCGCGGCGGCGCGAGACCTGCCGTGCCGCCAGGCCGCGGTGGCGACCAGGATCGCGGCCTGGGCCCACGACCTAGCGCACGGGTGCCTGGCTGGGACGGATGCGGCCCTGATGGACCGGCTGTTCCAACACGAGGTCGCCGTGGACCAGCAGTTGGACCGGCTGGCCGGCCGGGCCTGGGCGCGGGGCTTTTGACCACCTGAGCGGCGCGGGCGGGGTCGACCCGGTTCCGCCTCGACCCAGACGAGCTGGACCGGTGCCCGACGGCTGGAACCCCGGTGGTGTCGCGGACCACGGCCCGGCACCAGCCGGTCCGGCTCAAACACGAGGAGCCACGGCCGCTGGCGGCCCGGGCGGAGACTGAGACGCACGAGCCGGTGACAGCAGCCCCGGCCACAGCGGAGCCCAACAGGGGGGCCCGGCGCGGGGGTGGATGCGCACCGGCGCGGCGGCACCGGTCCGCGCACGGCGACCCTCCGCCCGCCCTGACGCGCGCGCCCAGCTGGCAGGCCGCCCTCCCGCGGGGGCGGCTCGGGTGGATCCGGGCCCGGGGGCCCCGACGAGGCGCGGGCCGGCCGGCCGGTGGCTCCGGACCGGAATCCCACGGGTAGTGGTGGCCGCCCTCCTCGGGCACGCCCGTCCGACGACGACCCTCGCCTATTACGTCACCGCGACCACCGGGGATCTCCTGCAGGGCCTCAACGCGGACCTGTTGGTGGCGCTGACCGCGGCCCTGTGACCGGCGGGGCGGCGGACACGCCCAGCCCGGGTCCTCTCCTCCAGACCTTCCAGGCGGGTGGCGGGGCACGGGGTCGCCCCCGGCCAGGAGGGCGCGCGTGCACGCCCGGGTGCCTGCGGCGGCAGCGGCCTCGACGTTGCCCCCTGTCGGCACGGGCCTTGGGACGGCGGGGACGCCGTGCTGGGGGAGCGTGTTGGGCCTTGTCCCCAGGGCGCCGGCCGCCCCTCGCCGAGGGGCTCACCTCGGAGTCTCCTCCAGAACGATCGGTCATCTGTCCCGTCCCGGTCAGGGGCGGGCGGCGCACGTGCGGGCCGCTACGGAGGTCAGGATCTTGGGCGACCTCTGATCCGCCGTCATGCCGAGGAGCGCCATCTCGCGACCGGCCCCCGAGCTTCTTGGCGACGCCAATGAGGTCCCGCCGGCCCTGGGGTGGGCGCACGAGCACCTGGCCCTGGCACACTGCGCGTGGGAGATCGTCCGGCCCTCGTCGCCAGACCCCTTGCCCTGGGCGAAGCCAACCCTTATACCGGGTCCGTGACACCCAGACCGATGCCAGGGGTCGTGTGGACCGGGTTGGCGGCGGCGCTCGTCGGCGCCGTGGCTGCCTGTGGCGGGCCACCGGCCTACCCCAATACGTGGATCGCCCTGAGCCCCACCGCGGCCGTGCTGGTTCAGTGGACCCAGACCGGAGGGCGACTGTCCGGGCAGCTCGTCGCGGTCACCCTGGCCGGGACCACAACCCAGCCGCTCTCCGTCCTGGTCACCGGACAGGTGAACGCTCAAGGCGCCGTGACCCTGACGCTCGGGTCGTCCACGGAGACCGGCTCGGTGTCATCGACGCGGCTGACGCTCAACGGCCCCGACGCGACCGGGTTGCTGACCTCGCTGGTGCTGATTCCGGGGCGTGTCGCCCGATACCGCGCTGCCGTCGCGTCGCTCCGGCAGCGAGCAGCAGCGGCCCTGGCCGCTGCCCAGGCAGCGCAAGCAGCGGCTGCGCACCAGCAGGCCCTCAACCAGCAGGTCGTGAGCGCGAACACCGCGCTCAGCGCAGATCTTGGATCCTACGCGGCGGACACGGGGACAGTCCGGGGGGACGCAAGTACCTTGCAGGGAGATGTCAGCACCTTGGTGAGCGATCGCCAGGCGATGCAACAGGATCTGCAGACTGAGCAGTCTGACGCGACCACCGACGGGTGTGCCAACGGGGGATATGGCGCGGTTCAGGCTGACGCCAGCACCGTGGACACGGATCTCTCCACGATGGGCACTGATCTCACCACCCTGAGCGGCGACATTTCCTCAATGCGGCAGGACATGGCGGCACTAGCACAGGACGTGCGGACCATTCAGCACGACTGGTCCGCCTTGCAGGACGCGGTGACGGCGGATCCCGCGGACACGCCCGCCGCTAAGGTGACCGAGCGTCAGGTCACCACGGCACTCACGGCTATTCGCCACAGCATGGCCGAGGCTAACGCCGCGATCACTGCCGAGCAGGCCCAGGCCGCCTCACTGTACCGGTCTGGTCAGGCGCTCGATGCTCAAGCCCACGCAGTGCTGACCAATATGGGATGCGCCGCGTAGGGACGTCTGACCGTCGGCCACGCCGGCGGCACCGACCAGTGCGCTTGCTCAGCCAGCGCCGACGAGGGCCCGCCGCCGACCGGATCTGCTGAGCCCGGTGCGACACGGGCAGGGGGAGCCTGCGTCTCGTTGCGGCACACACAGCCCTCGTTCAGTCTGCTGGGCGAAGCCGTTCGGACATTTCCCAGGTCCTTCAGCATGCCCTTGGAGGAGCGCCGCTGCGGTGCCGTGCCTGGTGGCGGTCTGTGCCGACGCAACGGATCCGGAGCCGTAGTGACTCCCAAGGGGCCTGCGGATGTGGACGTTGCTGGGGGAGGGTCTGGTGGCTGCGACCGGCTCTGGTGCTGGCCCTGCCAGCTCGCAGAGGGGAGGGCGCGACAACTTGAGCACACAAAGCGCGTTCGGGCTGAGATCAGCCAGGCTGGGCGTATTCGGGGGGGCCCACGCGAGTGGACGCCCGCCTGTCCGTGGGGGTGGTGGGTGAGAGTGGTCAGAAGAGTGGTGGAGCAAGGTGGTCCATCCCCGACGCCGCCTGCGGGGCTGTCGAGACGGAGTTCTGCGAGAGCCGGTGCTCGATCCGGGCGGCTGGCAGCCCCCAGGTCCCAGCTCCGCGCTACCGGCAGGCCGATCACGGGTGCGCCCAGGGCGAACCCCGCGGCCCGGAGGCCGGGTGGCGGTGATGCCCACCACGGCCGTCCGCGGCGGCGAAGGCGTGCCCGCTCTTGTCTCACCGGAGGTGGAGTCGGGAGATCACGAGGCTGGCCTCCGCACGCAGCCCCAGTTGAGGGCTCAGGGTCGTGGGCCATGCGCTCGCGACCCTCACCCACGGTGCCGATGTCTCGGGTCCGGCCGATGTCGGACGTGGACACGCCGCAAGGCTTCCCGGGTGGTCAGGTTGGAGCTGGCCCGGGTTTCCGCGATGCCGGTCGGCTCCCCGGCGTGTGGGAGCGCCGGCAGCGCCACCCCCTCTCCATGAGAGGAGGGCCCACCGTCCCGGCCGGCGTGGTGGATCACTCGACTGGCCGGCAACGGGACGTCTCGGCAACTCGGCCGGACCCCGCGTGCGAGCCTGTCGTCATTCCTCCGACCCTCAGCCGCGGCGCCCCGGACCCGCTCCCCCTCGCGGCCGCCGTCGCGCTGTGAAGTGGCCGGGCCACCCCCGTCACCGCCCGGCGGTACCGGGCGGTGACCCAGCCCCTCCTCACTCTCGACGCTGAGCACGGGGTGCCCAACTGCGCGGCCGTGACACCCGCGCCGGTCAGCCGCCTGCCTGCCGCGTCACCCCTTCCGTGCGAGCGGAACTGCACCCTCGCACCGCGTCCTCCGGCACCTCCGTGGGGGCCCAGGCAGCTCCCCAAGCCCTGCATGTCGCGGCATCCCGGTGCGCTTGCGTCATTCCGTTCCGGCTCCTCAGCATGGGGGCGATCCTCCGGAGCGACGCTCAGGGCCGCGAGGCGGTGAGGGCCGCCATCCAGAATGGGGCCCACGGCGAGGGGCTGGCGGCCGGCCGCCGGGAGCGGGTGGCCGAGGTCGAGGTGTTGCGCCGGGACATCGCCACGGTGACAGCTGCGGCGGAGGCCCGAACCAGTGCGGCCGTGACGGGCTGGCTGGCAGCCTTCGAGATCATGCGGAACACCGTGGGTGAGCTGGCCAAGGCCGTCGAAGAGCGGGTGCCGCTGGCGAGCGCCCACCCCGGCGGCACCCGGGAGACCCTCTTGGAGGCGTTCCGTAGCCGGCTCCGCCAGATCCCGGCACCACCCGGGGGCTGGCCGAAGGGCTGACGGGTTCGTTACCTGGCCATTACCGGTTGTCAGCACCATCTCGGCCGCGTACGCTCACACCTGTGACGGGCTGGACGGTCAAGGGTGGCCAGCAGGGTCAGTAGGAGTTGGCCTGTGGACAGCCTTCGGATCGCGGAAGAGATTACCAGAGGATTCACCCGCCGCTCATTCGATCTGTCAGCACGCCCCAACGCCGAGGCGCCAGGGTGGGATGCTCTGCCTGAATCGCAGTTCGCCGCGAAGGTGCGTAGTTCAGGCGAGTCGGCCCCGTTCGTGCGGGCGGCCCTCACCTTCGTCTGTGCGATGGATCGAATGCGCGTGGCCACCCGTCTTCGCGATGCCGCGCTGAAACTGTACTACGAGAATCGATGGGCCTTTGTCCCTGCCCTAGCCGCAGGCCGGTCGTTTGAGGACCTCGCCACGGTGTTGCGCCAATCAGGAGTCAGTCAGCGGCACGGACTCGACTCGAACGCGTGGCGCAGGATTGCAGAGTCACTCCTCGCCGAGCCTACGGCCCCCGTCTCGCGTGTGATCCATGACGGGGTCGGGGTCGCCGATGAGCTGATTGCAACTCTCAAGTCTGCGCGATCGGCGGCCGGCGTGGACCGCTACCCAATGCTACGCGGCCCAAAGATCGGGCCAATGTGGGTCCGAATGATGGTCTATCCAGGAGAAGCGAGGGTATCCCGCATCGAACACATGCCGATTGCGGTAGACGTGCAGGTCAAGCGCGCAACGGAGTGTCTGGGCCTTACAGATACCGCAAACCTCAGCGAGGATGCGGCTCGCGCGGCCATACAAGATGCGTGGCGCGTCCTCGTCGCGAAGGAGGGTGCTCAGGGACCCGAAGGCTTGCGCGGAACTTCTGCAGCGCTCGATCCGGCACTTTGGTACTTCGGCCGAATTGGCTGCAGCCGATGCACAGCGGTCGGCCACCAGCTGCCCATTTCTCCGGCATGCAAGGCGTGCCAACTGTCGGTGTAGTGCATGGACACCTGGCCCTTCATTTGACACGAGGTCCGTGCCACGGGCCGGGGCGGTGCACGTGTCGTGGATCCGGGCGTCGGCGCGGACCGGGCGCCCGGACCCGCGCCGAAGGTTGGTGGAGCAAGTTTATGGTCCAGGCCCCGCGCCGCTGGCTGGGCTGCCGAGAGGGAGATGTGGCACTTCCCTGACACGAGGTGCGGGCAGCGGACGGCGGGCGGTTCCAGCGCCGTGGGGACGGACGCTAGCGCGGGCAGGGCGCAGGGATCCGGCCGCTGGCCGCGCGGGGTCTGGGGGCCGAGCACCGCGGTTTCTCGGCCCCCGGACCCCGCGACACTCCAGGGGTCATGCCCCTGGCCCCCCCGAGTGCCCCGGCCGCCCCGGCGGTGGCGTGGGCAGCGGCCCAGGCCGCCGCCACCCGGTACGCCCGCGCGACCCAGGCCCCCGCGACCCGGCGGGCCTACCAGACCGACTGGGCCGCCTTCACGGCCTGGGCCGCCGCCCATGGGCAGCGCCCCTACCCGGCCGCGCCCGCGAGTGTCGCCGCCTACGCCGCGGCCTGCGCCGACGCCGGGCGGTCCGTGGCCACGATCCAGCGCCGGGTCGCCGCCATCGCCCACGCGCACCGGACCGCCGGGGTCGTCCCCCCCCCGACCCAGGACCCCCTGGTCCGCGCGACCCTCGTCGGGATCCGACGCCTCCGGGGCGCCGCCCCCCCCCAGACGCGGCCCCTCACGCTCCCGGCCCTGCGCCAGTGCCTCGACGCCACCGCCCCGGCCACCCGCGCGGGGGCGCGCGACCGGGCGCTCCTCCTCCTCGGCTTTGCCGGCGGCTTCCGCCGCAGCGAGCTGGTCGGGCTCGACGTCGCGGACGTGACCCCGACCCCGGCCGGCCTGCAGGTCCGCGTCCAGCGCAGCAAGACCGATCAGGAGGGGCGCGGGCGCGAGGTCGGGATCCCGGTGGGGGCCCACCCCGCGACCTGCCCGGTCCGGGCCCTCCAGGCCTGGCAGGCCCAGGCCGGGATCACCGCAGGGCCGCTCTTCCGCCCGGTCGACCGCTGGGACCGCGTGGGCCCTGGCCGCCTCGCCGGCCGGGCCGTGGCCCGGGTCGTCCAGCGGGGCGCCCGCCGAGCCGGCCTCGACCCCCGCGGCTTGGCCGGGCACTCCCTGCGAGCC
>JAKABB010000145.1 GCA_021802045.1 bacterium
CCCCCGGGCGCCGGCGGGCCGCCCACGCCGGCCGCCACCACCGGGCACGGCACGATCTCAGGACCGCCGGTGACGGTCACCCCGCCGCCGCCCGGGCAGGGGTCGCCGCCGCCCGCCGCGACCCTCACCCCCCCACCCGGCACCCAGGCCCTGACGGTCACGGTGGCCGACGCGGGACGGACGGCCCGCCTGCGGGTCGGCGACACCCTCACCGTCGAGCTCCGGGGCACGGCCAGCCTGCCCTGGGAGCACCTGCAGGACTCGGACGTCTTCGTCCTGCACCCGCTGCCCCAGCTCCTGGGGATCCTGCAGCCGGCCGGTACCATCTGGGCCCGGTTCCAGGCGACCGTCCCCGGGACGGCGGACCTCACCGCCGCGTGGGTGCCGGCATGCCTCTCCGCCCACCCCGCCTGCGCCATGCCCGATCGGCTCTTCACCCTCCAGGTGGTGGTCACCGCCTCCTGAGCCAGGGGAACGACCGGGACCTCGCGCCAGGCCATCGGGATGGACCACACCGGCGACGGCGCCCCGGCCGCGGCCACCCCACGGACCGAGGGTGGCCCCTCCCCCTACCGCGACCGGCGGGCGGCCCGGGGCAGGTCCGGTCCCCGCGGCACACGGCCCGTCCCGGCCAGCCACGCCACCAGGCCCAGCCCGCCCACCAGGCCGACCAGGCCCAGCACCGCCGCGGCCATCCCGGCGAGCGGGACGGCCATCGCCAGGGTGAGGACCACCCCGAGGGCAGTCCCGAGGCCGGTCACGGCGACCAGCCAGATGGCGTGGCGCTCATGCACGGCGCCCCGTCCGCGCGCCGGCCGGCGCAGGTCCAGCGACCAGTCGGCCAGCTCCGCGGCCAGGAGCAGGCCGCCCCCGAAGAGCGGTGCGGCGGCCGTCAGCAGCACCCCGTGATGGGCCGCCGCCACGGCGAAGGCGGCCCCCACCAGGGCCACGGCCATCGGCCCGGCCGCGGCCACGCCGAGCCACAGCCCCAGGGCCAGGCCCACCGTGGCCACCGCCAGTCCCACCGCCACCTCCACCCGGAGGGCCGGGGCCGGCCCCAGCCAGGCGAGCGCGCCCGCCATGGCCGCCACCAGCCCCACCGCCAGGACGGCGGTGGTCAGGCGGGGACGCGACGCAGGGCGCGGCGGAATGCCGCGATCTCCGTGAGCGGCTGGTCCGCCGGCTCGCCCGGGCCCCAGCGGGCGATGGGGATCCCCGCCTCGGCGAGCCGGGCCCGGCGGGCCTCACGGTGGAGGTGCCAGACCCGGTCGGCCAGCCGGTCCCCGGGGTCGGTGGCGGGCGGGACGAAGCGCTCGGGGTCCACCTCGACCACGGCCAGGTCGAAGCCCCGGGCCCGCAGGTCCAGGAGGGCGCCGATGGCCCGGGCGTCGAGGAGCGGGGTGAGGGCCACCACCATGGCCTGGGGGGGCAGGGTGCGGGGCGGGATGATGTCCAGGCCCTTCCAGGCGTAGCTGAGGACCACCTCGGTGTCCAGCAGGGCCTCGACGACCCGCAGCAGGTGGACCGGGCCCATCCCCGGGCTGAGCCAGCGCAGGATGCCCCCGAAGCCGATCAGGCCCACCCGGTCCCGGCGGGCGACATGACCCGCCGCCAGCGCGCTCACCAGCCGCACGGTGAGGTCGAGAGTGCCCTCCCGCCCGGTGCGGGCCTCGGCGAAGCTGTCCACGAAGAGGATGACGTCGGCGTTGCGCTCCAGGTGGTGCTGGTTGACGTACGGCTGGCCCCGGCGCGCGCTCACCCGCCAGTTGACCCGCCGGACCCGGTCCCCGGGCACGAAGGGGCGGATGTCGGCGAACTCGATGCCGTCGCCGCGCTGGCGGGCGAGCTGGTTGCCGCTGTGGACCTGGGTCTGGTTGGGCAGGAGCAGCGAGTGCAGCTGCGCCGGCCGCGGGTACACCCGCAGCACCTGACGCCGGCCCGTCGCCGCCCGCCACTCGTGGAAGCCGAAGTGGTCGCGGGCCCGCAGCCGCACCGGCTCCACCCCCAGGGCCCCCCACCGCCGGCAGCGCAGCGTCAGGGCCCGCTCCAGGCCGTGCTCCGGCCCCACGTCGCCGCGGCCGATCCGGAGCCGGAGCGCCGGGGGGCCGTCCTCCGCCTCCAGCTCGGGGGGCAGTGGCACGGCCACCTCCAGCCGGGCCACGGGGTGGCGGGCCCGCACCGTGACGGTGAGCGTCACCGGGTCCCCCTCCATGGTCCGGTCGGCCCCGAGCGTGGCCACCGCCTCCACTCCGGGATCGCGGGCCTGGGGGAGTCCCAGCGCCAGCAGGAGGCCGAAGGGCGCCACCAGCACCGCCAGGGCGGGCTGCCCCAGCACCAGCGCGGCCAGGAGGCCGGCGGCGGTGAGGGCCGCGTAGGCGCCCAGCTTGGGGGTCGGCGCCCGGTCCATCAGGAGGCGGCGGTCTCCGCCGGGCTGGCGGCGGCGATGTCCTGCCCCGGGCCACGGTCGGGAGGGCGGGTCGCCGGCGTCGGGACGCTGTCCAGGCACTCCCGGACGACGTCCTCGGGGCGGATGCGCTGCACCCAGAGCTCGGGGCGCAGGGTGATCCGGTGGCTGAGCGCCGGGACCGCCAGCCCCTTGACGTCGTCCGGGGTGACGAAGTCCCGCCCCTGGAGCGCGGCCCGGCCCCGGGCCAGCTTCAGCAGCGCCAGGCAGCCGCGGGGGCTGGCCCCCACCTGCACCCGTGGGCTGCGCCGGGTGGCGGTCACCAGGTCCACCACGTAGTACTGGAGGTCGTCGTCGACGTGGACCTCCTCCAGCGCGGCCTGCATCGCCAGCAGCTGGACGGCGTCGACCACCGGCTCCAGCTCCACCTCGTCCTGGCGCCGGGCCTGGCGACGGGCCAGCATCCGCCGCTCCTCCTCCCGGTCCGGGTAGCCGACCCCGATCCGCATCAGGAAGCGGTCCAGCTGGGCCTCCGGCAGGGGGTAGGTGCCCTCGTACTCGATGGGGTTCTGGGTGGCCAGGACCAGGAAGGGCCGGGGCAGGGGCTGGGTGGCGCCCTCGATCGTCACCTGGCGCTCCTGCATCGCCTCCAGGAGGGCCGCCTGGGTCTTCGGAGGGGAGCGGTTGATCTCGTCCCCCAGGAGCAGGTTGGTGAAGATCGGCCCCCGCCGGACCTCGAACTCCCCCGACCGCTGGTTGTAGACCGTGGACCCGGTGATGTCGGAGGGCATGAGGTCGGGAGTGAACTGGACCCGGGAGAATTCCAGCCGGGCCGCCTGGGCGAAGGAGCGGGCGATGAGCGTCTTGGCCAGCCCCGGGAAGTCCTCGATGAGGACGTGGCCGTCGGCGAGCAGGCCCAGCAGGACCAGCTCCAGGACGGCCCGCTTGCCCACGATGGCCTTCTCGACCTCGTCCAGCAGGCGCGCCGACAGCGCCCGCACCTCGGGGACGCCCATCGGCCGGTCGCTCACGCCGGGGTTCCGGCCGGCCCCTCACCGATGCGGTCGATGGCGTCGACCACCGCGGTGAGCTCGGCCAGCTGCGGTCCCCGGGCCCGGCCGCGGGGCGGGGCCGCCCGGTCGGGCCGCAACAGATCCCAGGCCACGGGCCCCAGGATAGAGGCGGCGGCCGGATCCTGGTCCAACCGGTGCCCCACCGCCCGCAGGCGGCGGTCGGCGATCTCCCGCAGCAGCGGGCGCAGCTGGTCGTGGCAGGCGACCGCGCTCGCCTGGGCGAAGCGCAGGGCGTCGACGATGGCGCGCCGCTCCCCCAGCGCCTCCGGCACCGGCTGGGGGCGGGGGTGGCGCCACCCCCGCCCCAGCGGATCGTCGGGGCGCGAGCGCCAGCGCGCCCAGGCGACCAGGACCATCGCCCCCAGCCCGGCGCAGACCAGCAGGTAGCCGCGGACCGCGCTCCGGGCCAGCGCGGGCGCCCGAAGCACGACGGCCAGCAGGACCAGCAGGCCGACCAGGGCCAGGACCGCGGTCCGCACCAGGAGACGGGTCACGCGGCCTCCAGCTCGTCGCGCAGCCGCCCGAGGGCCCCCATCGCCTCCACCCGCATCGTCTCGTCCACCGTCCCGCGGGAGAAGCGGGCCTGCTCGAAGAGGCCCGTCAGGCGGCTGGCAGCGGGGCCGCTGACCCGCAGCGCGGCGAGCACCCGGCCCAGGTACTCGTGGGGGGCCTCGGCCGGATCCCGGGGCAGCCCGTGGGCCGCCAGGACCCGCTCCATGCGCGCGTAAGTGGCGATGACCGCCCGCCGGGGTTCCCCCCCGTCGTCGAGGTCCCCCAGGCCCTGGTCCAGGCTCTCGGCCAGCAGGGCCGAGAGCGGGCGCGCCGCCGCCGCCCGGCGCCGCCGGAGCCACCAGCTGCCGGCGAGGGCCAGGCCCACCAGCAGGACCGCCGCCAGCAGCGTCAGCAGCCAGCCGGCCAGGGTGGGGGCGAGGGGGCCCGGCCCCTGCAGCCGGGCCTGCGAGATCCGGCGGGCCAGGTCGGCGGGCGGCGGCGCACCCCCGGAGACCGGCCCCCGGCGCCGGCGGAGCTGGAGCGCGATCAGCCACACCTGGAGGGCCAGCAGTCCGACGGGGACCGCGGCCAGGGCCAGGCGGGTCCGCCAGCGCAGGAGGGGCAGCGGGTCGGCGGGGCTCTCGCCGCGGCCACGGGGAAGACGGTGGCGCAGGATGAGGACCAGCGGGAGGACCAGCGCCACGTTGGCCACCACCAGCAGGCCGTACTGAATCCCCAGGCCCAGCGCCCCGAAGACCGGCGAGGGGCGCAGGGCGGCGCGGCGGAAGGGCGCGAGCGGGTGGCCGTG
>JAKABB010000146.1 GCA_021802045.1 bacterium
AGGGGCGACGCCGGGCCCACCGGTGGGGCCAGGTGGGGGCCGCCTCGCTCCGGGCCGGCGCGGGAGGCGGCCGTCGTGGGGGCGCTGATGCCGGCCGCTGAGCGCTGCTGCGCCCCGCGCTCGACCCGCGCCGGGCGAGGCGATCCCTCGATGTTCGGGTTCCTGCTCGGTGCGACCGGCATGTTCGCGACCATGTACTCGACCCAGGCGATCCTGCCGGAGCTCAGCCAGGCCTTCACCGTGTCCCCCTCGCAGGCGGGGCTCACCATCTCGGCGACGGTGCTGATGGTGGCGCTCGGCGCCTGGCTGTGGGGGGCCCTGTCGGACCACCACGGCCGGCGGCGCTCCATCCTGCTCGCCAGCGCGCTCTTGGTCGTGCCCACGGCGGCGCTGGCGGTCGTGCCGACCTTCCCCCTGCTGCTCGCCTGCCGCGCGGCCCAGGGCCTGTGCATGCCCGGCCTGCTCGCCGTGGGGGTGCCGTACGTCGGCGAGGTCTTCACCCCGCGCCTGGCGGGCCGTGCCATGGGCTACTACACGGTGGCCCTGGTGGTGGGCGGGCTCGTGGGACGGATCGGCGTCGCCCTGCTCACCGCGGCCGTGGGGTGGCGGCTGGCGCTGGCCGCCCTGGCGCTGCTGCCGGCGGCCGGCGTCCTGGTGATGCGGCGCTCGCTGCCCGAGGCCCCGGCGCCGGCCCGGAGCCGGCGCGGGCTGACGGGTGTGCTGGCCCAGGCCCGCAGCGGTCCCCTGCTGCGGCCGACGGTGGCCGGCAGCGCGCTCCTCTTCATGTTCATCGGCACCTTCTCCTACGTGACCTTCCGCCTTGAGCGACCGCCGTTCGGCCTCGGTCTGGGGGCGGTGAGCCTGGTCTTCGCCCTGTGGGTCGTCGGCGGGATCAGCCCGGTCGCCGGCCGGCTGGTCGACCGGCTCGGCTGGCGGCTGGTGGCGCTCGGGGCCCTGGGGTGTGGGGGGCTGGGCCTCCTGCTCACGCTGGCTGCGGCGCTGCCGGTGATCGTCGTCGGCCTCGCCGTCGTGGCCACGGGGATGTTCAGCGGCGTGACGGCCGCCCAGATCGGTGTCGTGGAGTCGGCGGCGGTCGACCGGGGCACGGCCAGCGGGGTCTACTTCACCGGCTACTACGTGGCCGGGGCCCTCGGCGGCTACCTCCCCGGGCTGGCCTGGGAAGGGCTGCGCTGGCCCGGCGTGGTCCTGGTGGGGCTGGTCGCACTGGGGCTGGCCGGCGTCTGTCTGGGCGCCGGCGCTGAGCCGCCCTCGTCCCGCGGGGGCGGGCCGGGGCCCCGGGGGGGACCGGCCGGCTGACGGCGGGTGACGACCGTCCCGGCGGTCTATCGCGGTCGGTGGGGCGCGCTCGCTGGACCTCGCGGCGCTACCGGCAGGGGGCGGTCTCCTGCATCACGACGGGCTCGCCCGTCGCCAGGGTGGCGGTGCGCGCCGCGCCCAGCAGGGCGAAGTGGACGACGTACGTCGACTGGACCACCAGCGCGCCGCGGGTCGCCGCGGTGCGGCAGCCGTGGAAGCGCAGGCGGAGCTGGACCAGAACGCTCTCGCCCGGCTGGAGGCTGGTCCCCGCCAGCGGGCGCCGGCCCCATCGGGCCGCACCGGGCAGCAGGCCGGACTGGAGCAGGACGGGGGGGCCGGCGGTCACCAGGGGGAAGGCCTCGAGGGGGGAGACCTCGCCTCGCGCACTGGGGGCGAACGTGGCCCCGGTGAGCCGGATGGGAACCGGCCCGGTGTTGACCAGGCTGGCTTGAAGCGCGTAACAATGCCATGCTATAGCCATGCCGCCCAGTCGACCGGAGATGCTCCGTCTCGGTGCGGCCGCACGGCGTCTCGGGATCCATCCTCTGACGCTGCGCCGATGGGCCGACACCGGCAGGATCGATGTCGTGTGGGTGGGCAGGGAGCGGCGCTTCCCCATCCGGGCAGTGGACGCTCTCCGGAGCGACTCTGGTGAGAGTCGGCCATCGGGTGAGAGTCGGGTGGCGGGCTATGTCCGGGTATCGGGGACCACCGGCCCGGAGAGTTCATTCGAGGCGCAGGCGGCCGAGTTGCGCGCTCGTTTCGGGACGCGTCTGGTCGCCGTCTACCAGGACAGGGGGTCCGGGCTGCGGGAGCGTCGGCGGGGACTCGAACGGGTGCTCAAAGATGCCGAGGAGGGGCGCTTCGAAGTGCTGGCCGTGACCCACGCGGACCGCTTGGCGCGCTTTGGGACCACCTGGCTGGAACGGCTCCTCTTGCGCGACGGGGTGAGGCTCGCGGTGCTCCACGAGCAGGGAGCGGCCGGGGGCATGCCCGAGCTGCTGGAGGACTTCCTGTCGCTGGTGACCACCTTCGCCGGGCGCATGTACGGCATCCGCTCCGCAGAGGCCAAGCGCAGGCTGCTCGAGCAGGCGAGCGAAGAGGTGGGGCGTGTCCAAGTCTCGTGACGTGCTGGTCGGCACCGCCCCCTGCAGCGGCTACCGGGCGGCGGAAGCCGCCAATGGGCAGATCCTCCCGATCGCGGAACTGGCGAGGCGCTCCCGCTGGCTGATGGACCTCGTGGCGGACACGGCCGTCCGGCTCCTGGAGGCGCACTGGAACGAGGCGGACCTGGACACGATCGCCGCCGGCATTGGTCCAGAGGGGCGCAAGCTGCCGGCCCACGCGTACATGGCTATGCGGCGCCTGGGCTGGAGAGCGCAGCCAGCGCCCGGCACCTACCTCTCGGACCGGCACCTGCGGATGGCGGAGGAGCTGGCCGGCAGAGCCCTCCGCCTGGCGCTGCACCGGCGGGCGATCCTGGCGGCGACCGTTGGGACCTGGCCGGCGGATCACACCAAGCGGACACCGGAGGAGTGGGAGGCGCTCTGGAGCGCGGCCCCGGAGGGGACATCCACAGTCGAGGTGCGCAACCGCACCCGACAGGTGGCCGCCTTTCTGGCCGAGCGCCGAGAGCTGCCCGCCGGGCTCACCGAGATCGAGCCCGTGCCCGGAGTGGGCAGGACCCTGCCGCTGGCTGTCTGCGATCGCCAGCAGGTGCGATTGGAGCGGACCTCGGCTGATACGGCCGAGCTCTGCCTCCGCCTGCCGCTCGTCGCGCAGCCGGCGAGCCGCCAGGACTTCTCCGCGGTCCGGGTCACGTTCTTTCTCCCGCCGCCCGTGCTGGGGGCAGCCGACCTCTCCACTCCAAGCCTGCGGGTGAGAGGCGAGCGGGTTTGTCTGGACCTGCCCTGGCGCCTCGGTGGGATACCCGTGGCGGCTCGCACCGGGCATGTGCGGGGGATGGGCTTCGACTGGGGCGTGTCCCGGCTCCTGACCGGGGTGCTCGTGAAGCCCTTGGTCGACCAGGGTCGGCAACGGGTCCTCACCGACGGCCGGCCGCTCTTCTTCGACCCCGCGGGGGTGGTGGCCAAGTACCACCGCCTCCGGGTGGAGCGGGAACAGATTGCGGCGAAGATGAAGCACTACGCAGCCCTCCTCGCCGGGCGGGTGGGGCGGTGTGACCTGGAGGCGAAACGGCTGGTCCTGGGTGCCGAACATGAGGCGGTCTCCAAGCGCATGTCCGCCCTGAACCACGCGATCGCATGGGCGGCCGCCCGCTGGGCAGTCGACCACGCGGTAGCGCTCGGGGCGAGTGTCCTCTACATCGAGGGGCTCGGCAGTCTGGAAGCGAGGAAGCGGGGGCGGGTCGTGAACGCCAGGGTCTGTGCCCAGGTCCGCTCCCAGGTGTTCTGCGCCATGCGCCACCTGGCCCAGGAGCACGGGATCGCCGTGGTGGAGGTGCCGGCCCGAGGCACGTCATCGGGCTGTCCGCGCTGCGGGCGCGCCCTCTCGCACGTCAAGGCCTCCGACAACCCGGCGAGTGGGTACCACTGGGCGCACTGCCGGCATTGCGGGCTCAGCGGTGACCGGGACCTCTCGGCAGCCTGGCGGACCGGGGCCCGAGGGCTGGCGTCCCAGGCGAGGGCCCACGGGCGTCAGGACGGCTCTTCAGCCATCTCCACGTCGTCGTTCGCAGACGCCCCCGTGAGCCTGGCCAAGCGCCGCTCACGGGACCAGCGCCAGGCCACCCTCCACTCCCTCCCTGTGCCCAGGCGGCGCAGGATCCCCTCCTCCGCCGGCTCGCAAGGGCTTGCGGAACAGCGTCCGGAGGGGCAGGTGCCAAAGGCCGACCGCCAGGCCCTGTGCGCAAGCCGTGCGAGCAGCACCAAGCGGATCATCAGGCACCGCCCGCGTGGCGAGCCTCTGGGCCGTGGCTTCCACCGCAACGTCTACGCCTCCCCAGTCCGTCCGTACGGGGACTGGGGACCCGGACGTCAAGGCACGCCATCGCTCAGGATCGCTTAGCTGCTCTGAGACGCTGGTGTCGATGGTGAAGGGCCCCCGGCGGAGGGCCAGGTAGAGGTGGCCGTGTACCGAGGTCCCCCACGATCCCCCGCCGGTCGACCCGCCCCAGCGCAGCGGTCGGTAGGTGGCGCGCGCCACCAGGAGCGTGGTGGCGGCGACCAGCAGCAGCGCCAGGAGGGTCCCTGCGGCGATGGCTCCGCGGCGGCGGCCGCCGGGCGGGGAGCGCGAGATGCTGGGGGCCGGGGTGTCCACGGAACTCCTCTGCGCGAGCGCGGGCCGATGGTAGCACCGGGTGGGTCATCGCCGGGACGGAGCGGGCGGGCGTGGACCCCGGTGCGCCGGGCGGCCCTGGTCACGATCCGCCAGGCGCCCCCTGGGGGGGCGGCCCGGT
Source organism: bacterium (assembly GCA_021802045.1). Classification (GTDB taxonomy): domain Bacteria; phylum Chloroflexota; class Dormibacteria; order Aeolococcales; family Bog-877; genus JAKABB01. The sequence continues at coordinate 4,736 of JAKABB010000146.1, forward strand.
GGGCGCACCCCGGCCGGTCGCGGCCGTCAGC
>JAKABB010000147.1 GCA_021802045.1 bacterium
CCGGCAGCGGGCCGCGCCGGGTCCAGGCGGCGGCGATCTCATGTTGCTCGGCGGGCCGGAGGGCGCGGCCGAGCAGATCCTCCAGGCGGGCGACCAGGGCGGGCAGTTGCGGGCCGACCGGGGCCGGGACCTGGCGGAAAGGGATGTCTTCGGCCTGGCGGCGGATCTCGGCCTCGTATTGCTCACGCAGCACGGTGAGGAAGCTGGTGCCGGTGGCGCGGGAGTTCGGCGGGTCGGGGTCGGCGCGCACCGGCTCGGCAACGTGTTCCACCAGGACCTCGGGGGCGATCTCGCCGCGCCGGAGGCCGTCGACCCAGAGCTGGACGCACGAGAGGTCGAAGGGGTCGAACCGCAGTTGCACCCTGCGGCCGCGGAGGTCGGCGCCGGCGGCGTAGCGGTTGCCCTCGAGGGGCACGGTGCCGAACTTGTCGACGGTGACGGTGCGGCGCCAGAGGAAGATTTCGTCCAGGGCCAGGGGATCGGGGTGGGGGTTGCGCGGGGACGGGCCATAGACCTCGGCGGGGATGCGCTTGGTCTCGCGGTGTCGGCGCTGATTGACGTAGTGGAGCCACGGGTCGATGAGGAGGTTGATCTGCTCGAGAGTGACGATGCGTCCGGCGGCGATGTCTCCCTCCAGTTCGGGGTAGAGGGACTCTTTGAGCAGGGACATCGCGGATTCGATCTTCCCCTTGGTCAAAGCCGTCGATTGCACCCGATGGTGACGCTGCGGGAGGCACGTTCCGCGTCGTGCACCCCCACCACCCCCTGAGCGGCCAGCAGTTCGATCTGATCAGCCAGGGACGGGCCTGGGGCGAGGACCGGGTGTTCTTCCGGGACGCGGAAGGGCAGCTGCGGTCCATGCCCACGGGTTGGACGAGCGTGGCCATGGAGGATCCGTTCGTGGTGGTGGCGGCGGGGCGATCCCTGTTCCGCCTCGAGGACCTGATCGCCCTGGCCGCGCTGGTGCGCGATCTGGGCGGCCCGGAGGCCACGGGCGGGGGCAGCGGAAAGGGGCAGGGGCTGTAAAGGGAATTACGCCGTGAGTGTAAGGCGGATTATGCCGGCGGAGGGATTTGGGCGTGCCCCGAGACGAGCATTGCGACGGATTGTTTCGCCAACACGATCCGGGGTGTGGCCGGGGGCGGGGCTTGACAGGCCCACAATTGGAGGCATAATGGGCTTATCACCCGCGTGGGGGGCTGGCGATGCCCGCGGCGAAGCACTCTGACGACGGCAAGGGGGCCGCCCTCCTGGCCCACCACGCCCTCAACCCCCGGCCCGAGAGGATCACCGACCCGACCTTCCTGGCCGGCGCACCCTTCCTGGACGCGCGGGACCTGGTGCAGGTCAAGTACGAAATGCTCCGGCGCGTGCGGGTCGACGGCCAGTCCGCGAGCCACGCCTCCGCCGCGTTCGGTTTCTCTCGCCCCGCCTTCTACCAGGCCCAGGCCGCCTTCGACGCCAACGGCCTGCCCGGCCTGCTCCCGCAGCGGCCCGGACCGCGGCGAGCGCACAAACTCACGCCGGAGGTTATCGCCGTGCTTGAGCAGATTCGGCAGGCCGAACCCCGTCTGTCTCCCGCCGATCTAGCCGACAGGCTCAAAGCGCGCCTGGGGTTGTCCGTGCACCCGCGCAGCATCGAGCGCCGCCTCGCAGCGCGGCAAAAAAAGGGGCGCTCGACGCAGGGTCGGGGTGGGCCGAGCCGCACGCGCTGACCCAACGGTACGAGGAGGGGCGCTCCTATGCCCGTGGCGCGCGCGGCGGGGTGCTCCCCCAGGGGATCGCGCTGCTGCAGCGTCGCGGATTGCCCGAGTGGCTGCAGGCCTGGCGTCAGGGGCCCCCGCCCGCGGCGCAGCCTGCGGCGGGCTCCGGGGCCCCCCTCGATCTCGCCGCGGCGGTCCGCGTGGATGCGGCGCTGATCCTGGCCGGAATGGCCCTGCAGGTCGTAGGGGGGTGACGGGATGCTCGCCGAGGCGCATCAGAAGGTGAGGGCCGACCATCTCAAGCGCGACGCCTATCTCTACGTGCGTCAGAGCACGCTGCGCCAAGTGATCGAGAATGGGGAGAGCACCAAACGCCAGTATGCGCTCCGCGAGCGGGCCGTGGCTCTGGGCTGGGCGCCCGAGCGCGTCGTGGTCGTAGACAGTGACCTGGGTCAGTCCGGCGCCTCCGCGGTGGACCGCGAGGGATTCCAGCGACTCGTGGCCGAGGTGGGCCTGGGCCGGGTCGGGATCGTGCTCGGGCTGGAGGTTTCCCGTCTCGCCCGCAGCTCCGTGGACTGGCAGCGCCTTCTGGAGATCTGCGCCTTGACCGAAACCCTGATCCTGGACGAGGACGGGGTTTACGACCCCACCCAGTTCAACGACCGCCTGCTCCTCGGCCTCAAAGGGACGATGAGCGAGGCCGAGTTGCACGTTCTGCGGGCACGGTTGCGCGGGGGGCTGGTCAACAAGGCGCGCCGGGGCGAACTCAAGACCCCTCTGCCGGTCGGGTTCGTCTATGGCCACGGCGACCGGGTGCTGCTCGACCCCGACCAGCAGGTCCAGGAGGCGGTCCGGCTCCTCTTTGCCACGTTTCGCAGGACTGGATCGGCGTGGCGGACCGTGCGCGAGTTCCGTTCCCAGCAGATTCTCTTCCCCAGACGCATGAAGCGCGGACCCCACAAGGGCGAACTGGTCTGGGGGCCGCTGCTGCACAGCACGGTGCTGCACACCCTCCACAACCCCCGCTACGCCGGCGCCTTCTTCTTCGGCCGGACACGTTGGCACAAGGCCGTCGGCGGCGGCCACCGCATCGACCAGGTGCCGCCCGAGAAATGGCTGGCCTGCCTGCCCGGCGCCCATCCGGGATACGTCGCCTGGGAGGAATTCCAGGACAACCTCCGCCGCCTCGCGGCCAACGCCCAAGCCCACGGGCACGAGCGGCGCAAGAGCCCGCCGCGCGAAGGCTTCGCTCTCCTGCAGGGCTTGGCCGTGTGCGGCCGCTGCGGCAGCCGCATGACGGTGCGCTACCACCGGCGCCGGGGCGGCGAGGTTCCGGACTACGTGTGTCAGCGCGAGATGATCGAAGGCGCGGGCCGCCTCTGCCAGTCCATCCCCGGAGGCGGGCTCGACGTGGCCATCGGCGCCATGCTGGTCGAGGCCGTGACGCCGCTGGCCCTGGACGTGGCACTCGCGGTGCAGCAGGAACTGGCCACGCGTGCCGATGAGGCGGACCGGCTCCGTCGCCGGCAGGTGGACCGGGCACGCTACGAGGCGGACCTTGCCAAGCGCCGCTACCTGCAGGTCGATCCGGACAACCGGCTGGTGGCCGAGACGCTCGAGGCGGACTGGAACGCCGCGCTGCGCGAGCTCGCCGCCGCGCAGGAGAACTACGAGCGCGCCCGCACGCAGGACAGGCTCGTTCTCGATGACCAGCACCGTGCGGAGGTTCTCGCCCTGGCCACGGACTTCCCCCGCCTCTGGAATGACCCGCGTACGACGGCCCGCGACCGCAAGCGCATGGTGCACCTGATTCTTGATGATGTGACGCTCATCCGCGGCGAACAGATCACCGCCCACATCCGCTTCAAGGGCGGCGCCTCCCGCACCCTGCAACTGCCGCAACCCCTGCCGGTCTGGCAGCTCCGCAAGACCGAAGCCGACGTCGTCAGACTGGTTGATCGGCTCCTGGACACCCACACCGACGCCCAGGTGGCGGAGGAGCTCAACACCCGCGGATTCCGCGGCTTCGGCGATACCCTGTTCACCCAGCACGCCATCCTGCACATCCGGACCACGTACCATCTGGCCGATCGATCCAGCCGCCTGCGCACCCAGGGGCTGCTGACGGTACGCGAGGCGGCCGCCGTCCTCGGCGTCTGCCCGACCACCGTCCAGATCTGGCGCCGCCGCGGCCTGTTGCCTTCCGTGCCATGTGACAAGCGCACCTTCCTCTTCCGTCTCCCCGATCTCCAGGCCATGGCGGAACATCGGCCCAAGCACGGTCCGCCGCCCCGCGGGCAGGCTCCCGCCGGGTCCGCTGCGGCGACCGCACGGCCAGGGCGGTCCGAACGGTCGTCGAGCCCAACCCCTGGCGCCGGTGCCCCCACGGATCGCGGTCCGGCGACGCCCGCGCAGCGTCGCGAGGAGGGCGAAGGGGCCCCTGGGCCGGCCTGATGAACGCCTATGGTGATATACTATGATACTATACATACGGAGGTGGCGTCTTGGCGGCAGCGGGAGGTCGACGGACCCATCAGGTCGCGGTCCACCTGTCATGGCCGGAGGCCGACGCCTGGGAAGCCGTCCGCGCCCTCGACTCGCATCGTGCCGAGCGGCCGCTGTCCCGCGCCGATTGGCTCGTCCAGACCATCGAGGCCCGACTGCGCGAGGCTGGCGCCGCGCCCGGCCTCCCGTCCCGCCTCGCCACCCGCATCGCCGGGGCTCTGGACGCGCTGGATGCGGAGCGCGCCCGGACCGGACCGCCTCGTGCGCCGGGCCGCCCGCCCCGCGTATGGTGACCGCCGGTCCGGGCCGATGTTCGATGATCCCGAGGACGGAAAGGGTTCCGGGGGGCGCCGGCAAACTGAAAGCTGTCCCTCCCTTCGGCCCTGACCCTGAAGCGTTCTCATAAGTCGTGCCTGAACGTCGGGAAGAGGTGCAGTATGCAGCAAAGCCCTTTCCTTCTGGATAGTATTGGGTGGCATGGATGAGCTCGATCCCGAGCTCCGCGCAGACCAGGCGGAAATGGTGCGAGGT
>JAKABB010000041.1 GCA_021802045.1 bacterium
GCCGGCGCTCCGGCCCCGGCGCCGGCTTCCTCCGACGGCCACGACCGGAGCGCCCGCCGGCGCAGGACGGGAGCGGCCCGGTCCGCCGGCCCGGCCCGAAGGATCACGGCGCCGCCCCGCGAGCCTCCGGGCGTCTCGACCCGCGGCGCCGGGACCATGCGGGGGCCGTCGCCGAAGGCGGACGGGGAGCGCCCCGCCGGCGGCGACGGCCGGCGGGCGGCAACCAGGTCGCCGGCGGGGATGGCGGGTCCAAGGGACCGGGGCACCAGCGCACTCCCTCCACTCAGTGAACGCCGACGAGGTAGGCGATGAGGATGGTCACCAGGACGTAGAGCAGGTAGAGGTTGACGTCCCCCGACTGGATCGGCCGGGCCCACCGAGCGACCCGCTCCACCGCCAGCACCACCGGGCCGTAGAGGTAGCGCTGGAAGAGGGGGGCGACGTGGAAGCGGTAATGCACCGGACCGGAGCGCCCGGCCGGGTCGTCGGAGGCGCGGGTCAACTCGACGTGCGGCTGGTAGAGGCCCTCGAAGGTCACCCGCACGGGGTTGGCGTGGGTGGTGGCGGTGTACTGCATGCGCGCCCGGAAGCGCAGGATGCCACCGGCCCAGACCGGCCCCACCCGCACCGGCGCCGCCGGACGGCGGCTGCGCACGACCAGGGCCGGTACCAGCAGCATCGCCAGCAGGCAGACCGCCAGGTAGGTCGGGGAGAAGGCGCTGAAGTCGGTGTGGGCCGGGATCACGGTCAACCCGGGCAGGACCAGGCGGGAGAGGATGTCGGTGCCGGTCGCCACCGCCGTCACGTGGTCCAGGGCGGTCAGGACCAGCGGCGCCCCCACCGCGAGGAAGACGCAGGCGGTGGCCAGCAGCGCCGGGCCCGCCACCGGGCGCCCGCGCTCCTCGGCGGCGGCGGCCCCCGCGCTGCGGGCGATGCCGAGGAAGGGGATGCCGAAGGCGCGGGCGAAGGCGTTGATGGCCAGGCCCCCGGTCAGGGCCATGGCCGCGCCGGCCACCACCAGGCAGACCCCGACGACATGGCTGGGGATGCGAAAGCCCTGGAAGAGCCCCTGGAAGATGAGCCACTCACTGACGAAGCCGTTGAGCGGCGGCAGGGCCGCGATGCCCAGGGTGCCGACCAGGGTGACGACCGCCGCCCGAGGCATGCGGCGCAGGAGGCCGCCCAGGCGGTCGAGGTCGCGGGTGCCGGCGGCGTCCTCCACCACGCCCGCCTCCAGGAAGAGCAGGGTCTTGTAGGCCCCGTGGTTGAGGACGTGGTAGAGGGCGGCGATGAGGAGCAGGGCCCCGAGCGCGGGCTGGCCGGTCTCGAAGAAGGTCAGGGACGCGCCGAGGGCGATCAGCACGATGCCCACGTTCTCGATGGTGGAGTAGGCCAGGAACCGCTTCCAGTCGCGCTCCATGAGGGCGTAGAGGATGCCCAGCACCGCCGACGCCGCCCCCAGGGCCAGCACCACCAGGCCCCACCAGGCCGGGCCGCCAGGGACCAGCTCGACCCAGACCAGGACCATGCCGTAGATCCCGAGCTTGGTGACCAGGCCGGAGAGGAAGGCGGCGCCGTCGGCCGGCGCCACCGGATCGGCCGCGGGCAGGGCCAGGTGGAGCGGGACCGCCCCGGCCTTGAAGCCAAAGCCGACCAGCGCCAGGAGGAAGACGGCGTCACGCCACCCGGGGGCCAGATGGGGGGCGCGGGCGGCGATGGCGGCGAAGGAGAGGGCGCCGGTCTGGACGGCGAGGATGGCGAGGGCGGCGACGATGCAGGCGAAGCCGACCTCGCCCAGGGCCAGGAAGAGGAAGGCCCCCTGGGCGACCCCGGGCCGGCCCTGGTGACGCAGGACCAGCAGGTAGCTGCAGACGGCCATCGCCTCCCAGGCCACGAGGAAGGTCGTCACCGAGCCCGCGGTGAGGACGCCCAGGGCCGCCACCAAGGCCAGGTTGTAGGCGGCCAGGTAGAGAGCGGTGCCCGCTCCGGGGGGGTGGGCGCGGCGGGCATAGGCGCCGATGGCCAGCGCCACCAGCCCCAGGAGGGCCAGGAAGACCCCGGCCAGGGGGGTCGCCCGCAGGATCACCGGCCCCACCACCCGGGCCCCGAGGTCCACCACCGCCGGGCGGGGCAGCGTGAGGGCCACCACCCCGCCCGCCAGGGCGGCCAGACCGCCCAGCGCCGAGAGCCCGGTGGCGGCCGCGACCGCCTCCCGGCGCCGGCCCCCGAGCCCCACGCCGGCGGCCAGGAGCCACAGGCCGGCGGCCCCGGCCAGGAGCGCGGCCAGCATCGCGCTCACGGGGCTTCGGCCCCCTCGATCCGGAACCGGGCCGGCTCGATCCGCTCCGCCAGCCGGCCCACGGCGACCAGCAGCCCCTGGAGGAGGGCCAGCGGGCTCGGCGGGCACCCGGGGATGAGAACGTCCACCGGGAGCAGGCCGGTCACCCCGCCGTGGGTCAGGTCGTCCGCCTGACGGTACACCCCGCCCAGGGCGCAGGCCCCGACGGCCACGACCACCTTGGGGTCGGGCATGGCGGCGTGCGTCGCCCGCAGGGCGTGCGCCATGCCGGTGGTCCCGGGGCCGGTGACCATCAGCAGGTCGGCGTGGCGGGGCGCGGGGGTGAAGAAGAAGCCCAGGCGGTGGAGGTCGTAGTGGGGCGCGGCCAGGAGGCGGATCTCCGACTCGCAGGCCGCGCAGGACCCGGTGTCAACGGTGCGGATGTACAGGCTGCGCCCGAAGAGCCGGCCCACCTGGGCGCGCAGCTGGTCCGCGGTCGGGGCCACCGCCGGATCCGATGGGGACGGGGTCAGCAGCCGGGTCATCGGTGCTGGCCCCGGATGGGGATCGCCACCCGCAGGCGGTCCCGATCGGTGGCGGCGCACTCGAAGACGCCGCTGGGCCGGCCGGCGGCGCCGGCCACCGGCAGGCAGCGCTGGCAGGCAGTGCAAGCCCCCACGTCCAGCACCAAGGTGTCCCCGCGGCGCTCGAGGGCCCCGCTGGGGCAGACCGCGACCAGTTGGTCGGCCAGGGCCCCGGTCAGCCGCGCCGGGTCGAAGGCCGGCGGCGTCGGCACCCTGGCGGCCTCGGGGTCAGGGCGGTGGGGGTAGCGGGTGGTGACCACCCCGCGCCGCAGCCCGCGCAGGAACCAGCGGGCCATCAGCGGGCGTACCCCGCCACCGTCAGCCAGAAGCTGGCCTCGATGATGGCCACGTCGGTGAACACGTTGCGCGAGCGCAGGGCGTCGTCGAAGGCCCGCCAGTTGCGCGCCGCCGCCGGCCGCTGCCGGGCGGCGACGACGCGCCCGTCGGGGCCCAGGCGGACAAAGGCCAGCGACTCCCCGCGCGACGACTCCGCCCACCCCAGGCCCTCCCGGACGCCGGTGCCGGGCTCCGACCCCGGCACCGGGGCCACGGCCACCGCCACCGCCGGCAGGACGGCGTCGGCGGCCAGCCAGTCCGTGATCAGCCGCTCGGTCTCGTCGATCTCGGCCAGCATCACCTGGAGCCGGCCCAGCACGTCGCCGGTCGACCGGGTGGGGACCAGCAGGCGCCCCGCCGGCCCCGGGCCGGTGGGGTGGTCCCGACGGGTGTCCAGGTCGAGCCCCGACGCCCGGGCGACGGGGCCCACCAGGCCCAGCCGGCGCGCGGCCGCCTCGCTGAGGACGCCGGCCGCCTCCAGGCGATCGACATGAGAGTTGGTGGCCAGGAGGGCGCCGCTGACCCGCCGCAGCTCCCCGCACAGGACCGGCAGCCGCCGGCGCAGCTCGGCGGCATCACACCCGCGCCGCACCCCACCCACGGCGACCACGTTGAAGAGGTAGCGGTGGCCGAAGGCGGCCGCGTTGAGGCGCAGGCATTCCTCCAGGAGGATCTCCGCCTGAGCCTGCCCCACCCCGAGCCCGGTGGCCTGGCACAGGGCGGCGGTGGCGGCGGCGTGGTTGTACAGGCGCTCCAGCTCCAGCGCCACCAACCGGGTCGCCTCCGCGGCCACCGGTGGCACCATCCCGGTGGCGGCCTCGACGGCCCGGGCGAAGGCCAGCCCGTTGCCGACGGCACCCGGGCCCTCGGTGCGCTCGACCAGGAAGAGGGCCCCGTCGGGCGACCGCCCCCGGAGCTGCTGCTCGACCCCGCGGTGCTTGTGGAAGAAGGCCAGGAAGGCGTCGAGGAGCTCCTCGCCGGTGGTGACCAGCCCCAGGTACAGGGATTCCTGGGCGACGCCTCGCACCGGTCCCACCGGGAACTCGAAGGCCTCGCCCTGGACCACGTGCGGGGCACGCACCTCCCCGGGGCCGGGGCGGGCCCGGCGGGTGACCGGCGCCGCCGTGCGCAGGGGCGCGGCGGCCAGCGGGGAGAGGAAGATCCGGTTGAGGTGCTTGTCCCCCGCGGGCCGGATCCCCCACTGCTCGTAGATCTCGCACTCCTCGACGAACGCCGCCGGGGCCGCGTCGGAGAGGCGCGCGTACTCCGGCCCCGTGACCGGAGCCTCCAGCCGGCAGTACGTCTGGTCGTGGTCCAGGGCGTAGACCAGGTGCAGCGCCAGCTCCGGCCCGCCGGCCTCGAGCCCGTCGCCGGCGGGCAGGGCGAACAGGTCCGCCAGGCGGGCACCGCCGCTGAGGGCCAGGGCATGGACCGCCGTCTCCATCTGGTCGCCGGACAGGGCCACCGCGACCACCCCCGGACCGCCGCTGCGGCAGGGGGCCGTGGGCACGGCCGCCCGCAACGCCCCCAGCGGGGCCGGCTGGGGGGCGCCGTCCCTTGGGGCTGTCACCGGATCACCCGGATCGATTGCCAGATCAGGCTGTTGACCAGGCCCGGGATCCACAGCCCCAGGACCAGCAGGGCGAGCAGGCTAAGGGCCAGCGGCAGGGCCGCGGTCAGCTGCGCCGGCCGGCCGCGGTAGGGCGTCACCACCGCCGCCAGCCGGGGGCCCAGGGCCATCCCGGCCACGGTGCGCATGAAGGCCACGAACACGATCACCAGGAGGAGGAGGAGGAGCGCCACCAGGGCGGGGTCGGCGGCGGCCAGGCCGCCCCGCACGATGGTCAGCTCGCTGAGGAAGAGGCCAAACGGGGGCGAGCCCACGATGGCCAGCGCGCCCAGGAGCAGAGCGGCCCCGGTGACCGGCAGGGTGGCCAGGACCCCCGTGACCCGCTCCGCGCGCCGGGTGCCGTAGGCCAGGACCACCGTCCCGCCGCTGAGGAAGAGCAGCGCCTTGCCGATGGCGTGGTTGAGGGTGTGCAGGAGAGCCCCGTAGAGGCCGAGGACGCCGCCGAACCCGAGCCCGATGGCGATGATGCCCATGTGCTCCACCGAGGAGTAGGCGAAGAGCCGCTTGAAGTCGCCGCGGCGGACGATGAAGAGGGCGCCGACCAGGGCCGAGAGGAAGCCGAAGACCAGCAGGACGTGGCTGCCGTAGGCGGGCCCCAGGCCTCGGTCGGCGATGGCCAGAAAGCGGATGACGGCGTACATCGCCACGTTCAGCAGGGCCCCGGAGAGCAGGGCGCTGGCGGGCCCGGGGGCCTCGGCGTGGGCGTCGGGGAGCCAGGTGTGCATGGGGGCCAGGCCGACCTTGGTCCCGTAGCCGACCACCGCCAGCAGAAAGCCCAGGCGCAGGCTGGTGACGCGCAACTGGGACGCGTGCCGCACCAGGAAGGCCCAGGTGAGGTGCTGGTCGGGCGTGCCCGGGAGGGCGGTGGCGGCGTAGTACACGAACAGGGTGCCGACCAGGGCGATGGTGATCCCGAGGCTGCTGATGATGACGTACTTCCAGCCCGCCGCCAGGGCGGCGGGCCGCCCCTCCAGCGCCACCAGCACCACGCTGGCCAGGGTGCTGGCCTCGACCAGCACGAAGAGCAGCCCCAGGTTGCCGGTCTCGACGGCCCCCAGCATGGTGGCGGCGAAGAGTCCGAAGAAGACGAAGTAGGCCCGCACCTGGCGTGGGCGCATCGTCCCCCGCGCCTCCTCGACCCGCAGGTAGGCCGCCGACCCCAGGCTGGCCAGGAAGATCACCAGCGCCACCGTGACCAGGAAGAAGCCGCCCAGCCCGTCCACGTAGACGAAGTCGTGCAGGGTCCGCACCGGGGGACCGCCCAGGACGTGCACCGCCAGCAGGGTGGCGCCGGCCAGCGCCAGCGTCCCGCCGGCGAGGGCCGCCCAGCCGGCGGGGCGGGCCCGCGGGGTGACGAGCGCGGCCAGGCTGCCGCTGAGCGGGAAGGCGGCGACCAGGACGGCGAGGATGGTCACTCGGCCAGGCCCCGCATCTCGCTGGTCCCGGTCTCACCCAGCTGCTGGGCCAGCCCCGAGACCATGGCCAGCATGATCAGGACGGCGGCGATGACGTCGAAGAGGATGCCCGCCTCGACGATGAAGGGGAAGCTGGCGGTGAGCACGATCGCTCCCAGGAACACGCCGTTCTCCATGATCAGCCAGCCGATGAGCTGGGCCACGGCGTGGCGGCGGACCACCATCGTCAGCGCCCCCAGCAGCACCACCGCGGTGGAGAGCGGGACGACGGCGGTGGCCACCAGGCCCACCGCCAGCGTCCGCTGCCCGGCCACCAGGTAGGCGAAGGTGCAGAGCGCCGCGCCCACGATGAGGGAGAAGGACAGGCCGGCGGCGAGACCCGCGTCGCGCTTCAGCTGCAGCCGACGGACCAGAAGGTGGCGGGCCGCCAACGGAATGCCCAGGCCCTTGAGGAGCAGGGTCAGCCCGGCCAGGATCCACAGGGCAGGGCTGTGCTGGACGAAGGCCACCGTGCCCGCCGCCACCGCCAGCAGCACCGACTGGGCGCCGTAGTAGGCCAGGTAGCGGTCGAAGAGCTTGGAGCCCAGGCAGGCGAAGGCGCTGAGCAGGATCAGCACCGCGTCGAGGTCGAGGATGACGCCGGGGACGGAGGCGGCCGAGAGGCTCTGCACCAGCTACTTTCCGATCACGTAGGAGGTGACGATGCCGATCAGGGCCAGCAGGAAGGCCCCGCCGAGGTACTCCGCGATGCGAAAGAAGCGCAGCTTGGCGAAGGACGAGTCGATGATCACGATGGCCGCGCCGCACAGGAGCAGCTTGCCGCCCAGGGCGGCGATGCCCAGGAGCCCACTGCCAAGGCCGGTGGCGCTGCCCAGGCCCCAGGGGAGCACGAACACGTTCATGAAGATGGAGGACAGCAGGAACAGCTTGATCCAGCCGCCCCACTTGATGAGGGCGTAGTCCCGGCCCGAGTACTCCAGCACCCGTGGCTCCTCGATCATCGAGATCTCGATGGTGCCGGCGGGGTTGTCGATCGGGATGCGGCCGGTCTCCGCCAGCAGCAGCATGAAGAAGGCCACCGCCCCCAGGACATGGGTCGGCAGCGCCAGGGCCGCCGGCGAGCCCGCCAGGGCGTGGTTCATGAGGTAGGGGTTGTCGGAGGCGGAGAGCACGCCGACGGTGAAGAAGACCAGGATCAGCGCGGGCTCGGCCAGGCTGCCGATCCAGGTGGTACGGCTGGCCCCCAGCCCGCCCAGCGGGCTGCCGGTGTCGAGCGCGGCCAGGGAGAGCACGAAGCTGGCCAGCCCGAGGACGAAGGCCCCCCCGATCAGGTCCGCCAGGAAGGCCAGGGGCAGCGGCTGGGCGGTGATGATGGGGACGATGGTCGACACCAGAAGGAAGCAGGCCATGGCGACGTAGGGGGCCCAGCGAAACACCACGGTGGCGTGCTCGGAGATGACCCGGCCCTTGCCAAGGAGCTTGGACAGGTCACGGTAGGGCTGCCAGATGCTGGGGCCGTGCTTGGACTGGACGACAGCCTCGGCCCGGCTGATCAGGCCGGCGTACAGGGGAGCGGCGGCCAGGACGACAAGCGTCTGGAGCGCCTGGAGCACATAGGGCAGGGCGATCTCCGGAAGGGGCGCGTGGCTTCTCGCGGACTGGGACAGAAGCCATCATCCGGTCGTGCCGGTCTACGCGGGCCTCATCGCGCTCGACCGACATTGTTAGCGGATCGCTCGCCGCGGCGTCAAGTGCGCCCCGCTCCGACGCCGGGCGCCGGTCAACCGGGTGCGGGGACCCCCAGACCGGCGAAGATCCGGCGCGGGGCCGCCGCCGGCGCCGGGGCATCGGGGGCGGCCCGGGGGCGGCCCAGGGCCTGGCGGAGTGGGATCTCCCCCGCCCACACCGGGAAGGAGCGATCGGCCGCCGGGTCCAGGGGCGGCCCGCTGCGCACCTTCGCCGACACCTCGTCCAGGGGCAGGCCGAGGACCCTGGTGGCCCGCAGCTCCCCCGGGCGGGTGGGGCGCAGCAGCGCCGCCCGGCCGGGGACCAGCCGTTCCACCAAGCGGTCCAGCACCGCCGCCTTGCGGGCGGCGGCCCGCACCTCGAAGGCCACCCCCAGCACGACCACCGAGCGGTAGTTCATGGAGTGGTGGAAGGCCGAACGGGCCAGGACCAGGCCGTCGAGGCCGGTCACGGTGAGGCACACGGTCTGGCCGACGGCCGCGGCCAGGAGGGCGTTCTGGCGTCCACCGTGGATGAAGACCGCGTCGTCGATGCGCACGAAGGTGGTCGGCAGCACCCGGGGCTCGCCGCCCTGGACCACCCCCAGATGGGCGATGGGGACGGCGTCCAGGATGGCGTCGACCGTGGCCCGGTCGTAGCCGGCCCGCTCCGGCTGGCGGCGGACGCGCACCCGCTCGGAGGCGGGGCCGGTCGGATCGCTGGGCATTTGTACCATTACAATCTCTATGACGTGACAGGACTAACATACCGCATCGAGGGCCGGACCGCCGCGGAGATCGCCGCCTCGGTGGAGGGCGGTATCCGCCGGGGTGCCCTCCCGGCCGGGGCCCGCCTGCCCCCCATCCGCCAGCTGGCCCAGGGGCTGGGGGTCAGCCCGGCCACGGTCACGGCCGCCTATCGCACCCTGCGCGGCCGCGGCTGGCTCACCGGCAGCGGACGGCAGGGGACCGCGGTCCGCCCGCGCCCGGCGCTGATCGGCCGGCGGCCGGCCCCGGTGCCGCCGGGAGTGCGCGACCTGGCCAGCGGGAACCCCGACCCCCGCCTGCTGCCCGACCTGGCGCCGGTGCTGCGGGCCCTGCCGGTCTGGCCCCGCCTCTACGGGGCGCCGGCGGTGCTCCCGGAGCTGGGCGAGCACGCGCGCCGCCAGCTGGCGGCGGACGGCTTCGACGCCTCCCACCTCACCGTGACCAGCGGCGCCCTGGACGCCCTGGAGCGGGTGCTGGCGGCCGAGCTGCACCCCGGCGACCGGGTGGCGGTCGAGGACCCCGGCTACACGGCCCTCCTCGACCTGCTGGTGGCCATGGGCCTGCGGCCGGAGCCCATGGCCCTCGATGACGAGGGCCCGCTGCCGGCCGCGCTCGCCGCCGCCCTGGCCCGGGGCTGCGCCGCCTGCGTGGTCACGCCCCGGGCCCAGAACCCGACCGGGGCGGCCCTCACCCCGGCCCGGGCCCGGGCCCTGCGGGCGCTGCTCGACCGGTACCCCGAGGTGCTGGTGGTGGAGGACGACCACGCCGGGGCCGTCGCCGGGGCCGCGGCGGCGGGGCTGTGCGCCGGACGGCCCCCGCAGCGGTGGGCGGTGGCCCGTTCCGTGGCCAAGTCGCTGGGGCCGGACCTGCGCCTCGCGGTCCTGGCCGGCGACGCCAGGACCGTCGGCCGGGTGGCGGACCGGATCCTCCTGGGCCCGGAGTGGGTCAGCCACCTCCTGCAGCGGGCGGTGGTGCGGCTGTGGGCGGACCCGGGGACCGCGTCGACCCTGGCCCACGCCACCGCCACCTACCGGGCCCGGCGCACCGGCCTCCTGAGGGCGCTGACCCGGCGGGGGATCCCCGCCTGCGGACGCTCCGGCCTCAACGTGTGGGTCCCGGTCCGCGAGGAGACGGCCACGGTGCAGTCGCTGCTGGCCCGCGGCTGGGCGGTGCGGGCGGGCGAGACCTTCCGCCTGGCCAGCCCGCCGGCCGTCCGGATCACGATCGCCACCCTGCGCCCGGCCGAGGCCGAGCGGCTGACGGCGGACCTGGCGGCGGTGCTGGCCGGGACGGGGCGGACCCCCGGGGCCTGAGGCGGGCCGGGGGCCACCGGTCGGCGGGCCGGCCCCATACTCATGGGACAGTGGCTCGCCCCATCGACCCGCCGCCCGCGCGGCCCCCGGCCGGTGCCGGGCGCGCCACCGGCGGAGGCCGGGCCACCGGGGCGCGGGCGTCGGCGGCGGCCGGGGAGCCGGGCCCCGCCGACGACACCGCCCGCCAGGAGGCCCTGCGGCGGTCGACCTGGACCTGGGTGCGGGCGGCGGCGATCCTGGTCACCCTGCTCGCCGGCTACCAACTGCTGTTCATCCTGCGCGGCTGGTTCTCGATGGTGCTGCTCACCATCCTGGCCGGCCTGCTGGCCACGATCATCGCCCTGGTGGCGATGCCGGCGGTCCGGCTCCTGGAGCGACGCGCCGGCCTGCCCCGCAGCCCCGCGGTCCTCCTGGCCCTCCTGGTCGGCATCGTCCTGGTCAGTGGCCTGCTGTACCTGATCACGGGTCCCCTGGTTACCGAGGGGCGCGCCCTGATCGTCCGGGTCCCCACCCTCATCGCCCGCGTCAACACCTCGCTGCGGATCGGGGAGGGCTTCCTGCGCCACTTCGGGGTGAGCCTCTCCGTCCCCCCCGGCCAGCTGCTCACCCCCAACCTGCGCACCCTCCTGCCGACCGCCACCGGGGTGCTCCTGCGAGGGGTCACGACCAGCCTGACGGTGCTGGTGGAGGTGGTGGTGGCCCTGGTGGTGGCCTTCTGGCTGCTGAAGGACGGTGCCACCCTGCGCGCGAGCCTGGTGCGCCAGCTGCCCACCCGGGCCGGCTCCGAGCTGGAGTTCGGGCTCGACGCCTTCCTGGTGGTCTTCGGGGGCTTCGTCCGGGCCCAGCTCCTCATCGCGCTGGTCATCGCCGCCCTGGCCGGCTTCGGCTGCGCCCTCCTCGGCGTGCCGTTCCCGCTGGTGGTGGCGGTCACGGCCGGCGTCTTCGAGCTCATCCCCCTGGTGGGGCCCTTCGCCGGGGGGGCGGTGGCCGTGTTCCTGGCGCTCACCCGCAGCCCCGGGCTGGCGCTGGCGACGGTCGTCCTCTTCATCGGCATCCATGTCGTCGAGGGGTACGTCCTGGCCCCGCGGATCCAGGCCCGCTTCGTGCGGCTCCACCCGCTGGTCTCGCTGCTGGCGGTGGTGGTCGGCGCCGAGGCCGGCGGCTTCCTGGGCGCCTTCCTGGCCGTGCCCGCGGCCAGCCTGGCCTCGGTCGTGATGCGCTCCCTGGTGGGCGACTGGCGGGCCGCCCGGCCGGACCTCTTCGCGACCGCACCCATGACCGCCGGGCGCCGCCGCCAGCGGGGCCTCCTGCGCGAGTTCACCCCCATCGGCGCCTCCCTGCGCCAGGCGGTGCGGCGCTGGCGCGCCGCCCGGGGCGGGCCCCCCCGGCGCTGAGCGACGCCCCGAGCCGGAGGCGGGTCGGTCCGGCGGGCCCCGGCGACGGCATCGGGCCCGGCCCGGCCTGCCGGGACCGCCGCGACCACGGGGTGGCCCCCGGGCATCGTCCGGCGGCGGCCGCCTCCGCGGCGGCGAAGGGCCCGTGCCCCCGCGGCCGGGGCTCCGGCGAGCGTCACATGAAGAGACCGCCGTTGACGGTGTAGATGGCCCCGGTGATGTACGAGGAGTCGTCGTCGACCAGGAAGCGCACCACCCGCGCCACCTCGTCGGGGCTGCCCAGGCGCCGCTGGGGAATGCGGTCGACCACCGCCCGCAGGGCCGCCTCCGGCAGGGCCGCGACCATCTCCGTCTCGATGAACCCGGGGGCCACGCAGTTGACGGTGACCCCCCGCTGGGCCATCTCCAGGGCCAGGCTCTGGGTGAAGCCGAAGAGGGCCGACTTGGAGGCCGCGTAGTTGGCCTGGCCGATGTTGCCGGTCTGCCCGATCACCGAGCTGACGTTGACCACCCGCCCCCAACCCTGGGCGATCATGGTCTCCAGCACGGCCTTGGTCATGTAGAAGACGCCGTTGAGGTTGACCCGCAGCACCTGGTGCCAGTCGTCGATGCTCATCCGCCGGACCGTCTTGTCCATGGTGATCCCGGCATTGTTGATCAGGATGTCCAGCCGCCCGTGGGTCGCCAGGACCTCCTGCACCGCCCGCTGACAGTCCTCGGGCACCCCCACGTCCCCCTGGTGCAGCGACACCCGAGCGCCGATGGCCGCCAGCTCCCGCTGGAGGGCCTGGGCGCGGACCCGGTCGCGGGTGTACCCCGCCGCCACCACCGCGCCGTCGCGCGCCAGGGCCCGCGTGATGGCGGCGCCGATGCCGCGGGTGCCCCCGGTCACCAGGGCGACGCGGTCCTGCAGCATCTGCGACCTCCCAATGGGGCCCGCCGGACGAGTCCGCCCACTCTATCAACGCCGGAGGGGCCTGGCCAGGGCCGGATCAGCGGCTGGGCCTGGCCCCGAAGAGCGCCTGCCCGATGCGGACCCGGGTGCTGCCGCAGGCGATCGCCACCGGGAAGTCGTGGCTCATGCCCATGCTGAGGACCGGCAGGGGCACGCCGTGCCGGTCGGACAGCTCGTCGCGCAGGGCCCGGCAGGCGGCGAACGCCACCGACCCCGCACCGGGGCCGGCCACCGTCATCAGCCCCTCGATGCGGATCCCGGGCAGCTGCCCCAGGTCGGCGAACGCGGCTCGCAGCGCCGCCGCGGTGAAGCCGCTCCGCCCCGGGAGCCCGGTCAGCTCCACCTCGCACAGCACCGGCAGCGGGTCCAGGCCGGCCCGCGCCGCGCTGAGACGGGCGGCCAGGACCAGGCTGTCCACCGTCTCCACCGCCGCGAAGAGCCGGGCGGCGCGCTGGGCCTTGTTGCGCTGGCAGTGGCCCAGCAGGTGCCAGCGCACCCCCGGGGCCGCGGCCGCCTTGGCCTCGCACTCCTGGACGTAGTTCTCGCCCAGGGCGTCGAGCCCAAGGGCCAGGGCCTGGCGTACCCGGTCGAGCCCATGCCCCTTGCTCACCGGCAGGAGCTCGATCGCCGCCGGGTCGCGGCCGGCCGCCAGCGCGGCCTGGGCGATGGCGCTCCGGACCGCCTGCAGCCGGTCGGCCAGCCCGGGCGCGTCAGGCAGGACGGCGCTTGCGTCCGTGCCGGGACCCCGAGAGCAGCTGATCGATCTCGGCCTTCACCTCCGAGAGGTCGCGGAAGGAGCGGTAGACGGAGGCGAAGCGCACGTAGGCGACGTCATCCAGCTCCCGGAGGCGGGCCATGACCAGCTCCCCCACCTCCCGGCTGGGGAGCTCCGACTGGCCCCGTCCCCGCAGCTCCGCCTCGATGATCTCCACCAGAGCCATCACCTGGGTGGGCGAGATGTCACGCTTCTTGCAGGCGGTCATGAGGCCCCCGAACAGCTTGTGCCGGTCGAAGTCCTCGCGCCGCCCGTCCTTCTTCAGGATGTAGAAGGGCACCGCCTCCACCCGCTCGTAGCTGGTGAAGCGCTTGCCACAGGCGTTGCAGGCGCGGCGGCGGCGGATGGCCTCCCCGGTCTCGGTGTCGCGAGAGTCGACCACCCGCAGGTCGGTGTGGTTGCAGTACGGACAGCGCATCCGAATGCCCTCGGTCCAGGTGGGGTGTTGACCCCACATCTTGGGCTCCGCACGCATTCTAGGCCCTCATGTTGTGGGTGGGGCCCCGGGGCCCCACCGCCGGCGGCCGACCTGACGGCGCCGAGAGACCGTCGGCAGGCGAGAGGCGACGATCGTCGTCCGCCGCGCCGGGCCGGGGGCCCGCGGGCCCCCGCCGCTCAGCGGTTGACGGTGGCCATGTCCTGGTAGCGGTCGCCGGCCGCGGCGCCCGGGCGCACGGCCTGGTCCAGCTCGGCCAGCTCGGTAGCGCTCAGGACCACATCGGCCGCCTGGGCGTTCTCCTCCAGGTAGGGCCGGCGCTTGGTGCCGGGGATGGGCACGATGTCCTCCCCCTGCCGCAGCACCCAGGCCAGCGCCAGCTGCCCGGGGGCCACGCCCTTGCGCTCGGCCAGGGCCCGGACCCGGTCGGCCAGGGCCACGTTGGCCTCGAGGTTGCCCGGGGCGAAGCGCGGGAAGCGTTCGGCGCGGCTGTCGCCGGCCGGGAGGTCGGCCGCCGAGCGCACCCGGCCGGTGAGCAGGGCCCGCCCGAGCGGGCTGTAGGCGACCAGCCCGATGCCGAGCTCGCGCAGGGTGGGCAGCACCTCCGCCTCCAGGTCCCGGGTGAACAGCGAGTACTCGGACTGCAGGGCGCTGATGGGATGGACGGCGTGGGCGCGACGGACGGTCGCCGCCGAGGCCTCCGACAGCCCCAGGTAGCGCACCTTGCCGGCGGCCACCAGCTCGGCCATCGCCCCGACCGTCTCCTCGATGGGCACGTTGAGGTCGACGCGATGCTGGTAGTAGAGGTCGATGTGCGAGGTCTGCAGCCGCTGCAGGGAGGCGTCGCAGGCCTGGCGGACGTACTCCGGGCGGCCGTTGACCCCGACCCAGGAGCCGTCCTCCCGGCGCTCGTTGCCGAACTTGGTGGCCAGGACGACGCGGTCGCGGTGCGGTGCCAGGGCCGCGCCCACCAGGCGCTCGTTGTGGAACGGCCCGTACATGTCGGCGGTGTCGAAGAAGGTGATGCCCAGCTCCAGGGCCCGGTGGATCGTGGCCGTCGACTCGGCGTCGTCGCGGGTGCCGTAGAACTCGGACATGCCCATGCAGCCCAGGCCCAGGGCGGACACCTGGAGCCCCTGCGATCCGAGCGCGCGTACCTGCATCACATCCCTCCTGGTGGGCCCGGACGGTGGGCCGCCCTCCATGCTACGGCGGCCGCCGGGGTCGCCCCGCCGGTCGCCCGCCGGCGGGCCCGTCCGGCTACTCCCAGCGGAAGGTCTTCACCGCCAACCCCACGGCCACCGCCAGCCACGCCACCAGCAGGACCAGGTCGCCGGTCGGGAGGGCGGCGCCCGGGGTCAGGGTGGCCCGCAGCGTGCTGCAGAGCGCCGTCACCGGCAGCAGCTGAGCCAGGGGCTGGACGAACCCCGGCAGGTGATCCACCGGCAGGACCACGCCCCCCAGGACCAGGAACAGCACGTACAGCCCGTTGGCACCTGCCAGGGTGAGCTCGGCGCGCAGGCCTCCCGCCATGGCCAGGCCCATGGCGGCGAAGGTGATCGCTCCCAGGAGGAGGACCAGCACCGCCAGCCCCGGGGCGCCCTGCGGCCGCCAGTGGTAGGCCCAGAGCGCCACCAGGCCGATGAGCGCGACCTGCCCCGCCTCGATGACCAGCACCGAGAGCCCCTTGGCGGCGATCAGGCCGCCCCTGGGCAGGGGCGAGCCGCCGAGCCGCTTGAGGACGCCGTAGGAGCGCTGGTAGGCGGTGGCGATCCCCAGGCTGACCATGCCGGTCGACATCACGGCGACGGTGAGGATCCCGGGGACAAGGTAGTCGGCGGGGGAGCTGCCCGCCACCGTCGGCACGATCCGGGCGCTGGCGAAGAAGAGCAGCAGCAGGACCGGCAGGATCAGGATCACCAGCAGGTTCTCGCCCTGACGCAGGGTGAGGCGGAGCTCCATCGCGGCCTGCGCGCGCAGGGCCCGGTGCAGAGGCGCGGCGGGAGAGCTCACCGCCCCCCCTCCGCTGCCGGCGCGGTCTCGGCGGCGCCGTCGGCGCCGCCCGTCAACTGCAGGAACACGTCCTCCAGGGAGCCGCCGCCGACCTCCAGCCGGCGGGCGCGCAGCCCCTGGTCCCGCAGCCAGGCCGCCACCGCCGCCAGCGCCGCCGGCGGGTCCTCGACCCGCAGGACGCAGCTGCCGGGACCGGTCGGCGTCACCGCGCGGACCGCGGCCAGCATCGCCAGCGGGGCGGGGTCGAAGGCGGTCGCGACCTCGACCCGCAGGGTCTCCCCGGCCCCGGCGCCCTTCAGCGCGGCCGGGGTGTCGCAGGCCACCACCCGCCCCTCGTGGAGGATGGCCACCCGGTCGGCGAGCCGGTCCGCCTCCTCCATGAAGTGGGTGGTGAGGACGATGGTGGTGCCCTCGCCCTGGAGGCGGCTGATGAAGTCCCAGGTGAGGCGGCGGGCCCGCGGGTCCATGCCCGCCGTGGGCTCGTCGAGGAAGCACACCTCGGGCCGACCGACCAGGGCCAGCGCCAGGGAGAGCCGCTGCCGCTCCCCGCCCGAGAGCTGCTTGATCCTGGACCCGCGCACCCCCGCCAGCCCCACCGCCGCCAGCAGCTCCTCGGGGTCGGCCGGCCGGCGGAAGAAGCTGGCGAAGAGCCGAAGGGCCTCCCCCACCCGCATCAGCGGGTAGAGCCCGCCCGATTGCAGCATCAGCCCCATCCGGGGCCGCAGCCGGGCCCCGTCGGCGTCGGGGTCACACCCCAGTACCCTAACCCGGCCCACGTCGGCCCGACGGTACCCCTCCAGGATCTCGACGGTGGTGGTCTTGCCGGCGCCGTTGGGCCCCAGGACGGCCAGCAACTCCCCGGGGGCGACGGTGAGCGAGACGTCCCGCAGGGCGGTGACCGCCCCGTAGCGCTTGCCGACGCCGGCCAGCTCGATGGCTGGCTCACCGGTCGGGGCCGCCACGGGCGCCGCCGTCACCGGCGGGAGCGGGTCACGGCAGGCACGCGCTCAGAGTATAGGGGCGGCCGATCCCGCCTCGGCGACGGGACCGGCCAGCGCGGTCGCGGCGGCCTCAGGACCCCGTCTGGTCGCCCCGGACGCGAGCGGCCACCCGCTCGCCGAGGTCGGGGTCGACCTGGCGCCAATATTCGAGGGCCCGGTCCAGCACCGGCGGCTGCACGCCGCCGCGCAGGTGGTTGGTGATGTTGGTGACCAGCCGCGCCTTGGCGGCGTCGTCCATCACCTGCCGGTAGAGCATCCCCGGCTGGATGAAGTCGTCGTCGTCGCGCCGCTTGGTGTAGGCCGCGCGCACCATCTCGCCCGCCACCGCCCAGCCGGGCTCGGTCACGGCCGGGTCCGCCACCGGCCCTCCGAACGAGTTGGGCGCGTAGACCGGGTCGGCCGGGTTGCGGTAGCGCATGGCCCCGTCGCGGTTGTAGGAGTGGACCTGGGCCTTGGGCTGGTTGATGGGCAGCTGCAGGTAGTTGGTGCCGATGCGGTGGCGGTGGGTGTCGGGGTAGCTGAAGAGCCGCCCCAGCAGCATCTTGTCCGGGCTGGGGCCGATGCCGGGCACCATGTTGGAGGGTTCGAAGGCCGACTGCTCGACCTCGGCGAAGTAGTTCTCCGGGTTGCGGTCGAGGACCATCCGCCCCACCCGGACCAGGGGGTAGTCGTGGTGCGGCCACACCTTGGTGAGGTCGAAGGGGTTGAAGCGGTAGTCGGCGGCCTCGTCGAAGGGCATGATCTGCATGAAGAGCGTCCACGAGGGGTGCTCGCCGCGGGCGATCGCCTGGTAGAGGTCGCGCAGGTGGACGTCGGGGTCCTCGGCCACCATGGCCTTGGCCTCGGCGTCGGTCAGGGACTGCACGCCCTGGTCGGTCTTGAAGTGGTACTTGACCCAGAAGCGCTCCCCGCCCGCGTTCTGCCACAGGTAGGTGTGGCTGGAGTAGCCGTTCATCTGGCGCCAGCTGCGGGGAATGCCGCGGTCCCCCATCAGCCAGGTCACCTGGTGGGCCGACTCGGGCGAGAGGCTCCAGAAGTCCCACTGCATGTTGTTGTCGCGGGTGTGGGTGTCGGCCCGCCGCTTCTGGGAGTGGATGAAGTCCTGGAACTTCTGCGGGTCGCGTACGAAGAAGACCGGGGTGTTGTTGCCGACCAGGTCGTAGTTGCCCTGGGCGGTGTAGAACTTGATGGCGAAGCCGCGCGGGTCGCGAACGCTGTCGGCGGAGCCGAGCTCCCCGGCCACCGTCGAGAAGCGCACGAAGACCTCGGTGCGCTGGCCCCGGCCCAGGAAGTCGGCCCGGCAGTAGGGGCTGGCGTCGTCGGTGACCTCGAAGAAGCCGTGGGCCCCACCCCCCTTGGCGTGCACCACCCGCTCCGGGACCCGCTCGCGGTTGAACTGGGCCATCTTCTGGATGAGGTAGTGGTCCTGCAGCAGGATGGGCCCGTCGGGCCCGGCGGTCAGCGAGTGCTCGTCACTGGCCGCCGGGATCCCGGCGTCGGTGGTGGTGACCGGGGGTCGCTGGTCGCTCATGGCAAAACCTCCGTGGCAGGTGGCGGCAGGGTGGCAGCGGTTCGATCGCGGTCGGGTTCGCGGCGGCAGCTCGGGCACCAGCCCCAGTAGGTCACGTCGGCCTCGTCGACCAGGTAGCCGGCGTCCGCCGCCGGCTCCAGGCACGGGGCCGCCCCCAGGGCACAGTCGACGTCGACGATGCTCCCGCAGGCGCGGCAGATCAGGTGGTGGTGGTTGTCCGCCACCCGGACCTCGTAGCGAGCGGGATGGCCCGCCGGCTCCAGATGGCGCACCAGGCCGGCCTCGTCCAGCATGCGCAGCACGTCGTAGACCGCCTGGGTCGAGAGCGAGCCCAGCCGCCGCCGAGCCGCGGTGGCGATCTCCTCGACCTTGGGGTGGGTCCCCGGCCGCAGCACGGCCAGCACCGCCAGGCGCGGGGCCGTCACCCGCAGGCCGGCCTTCCGCAGCCGCTGGGCGTATCTTGATTCCATCATCGGAACAGTACGCTCGTCTTTCTGACCCCGTCAAGCGCAGAGGACCGCCGCCGGTGGGCCGGCGTCAGCGCGGGGCGATGTCGAGACGGTAGCCGACCCCGAACACCGTCGTGATCCGGAAGGGCAGGCTGGGGAAGGCCTCGAACTTCTCGCGCAGCCAGCGGATGTGGACGGCCACGGTCTTGGCGTCGCCGTCGAAGCGCGGCCCCCAGACCGCGCGCAGGAGGGCGTCGCGGCTGTGGACCCGACCCGGATTGGCGACCAGGTGGGCCAGCAGGCCGAACTCCTTGGGGCTCATCTTGACCGCAACCCCACCCACCGTCACCCGGTGGGCGGAGCGGTCGAGAAGGAAGTTCCCGATCGCCACCTGCTCCTCCTGCTCCGCCGGGGCGGGCCGCCGCTCGGCCCGGCGCAGCAGCGCCTCGACCCGCGCCAGGAACTCCCCGACGCCGAAGGGCTTGGTGAGGTAGTCGTCGGCGCCGAGCTCCAAGCCGCGGATCTTCTCCGCCTCGGTGCCGCGCGCGGTGAGGATGAGGATGGGCACGTCGGTCTCCTCGCGCAGGATGCGGCACACCTCCAGCCCGTGCAGCTCGGGCAGCATGAGGTCGAGGACGACGAGGTGGGGACGCCGGTCACGGGCGCGCTGCAGTCCCTCGGTGCCGGTGGCGGCCTCGGAGACCACGTGGCCCTTGGCGGCCAGGTTGTAGCGCAGGGTCATGCGCACCGCCTCGTCGTCCTCCACCAGCAGCACGCGCCGCCCGGTCCGGGCCGGGCGCTCGGTCGCGACCACGTCCCTCAGCCGAGCTCCACGATGCGACCGCTGTCGAGGAAGACCAGGTCCTCGGCGATGTTGGTGACGCGGTCACCGATGCGCTCCAGGTTGTGCCCGATGAAGAGCAGGTTGGTGGCGGCGTAGACCGCGTCGGGCTGCTCCCGCATCAGCTCCATCAGGTCCTCGAAGAGCCGGTGGTAGATGCGGTCGATGCGGTCGTCGCGGGCCGCGATGTCCTGGGCCCGGCTGGTGTCGGCGTCGGTGAAGGCTGCCAGGATGTCGCGCACCTGCTCGGCCACGTACCGCCCCAGGCGGCTGATGTCCTCCAGGTGGGGGCGGTCGCTCAGCTCGATGAGCGGCAGGGCCAGGCGGGCGCAGCTCATGGCGTGGTCGCCCATGCGCTCCAGCTCGGAGCCCATCAGCATCAGGGCCACCACCCCGTTGAGCTCACCATGAACGGGATGGTGGGTGGCGATGAAGGACAGACAGCGCTCGCGCTCGCTGCGCTGCCGTTCGTTGATGTCGTGGTCGGCCTCGATCACCGCCCGCAGCCGGTCCCCGTTGCGCTGGACCAGCCCGTCCATGGCCCGCTCCAGCGCGTCCGCGACCAGCCGGCCCAGGAGCCGGACATCGTCCTGGAGGGCGGCCAGCTCCAGGGTCGCGTCGGAGGGAGCGCCCTCGCCCCCGGCCCGGGGGCGGGCGTCCCCGGCGTCAGCGGCGGCAGGCACGGCGGCGGCGTCTCATGGTTGAGATGGTAGACCACGGGCCGCGGCCGGGCCGGGACCGCCCCCGGCGGGGCCTCACGGGACCGGATGCAACCGGATCTCGACGGTGGTCCCCACCCCCACCTCGCTGCGGGCCGCCACCCGCCCGCCCTGCAACTCCACCGCGTGGCGGGCGATCGGCAGTCCCAGCCCCGAGCTGCGAGCGGCCCGGCTCCGATCCCCGGTGTAGAAACGCTCGAAGATTCGGGGCAGCTCGGCCGGCGGGATCCCGCAGCCGGTGTCCCGCACGGTCAGCACCGGCGTGCCCCGGGTGAGGCCGGCGGTCACCACCACCTCACCCCCCCGCGAGGTGAACTTGATGGCGTTGTCGAGGATGTTGCCGAGGGCCACCTCCAGCCGGGCCGGGTCGGCGATGGCCGAGACCTCGTCCATCGCCAGCCGCACGGTGACGCCGCCCTCGCGGGCCAGCGGACGCAGCCGCTCCACCACCCGCTCCACGACGGGGCCCAGCGGGATCGGCTCGATGCTGGCCCGGTCGACGTCCGCCTCCAGGTGGGCCAGGTCGAGGATGCCGCTGACCAGCTCGTGCAGACGCTCCGCCTCGACCGCGATCCGCTCGGCGAAGGCCACCGTGGCCTCCCGGTCGTTCCGGGCCTCACCGACCAGGGTCTCCGCCAGCAGGCGCAGCCCGGCCAGCGGGGTGCGCAGGTCGTGGGAGAGGTTGGCCAGGAGGTCCTGATGGGCTCGCGTGAGCCGCCGGGCGGCGGTGTCGTCACGCAGCACCACCAGCGCCAGGCGATCCCCGCCGGTCGCCGTCAGCGGCACCACGATCCCTCGGTAGCTCCGCTGGCCGGCCGCCAGGCGCACCTCCTCGTCGATGGTGGTCCCCTCGTGGAAGGCGCGCCCGACCGCCACCGCCAGGGCCGGATCCCGGACCCACCGCCGCAGGGACAGCCCCCCCGGGGCCGGATCGGGCCGCGGGGGGGACGGCCGGTCCAGCGCGTCCCCGGCCCGGGCGTTGGCCCAGAGCACGGTGTGGGCCTCGTCGACGATGAGCACCGCGTCCGAGCCATGGCGCCCCAGCAGGTCCAGCACCGCCGGCGCCACCCGGCGGACGGCGTCGGGCAGGCCCGGCTCGCACCGGCCCCCGTCCGTCACGTGTCGCCGGCGCGCCCGAGGAAGCGCCCCGACCGGACCCCGCCCTGGGCATCGAGGCGCAGCTCCCAGACGCCACCCTTGGGGCAGGGGAGCTCCCCGGTGATCCCGCTGACGCGCAGGAGGACGGGGATGGTGTCCCCGTGGCTGCAGGCGGCGACGGGCCCCGCCTCCACCTGGGCCAGCACCCGCAGCAGTCGGCGCATGCGCACCTGGAGCACGCCCTCGGTCACCTCGGCCTCGGCGAGGTCGGCCAGCAGCGGCTCGTCGACGACGGTCCCGGCCCCACGGTGCGCGACCGGCACCAGGGTGTCCCGGCAGCGCACCGTGGGGCTGCTGAGGAAGTGCATGGGCGCCGGGTCGGCCAGCCACTCGGCCAGGGCCGCCGCCTGCTGCCAGCCCCGGAGGCTCAGCGGGCGGAGGGCATCCGGCCCGGACCAGGCGTCGCGGGCCACGGCCGAGGCGTGGCGCACGATGTACACCGTCCGGTCCGGCACGGGGCGCAGTATAGGCAGCGCGGCCCCGCCTCGGGTCCCGCTCCCCCGGGGTGGCCCGGGCGGCGCCCGAACGGCGGATCCGGAGTGATGGAGGGATGGTGATGGCCAAGCCCGCGAAGCAGGTGACCATGATGGCGACGCGGCTGGGGAAGCTGCGCAAGGAGCAGGCCCGGGCGGTGCGCAAGGCCGGCGCGTTCATCGCCCAGGCGGAGGCTCTGACGGCAGAGATCGAGACCGCCGACCAGACCCTCCAGGAGCTGATGGCGGCGGTGCGGGCCCAGGCGGCGCCGGACGGCACGAGCGCGCCGGGTCCGGGCACACCGCCACGACGCCGGGCCGCAGCGCCGCGGACGGCACCCCCGCCGGCCTGAGCCCCGCCCTGCCCACCCCGAACTCGCCCCGCCGCCGCCGAGCGCTGGCGCCCGGGTCGCCGGCGGCGGGGCGCCTGGGCGCCATCGACATCGGCAGCAACACCATCCATCTCCTGGTGGCGCGCGCCCGCCCGGGCGAGCTCCCCGCCCCGGTCTTCCGGCGGCGAGCCTTCGTCCAGCTGGGGGCCGACGTCGCCAGCTCGGGGATGATCGGCCCCCAGCGGCTGGCCGCGGCGGTCGCCACCCTGCGCGATCAGGTGGCCGCCGCCAGCGCCGCCGGCGTGACAGCCCTGGCGATCGGGGCGACCCAGGCCCTCCGGGCCGCGGCCAACGGCGTCGCGGTGGCCGAGACGCTGAGCCGGGCGGTGGACGGCCGCCCGGTTCGCGTCCTCACCGCCCGCCAGGAGGCGAGCCTGGCGTTCGCCGGGGCCACCCTGGGGCTGCCCCGCCGGGAGTCGGTGCTCCTCCTGGACATCGGGGGAGCGTCGACCCAGCTGGCCTCCGGTGCGGCCGGCCGCCTGCAGGCGGTGGACTCGCTCCCGCTCGGCTCGGGGACCGTGGCCGCCCGGGCCCAGGCCGACCCCCCGACCCCCGAGGAGTGGCTGGACATGGAGCGCCGGGTCAGCGAGCGGCTCCCCGCGCTGCGGCCGGTGGCGGCCGGGGTGACGGTGCTGGGGACTGGGGGCACCATCACCAACCTGCCCCGCTTCGAGGGGCCGCCGGTGCACGCCGTGCTGCGCCCGGAGACCCTGGAGCGGGTCCTGGACCACTTCCGGCGGGAGACCCTGGCCCAACTCCAGGCGCGCTCGGGCGTGGACCTGGAGCGCATCCGGCTCTGCCGCGGCGGCATCCTCATCCTGGCCCAGCTCTTGGACCTGCTCCACCTCGACCGGGTGCGGCGCTCCGAGCGCGGACTGCGCGACGGCATGATCGCGGGCCTGGGCCAGCGGGGCGCAGACTGGTGGGATGTCGGCCCCCACCCGGTCGCGGCTCGGTCCCCCGGCCTGCCCGCCGCCGCTCATCCCTGACCGCGACCGCTGCTGCGAGCTGGCGGCCCGGGCCCTGCCCGCCCGCGAGGCGACCCTGCGGGCCGCCCTGGCGCGGGTGCCCGACGCCGCCGACCAGGAGGCGGTACACGACGCCCGCGTGGCGGCCCGCCGCCTCCGCGTCGCCCTGCGCACCCTGGAGGCCTGCCTCCCGGCGAGCACGGCGCGTGCCCTCGGCGACGTCGTCCGGGAGATCGGGGCGACGCTGGGCGAGGCCCGCGACGCCGAGGTGCGCTTCCAGCGCCTGGGCCATTGGCTGACCCCGCTGTCGGTGCGTGTCGATCGCGCCGACGCCCTGCAACCCGGCGGCCGCCACCGCCCGGTGGTGGTGCCCGCCGGGAGCACCCTCGCGCCCGGCCCCCGGGGCCAGGAGCCGGCCGCGTACCGGCACCTGCTCGACCAGGCCGCCACCACCGCGGAGCGGTCGCGGCAGGCGGCGCGCGACACCCTCCCCCACCTCCTGGCCGTGCTGGCCCCGGTGCCGGCCCCCGTGCGCGGGCACCCGCGGACCGCGACCGTGGGCGCCCTCTGCCGCCGGCGGGTGCGGACGGCGTTCCGGGGCGCAGCCGCTGCCCCGGGCCCGGTCGGGGGCACGCCACCCGGGCTCGGCCAGCTCCATCCCCGCCGCATCGCCTTCAAGCGGCTGCGCTACACCCTGGAGCTCTTCGGGGGCGTCCTCCCGGCTGTGCACCACGACATCCTGCGCGAGGTCCGCGCCCTGCAGGACCGGCTCGGCGACCACCAGGACCTGGTGGTGCTGGCCGCGTTCATCCACGAGGGCGCGGCCACCGCCCCGGCCGCCTGGCGGCCGGCGCTGCGGCGGGCC
>JAKABB010000042.1 GCA_021802045.1 bacterium
CCGCCGGGGACGCTCGGCCGTCCGCCGCCGGGCCCCGCGCGTGACCGCGTGCCCGGCCCGCATCCGTCCGCCCGTGCCCCCGCGGGTCGGGCCCACGTTGTCCACGGTGTGAGCCCCTCGCAACGGCCGCCGGCCCCCGGGGCCGGGGCGGGCCCGACCCGGCCCCAGTGGCAGGGGCTCGCCCTGGCCGGCCTGGCCGTGGTGATGGTGGCGCTGGCGGTGGGCCCGGTCCTGCGGGGCCTGCTCACCCCGCCGTCTCGCCGGACCCAGGTGGCGACCCCGACCAGGGTCCGGGTGGCTCCGGGCCCCCGGCTCTGCCGGGGTGCCGGGGGGCTGGCGTCGGGCGCCCTCCAGCTCTTCCCACCCGATACCGGCTGGGTGCTCGGAGCGGCTGGGGCGGGCCTGGCGACGCCGCTGCTCTGGACCGGCGACGGTGGGGCCCACTGGCGGGTGGCATCGCCCCCAGGGGGCGGCACCGTGTACGCCGCCTGCTTCGCCTCCGCGCGCAGCGGGTGGGTCGTCACCTGGCACCCCAACACCGCCGCCGCGGGTCCCTTCCGCCTCTGGAGCACGGCCGACGCCGGCCACACCTGGCAGCCCGGTGGCCGGATCCCCGTGCCCGCCTGGTACGCGGGGGCCCCGCAGTCTCCAGGGGAGCTCGACTTCGTCAACGCGAAGGACGGGTGGCTCTTCGCCCCCGAGGCGGCCGACGGCGAGCCCGTCCTGGGACTGCTCTTCGCCACCCGCGACGGGGGCCGGCACTGGACCGCCCGGCCCGGCCCGTACTCGGAGCCGGAGTGGGTGCGGTTCACCGCGTCCCAGACCGGCTTCGGGCCCCGGCTCCACGGTCCATGGGCTGAGGCGCTGGTCCGCACCGTGGACGGTGGGCGGACCTGGGCTCCCGTGCAGGGGCTGCCGGCCTGGGGCTACCAGGCTCGCTGCGACCCGTCGGTGGGGCTGCCCACCTTCGTCAGCGCCAGCCGGGGCTGGGTGCCCGTCGCCTGGGCGCCGGGCCCCCTCTCGCGGGCGACCGGCTGCTTCGCCCTGGCGGTCTACGCGACCCGGGACGGCGGCCGGCACTGGAGCCTGGCCGACGTGGCGCCGCACCTGATCGCCGCCACCAGGTTCCTGACCCTGGAGGTCGTCGGCCCCCGCGACTGGATCGTGCCCGGGGACCCGGCGCCGGTGTTCTATCGATCGGTGGACGGTGGCCACCACTGGGCCGCGGTCCGCATGCACGGGCTGGCCGGCCTCCAGCCCACCGGCCCGCCGCGCTTCGTGACCGGGACGCTGGCCTGGCTGGGGGCGATGAACCCGCGCACGTTCCGATTCGTCCTGCTCCGCAGCCGCGACGGCGGCCGGGACTGGCGTCCGGTCCGGATCCCGTGAGCCGGCCGGCTGGCGGACGGGCAGTCCCGACACGAACGGCGTGACCGCCGTCCCGGGACCGGCCCGCCGTCCCGGGCCCCGACCCCGTCGAGAGCCAGCGGATCAGCGCGACCAGCGCTACTATGGCGCCGTGGCGACGATCCAGATCCGCAACGTGCCCGAGGCCGTGCACCGCCTCTACCGCACCCGGGCCGCCGCGGCCGGCATGAGCCTGCAGGAGTACCTGCTGGCGGAGGTCGTCCGCGGGGCCACCCTGCGCACCCCGGCGGAACTGGTGGCCGAGGTCGAAGAGCGGATGCGGACCGGTGACCGGCAGGGGTTCGCTCCGGCGTCGTCCGCCGACGCCGTCCGTGCCGACCGCGAGGCGCACTGAGCCTGGACGTGCCGCCCGTCGTCGATGCGTCGGTTGTGGTCGATGCCCTGGTCGGGGTCGGCCCGGCCGGTGACGGAGCTCGAGCCGAGCTCCGCGACCGCACGGTGCTGCAGGTGCCCGGCATCTTCGCCGCCGAGGCCACCTCCGCCCTGCGGGCGCTCACGCGCCGGGGTGCCCTCAGCCCCATCCGGGCGACGGCGGCGCTGGGTCAGCTCCGCCGGCTGCGGATCGTGCAGTATCCGTTCGAGCCGTTCAGCGCCCGGGCCTGGGACCTCCGGGACACGATCACGGTCTACGACGCCTGGTACGTCGCCCTCGCCGAGTGGCTCGGCGCCGACCTGGTCACGGCCGACGAGCGCCTGCTGGGCGCGTCCGGCCCGCGCTGCGCGATCCGCCGGGTCGGAGCCGGCGGGTGCCCCTCAGCACGGACCGGGCCCGGGCGGCCGCCGCCGGTCAGCGGCCCGGCAGCGCGCCGCCGTTCACCTGCAGCACCCGGCCGGTGACGAAGGCGGCCCCGGGGCTGGCCAGGTAGGCGACCGCCGCCGCCACGTCGTCGGGGAGCCCGGCCCGTCCCACCAGCGTCTGCGCCACCAGGCGCTGGTGGCGGTCGGGGGACATCGCCTCGCCGAAGAACTCGGTGTCGGCGATGTAGCCGGGGGCGACCACGTTGGCGGTGCCGCCCTGGGGCCCGAGCTCGGCGGCCACGGAGTGGGTCCAGCCGATGAGCGCGGCCTTGGCGGCTCCGTAGGAGCTGGCGCCTCCACGCAGGGCGGCGATGGAGCTGACGGTGACGATGCGGCCGCCCGGTCGCCGCAGCGCGGGGAGGAGGGCGGTCGTGAGGAGGACCGCGGTCAGCACGTTGGCGCGCCAATCGCGCTCCCAGGCGGCGGCCACCTCGTCGAGGCTGTCCGCCGCCGCCCGGTCGACGCCGCCGGCGTTGTTGACCACCACGTCCACGGTGCCGCCGTGGTCCGCCAGGATGGCCCGGGCCGCGGTCGCGACCTCGTCCGGCCGCGAGAGGTCGGCCCGGTACCCGCGAACCCGGTCCCGTCCGCACTCGGCGTTGAGCTCGGCGGCCGCGCGCTCCAGCACCGCCGCCCGCCGGGCCACGACGGCCACCCGGTCGCCGGCCAGGGCGAACCAGCGCGCCGTAGCCCGCCCCATGCCGGTCCCGCCCCCCGAGACGACCACCACCCTTGCCATCGTCGCGCTCCCGTGCTGTGCTCCCACGAGCGAGCGGCTATCTTAGCGCTAAGAGAAAACGGGCCGCGGTCGAGGAGGCCCTGATGCGGGACGCGGTCGACGAGATCCAGGAGGCGTGGGCCCGCGAGCGGCCGGACCTCGACGTGACCTCGATCGGGGTCATCACCCGCCTCTGGCGTCTGGCCGGGCATCTCGAACGGGCCCGGCGGGCGGGCCTGGCGCAGCTCGGCACCGACGCCGCCACCCTCGATGCCCTGGCGACCCTGCGCCGGGCGGGGCCGCCGCATCGCCTCCGTGCCGGCGCCATGCAGCGGGCCTCCCTGCTCACCTCGGGCGCCATCTCGCAGCGGTTGGACAGGCTCGAAGCCGGGGGCCTGGTGCGCCGCCGCCCCGACCGGGCCGACGGCCGGGTGGTCATGGTCGAGCTCACCGCGCGGGGGCGGGCCCTGGTCGATGAGGCCGTGTCGGGGCTGATGGACCAGGAGCGGGAACTGCTGGCGCCGTTCTCCGCGGCGGACCGTCGGACGCTGGCGCGCCTGCTCCGGCGCTGGTTGCTCTGGTTCGAGCGGGGGGCCGCCGGACCGTCGGCGTGAGGGCGCGGGGTGGCTCGGGGAAGAGCGCTGGATCCGACACGGTCGGGGTGCCCTGGTGCCAGGGCCGCTGGCCGTGCCGGTGCGCCCGTTCCCGCGAGGCGGCGGGGTTTCCTAGACGCGCACGGCGACGCGGTCACACGACCTGGAGCCTCTCCGGCCCGCCGTGCCGCGTTCGCGCATCGCCATCAGGCGCGAACCGGGACGCCTCGACCAGGGTCCAGGGGCCGGGGCCCGCAGCGAGGATCTGGTGCTCCGCCAGGGCCGCGGCCGTGGGTGTCGATCACGGCGTGCGGGCCGGGGCGTCGGGGGCGACTGCCGCCGGCGGCCGCGGGCACCCACTCCGCCCGAAGCCGCTCAGGAGTGATGCCCCGACCCTGCCAGGGCCAGTTCGATGTCGTGCCGCCACTGCTCAAGGAAGTGCGGGTACGATGCGGCGAACCGAGCCAGCCGTTCGTTGGCCTCGGGGGCCAGCGCGGTGAGGTCGTAGCTGACTGTGGCTATCGTCTCGCCGTCGTCCGAGGGCGTGCACACCACCGTCACCAGCCCGGCCCGGTCGCCGGGCGTCACGGTGACGTACGCGACGACCGTGCCGGGTTCGCGCCGGACCACGGTCCAGGTCGAGCGCCGGCCGGCGTGGTTGGTCTCGAACACGGTGCCCGGCTCGGCGTCGTCACTCACCCGACTGGGGAACGCGGGGTCCCAGCCAGGAGCCCAGGTGCGCTCACCGGTCGGGGTGAACAGGGCGTAGGCGTCCCGGGGCTGGAGCGGCACGCGGATGGTGCCGGTCAGGCGGACGCGTTTGCACTGGGCCATGGTCATGTTCCTCGTCCTCCGTGCGCAGGCGGTGACTGTCACCGGCGGTCAGCTCAAGCCCGTAGACCTGCCTCAGCCGTCCGATCACGGCCGCGGTCTCGTCGTCGAATGGGACCAACTGCTCGAAGGCGTGCAGCACGATTCCCTCGAGCAGGTCCCCCAAGGAGAGGTCGAGGTACTCGGCGAGCGCCTTGAGAACCTTCAGCAGCCGACGCTCGATTCGGACGCCGGTCTGTACTCGCTCAACTGTTATCATGGTACCATGGTACACGAGTTTGCGAGAGGTCGACCCTGGACCGGTCAGTCGCGCGACCGGGCAACTCCACCGAGCCGGGCGGTCATCCGTGCGCTTCCCTGGGCGGAGGCGGCTGGTGCCGCCGAGCCGAGCGGAACCCGGTGGGCCAGGTCGGCGCCGGACGCTTCGATCGGTCCGGGCGACGCGTGGAGGCGGCGAAGAGGCGGAGACCCGTGGTCCGCTCCTGGTGGGCGCCGACGCCAGGGCTCCCGGGGCAGGCCTGGCCGCGCTGGTGGCTGAGCCGCTCCGCTGGCGAGGGCGCGTGCTGTTGGCGCAGCCTGATCCGCGGGGCGTGGTCGCCGCCGGCGAGAGGGGAGCGGGCCCCAACCGCGGCGGAGCGGCGTCACCATCGCCGGGCAGGGTCCCATGTCGTCGGCGGCAGGCCCGGCTGCTCCAGGATGAGGTACACCTCTTTCTCGCCGCCGGGTCGTCGAGGTCGTCCCGAGGACGTTCCGCAACGGGAACAGGCCTCGCGTGTCGAACGCCAGGCCAAGGACCCACCTCTCCCACAACCACAGGTCCCAGTTCCGCGCCGTCGTCGCGGGCCGTGGGCCGCGTTACCCCGTACCGCGCTCGCGACGGCGTTGAACGACTTGCTCGTGTCTCGCTGCTGCTCGGTCCACGAATCGAACGGGTCGCTGCCCGCCGAAGTGCCGACTACTCCGCCGACGTCCTCTCCGACGAGATCGTGGAGGCCGACCAGCACCTGCGCGAGCTGCGGGCCCGCACCGGCGCCGCCATCCGGGGCACGGTCGGGATCGGGGCCACCGTGACCCTGATGGCGCCGCGCACGGTTCCGCGCTCCGAGGGCGGCAAGCTGCAGCGGGTCGTCGACCAGCGCCACCTCGCCTAGGTCCCGCTCCAGCTGGGCGCGTTGCCGCGGGCTCAACCGGGGCGGGCGCCCCGAGCGGAGCTTGGTCTCGAGCTCGCGGAGGTCCCCCCGGAGTACTTGTGCACCCACCCGAACACCCTCGAGCGGCCGTAGCCCAGCGCGGCGGCCACGGCCTCGACCCGCGCGCCCTTGCGCGTCACCTGCTCGACCGCCCAGCGCCGTACCCGGGCGGGCTCGTCGATGCGCACCATTCGCGCGCGCCGACCATTCAGCGCCTGTAGTTGGCGACCGCACGCTGAGCCGTGTCCAGCGCCGGACCGGGCCGGAAGTGGGCCGCGACCGTCTTCCCGGCGACCTTCTCCTGAGGATGTACGCCTCCCCGTGGCCGGGGTGGCTGGGGTCGACGCACCCGCAATTGGGCTTGCCGCGCTTGTGGCGGACCGCGTTGAGGGTTCCCGGGCGGAAGTCACCGAGAGCCGTCAGGTCGGCGTACATGCGTTCCGGTGCGTGCTCGAGCGCTGGGAGGTCGGACGGGGCTGGCAAGGGGGGGCCCTGCTCTGCGGGAACTACTACCCTCCGAATAGCACGATCTGGAACTCCCTTCCCTGACTCCCCACCTTCCCGTCCCACACCCCCGTGGGAACTCGGGGTAGCCGACAGCCTTGGTCGGAGCTACGATCCGATGGAGAGTCCCCAGGAGCGATGGAGACCCGTCCAGACGCAATGCTTCAGTCTGTCCAGGCGCTTCGTTCGCGAGACCTGAGTTCGGATCGTGGCCCCCGGCGGAGTCCGCTTCCAGGTCCCCCCGGTGCCGGCCAGGCTTGGGCGGAGCGGCAGGCACGCCATCACCTGGGGCAGCACCGGCTCGGCCAGTGGTGGGGAGCCGTGTGAACCGGCTCCTTCGCGTTTTCGACCACGCCGGGGACGCCTTCTGGGCGGTCGACGGGCACCACCGGATCGTGGCCTGGAACAGCGCGGCGGAGCAGTGCCTGGGATACCCCCCCGCGGAGGCCGTGGGATGCCACTGCTACGACCTGCTGGCCGGCCGTGACCCCGATGGGACGTCGATATGCATGCCTGGATGCGCGGTGATGGAAACCGCCCGCTGCGGCCTGCCGGTCCGGTGCTTCGACCTGCTCGCCCGCGGTCGGGACGACGACCTTCGAAGGCTCAACGTCAGCGTGGTGGGCGCGCCCGACCCGCGGACCGGGCGTCTGGACCTGCTCCTCCACCTCGGGCGCCTGGTGCAGCCGGGGCAGGTCTGGCCAGCGTCGCTGCGGATCCACCTGCTCGGG
This sequence comes from bacterium, assembly GCA_021802045.1. Lineage (GTDB taxonomy): Bacteria > Chloroflexota > Dormibacteria > Aeolococcales > Bog-877 > JAKABB01. Next base: position 6,794 of record JAKABB010000042.1, read on the forward strand.
CCGATGTCGGTGGAGCGGCTCGACGGGTCGGTGGTGGAGGGCGCCCTGTGGCGCCGCCTGAAGGTGCGGGCTCTCCTGGCCCTCCTTGCGCTGCAGCGGGGGTGCCCGGTGCATCGGGACCTGGTCGTGGAGGCGCTGTGGCCGGACCTGGGTTACGTGCCAGCGCTGCACAACCTGAACACGACGGTCTACAACCTCAGGCGGAGCCTCGAGCCGGACCTTCTACGAGGAGCTGATTCCCGCTTCGTTCGCTATGACGGTGACTGCCTCTTCCTGAACGGCGGGTCCGCGCACTGGCTCGACGTCTCGGCGTTCGAGACTGCCGTGGCCCGGGCTCGGCGGGCTCAGGCCCCCCCCCAGGCCAGGGCGCTCTACCGTGAAGCCCTGGCGCTCCATGGTGGTGACTTCCTCCCCGACCTCGTCGTCGGGCTCGGCCTGAGCTGGTGCTCTCGGGAACGGGATCGGCTCCACGAGCTCCATCTCGCGGCTCTGGAGGAGCTCGGGGTGCTGTGCGAGCGCGACAAGCGCCCGCAGGAAGCGATCGACCTATACCTGGCGATCCTCGCTGCGGAGCCCTGCCGTGAGAGCGCCTGCCGGCGCCTGGTTCAAGTCCTGCTGCAGCGCGGCGATCGGTCGGACGCCCTCGTCCACTACCGAAGGCTCGCCAAGTGCCTCGACGAGGAGTTCGGCATCAAGCCTGCGCCCGAGACCCGTCACCTCGTCGAAGCGGCGGTCCAGGCCTCCTAGCGCTCTCCCGCGGCCGTTGAGGGTCGGGTGAGGGTGGCGAAATAGCCTTGCTGACGTTCCGGCCTCACGGCGCTCCGATCCGACTGCGCTGAAGGACGGAAGGAGGTGAGTCGATGCCAAGCCTGATCTGGCTCCAGGGAGCCACCGACAATGGGTGCACGATCTCGTTCCTCAACGCCGACCAGCCCGACGTGCCGCAGATCCTGTCGAAGCTGGACGTGGAGGTCGTGTTCCACCCGACGATCAGCCCGTGGAGCGGCCCACGCGCCCTGGAGGCCATCGCCCCCTACGCGAGCGGGGAGCGCCCCCTCGACGTGCTCGTCGTGGAGGGGGCGGTCCAGAACGGTCCGGACGGGACCGGCGCCTTCTGCCTGGTGGGGAAGCGTCCGCTGAAGGAGCTGGTGGTGGAGCTCGCGCCCCACGCCGGCTACACGGTGGCCCTGGGGACCTGCGCCTGCTTCGGCGGCATTGCTGCGGCCAACCCGAACCCGACCGACGCCACGGGGTTGCAGTTCCATCACGAGGCGATGGGTGGCCTGCTCGGGCCGGGCTACCGGTCAAAGGCGGGTCTGCCGGTGATCAACGTGCCGGGATGCCCGGCCCACCCCGACTGGCTCTCCAAGACCCTGGGATCTCTGCTGCTCGGGATGGGCGATCTGATCGAGCTGGACCAGTACAACCGGCCGAAGATGTTCTACCGGTCGGTCTCGCACTGGGGCTGCCCGCGGAACGAGTTCTTCGAGTACAGCTGCAGCGCCCAGAGCTTCGGTCAGAACGGCTGTCTGTACCGGTATCTCGGATGCCAGGGCCCTGACACCCACGCCGACTGCAACCGGCGCCTGTGGAACCGCCAGTCCAGCAAGACTCGCGTGGGCTCCCCGTGCCTCGGCTGCACCGAGCCGCTCTTCCCCGACGCTGGGGCCGGGCACTTCTTCCAGACCGAGAAGCGGCTGCCCGTCCCCAAGGGCGCAAAGCCGCTGTTCCATGTCATTGGCAAGGGGTTCGACGGGATGGCCTGCCCAGCCTGGGTCAAGGAGGTCGCTCGTGACTAGCGTGCTGGACATCAGCCCGATCACCCGGATCGAGGGACACCTGGATTTCCGGGTCGAGGTCGATGACGGGAAGGTGACCGACGCCTGGGCCACCGGAGCGCTGTTCCGTGGGTTCGAGATCATGCTGCAGGGCCGTGACCCCCTGGATGCCCTGGTGTTCGTGCCCCGCATCTGCGGCGTCTGCCCCACCTCGCATCAGATCGCCTCGGTGAAGTGCCTGGAGGATGCGTTCGGGGCCACCCCGCCGCCCAACGCCCGCCTGGTCCGGAGCATCCTGCTCGCCCTGGAGAACGCCTACAGCCACGCGGCCCACCTGTACGTGCTGTTCGGGCCCGACCTGACCAACGAGAAGTACGCCGGCCACCGGCTGTTCCCGGAGTTGGTGCGCCGGTTCGCCCCGTTCACCGGCAGCTCGTGGCTCACGGCGGTGGCGGCCAAGCGGAAGCTGAACGAGGCGTACGCCGTGCTGGGAGGCCAGTTCCCCCACTCGAACGCCTTCGTCCCCGGCGGGGTGACCTGCCGACCGACGCCGAGCGACCTGGTGAGGGTCACCGGCATCCTGTTGGAGGTCCAGGACATCGTGGAGCGGATCGTCCTGGGGGGCTCGGTGGAGCGCTGGCTCGAGAACCGGAGCCTTACCGACGTCCAGGCATGGCTCGGCGAGGGCGACCATGCGGACTCGGACCTCGGAGTCTTCATCCGCATCGGGCCGGAGCTTGGCCTGCACCAGATCGGCGCCGGTCCGGGCAACTTCCTCGCCTACGGCGTGTACGAGCAGGCCGATGGCACCCCCTGGCTGAAGCCCGGCTTCTACGATGGGGAGGCGCACCCGTTCGAGCAGCTCCACATCACCGAACACGTGAAGCACTCGTGGTACGTGGACTACACAGGGGGCAAGCATCCCTCCCAGGGAGAGACTCGCCCCTTCTACACGCGCGACGGCGAGAAGTACAGCTACGCGAAGGCCCCCCGCTACCTTGAGCGGCCGGCCCAGGTGGGCCCGCTTGCCCGCCAGATTAACGACGGGGACGCCCTCGTCCTGGACCTAGCCAAGCACCTCGGCGTCAACGCCTTCACCCGCATGCTGGCCCGTCTGCACGAGGAGGTGCGCCTCCTGGCCCAGGTGCGCACGTGGCTGGCCCAGCTCAACCTCCGGGAGCCCTTCTACGAGCGGACTCCAGTCCCGCCCAGGGATGCCACGGGGGTCGGGTTCACGGAGGCGGCGAGGGGGGCCCTTGGGCACTGGATCCAGATCGAGGGCGGCAAGATCGCGAACTACCAGGTGATCACCCCCACGGCATGGAACGTCTCGCCCAAGGACTACCTCGGTCAGCACGGCCCGGTGGAGCAGGCGGTGATCGGAACCCCGGTGTCGGACGAGAGCAACCCGGTCGAGGTCCAGCACGTGATCCGGTCCTTCGACCCCTGCCTGGCCTGCACCGTCCACCTCATCCGCGGCAAGCGAACCGTAGCCACGGTCACCCTCGATGCCTAGCCTCAGGGCCGCCGGGCGGTCCGACGAGGAGCGCGGGGCCCGGGGGGCCGCGGGCGGCGCCGCGCGACCCGCGGTTCTCGTTCTCGGCGTGGGCAACCTGCTCCGCCGCGACGAGGGCGTCGGGGTTCGGGTGGCGCGCGAGCTCGCCCTCCATCACCGGCTGCCGCCGGGGGTGACGGTGGTGGACGGAGGGACGGGCGGCTTCCGGCTGCTGCCCCTCCTGGAGGGCGCGGAGCGCCTGATCTTGGTCGACGCCGTGGACGTGGGCGCACCTGCGGGCACGGTGCTCGAGCTGGAGCCCGAGGCGATCGAGGGGCCAGCCCTGCACGCCTCGCTGCACGAGATCGGACCCGCGGAGCTGCTCGCCTCGGTGGAGGCGGTGACGGGCCGGCCGCTACCCACGGTGGTGGTCGGAGTGCAACCCGGGGACCTGTCACCGTGGGACGCGACGCTGACCGAGCCGGTGGCCGCGGCGCTCCCGATGGCCGTGGACAGGGTGCTCACCGTGCTCCGGCGGTGGGACCTTGAGGCCCGGCAGGGGCCCCTCGTCTCCCCGACGGCCCCGGTCGCCGCCGGGTGAGACCGGAGAGCCGGTGCATGAGACGAGCCTGGTCCGCACCCTCCTCGCCCGCGTCCTGCGGGAGGCCGCAGACGGGCAGCGGGTGACGCGCGTCGAGCTCAGCCTGGGCGAGATGGCCAGCCACACCCCGGAGGCGCTGGCGTTCCATTTCGACCAGGCGGCTCGGGGCACCGCGGCTGAAGGTGCCAGTGTCGACGCCGTCCGGGAGGAAGCCCGCCTGCGCTGCGATGCGTGCGGGGAGCCGGCGGCGCTCGGTGAGCCGGCCTGCCCGTCGTGCGGAGGGCCGCTTGCGGCTCGCGGGCTGCGTGACGTTCGCCTGGAGGGGCTCGAGGTGCGCGAGGAGGCCAGCGGGCAGGTTCGGACGGTGCGGATCTCGGGCGGCGGCGGAGTCCGTTGAGCGGCGAACGCCTGGCGGTCTCCATACACGGGGCGGTTCAGGGTGTCGGGTTCCGGCCATTCGTCCACCGCCTGGCGACAGAGGTGGGGCTGGCCGGCTGGGTGCGCAACGGCGCCCAGGGAGTGCGGGTCGAAGTCGAGGGGCCGCGCGAGGCGCTGGAGCGCTTCCTGCTGGGGTTGGAGCGCGAGCGGCCGCCGCTCGCCGTCGTGCAGAGCCTGGAGTTCTCCTTCCTCGACCCCCTGGGGTACACCGGGTTCGAGATCCGCCACAGCGACACCGACGGCGCGCGAAGCGTGATGGTGCTCCCCGACATCGCCCCCTGCGCCGAGTGTCTCCGGGAGGTCGCGGATCCCGGCGAACGGCGCTACCGGTACCCGTTCACGAACTGCACCAACTGCGGTCCGCGGTTCTCGGTCGTCGAGGATCTGCCCTACGACCGGCCGCGGACGACGATGCGGCGGTTCCCGATGTGCCCAGCCTGCGAAGAGGAGTACCGGGACCCTGCCGACCGCCGGTTTCACGCCCAGCCGATCGCCTGCCCCGCCTGCGGGCCGCGGGTCGAGTACTGGAGCCCGACCGGCGAGCGGCTGGCCCGCGAGGAGGAGGCGCTCCAACGGGCGGCTCGCCTGGTGCGCTCGGGGCGCATCCTGGCCATGAAGGGATTGGGCGGATTCCTCCTGCTGGTCGACGCCTTGGACGAGACCGCCGTGCGCCGGCTGCGAGAGCGCAAGGGCCGGGAGGAGAAGCCGTTCGCCCTCCTCTTCCCCGACCTGGCCTCGGTGCGGGAGCGCTGCAAGGTCGGGGAGCTGGAAGCCCGCCTCTGGCCGCCCCCGAGGCTCCGATCGTGTTGCTGGAGCGGCGGCCCGGGGACGGCGTCGCGCCGGCGGTCGCGCCCGGCAACTCCCGCCTCGGGGTGATGCTCCCCTCCACGCCGCTGCACGGCGTCCTGATGCAGGACCTCGGCTCCCCGGTGGTGGCCACCAGCGGAAACCGGACCGACGAGCCCATCTGCATCGCCGAGCGGGAGGCGGTGGCACGGCTGGGGGCGATCGCCGACGGCTTCCTGGTTCACGACCGGCCCATCGCCCGGCACTGCGACGACTCGGTGGTCCGGGTGGTGCGCGGGCAGGAGCTGGTGCTGCGCCGGGCCCGGGGCTACGCACCCCTGCCGGTCCGCTGCGCTCCCGTGGAGGCCTCCGCCCCTCCCATCCTGGCGGTCGGGGGGCACCTCAAGAACACGGTGGCCCTGACCGTGGGTGGCCAGGCGTTCGTGAGCCAGCACATCGGCGACCTCGACTCCCCGGAGGCCTGCGCCGCCTTCGAGCGGGTCGTGGCCGACCTGCTCCGGCTGTACGACGTGCGGCCGGCGGCGGTGGCCCACGACCTCCACCCCGACTACTCCTCGACCCGATGGGTGGAGCGCAACCTGCCGGGCATCCCCCGGATCCCGGTCCAGCACCACCACGCCCACCTGGCTTCCTGCCTGGCCGAGAACGAGGTGGCGGGGCCGGCCCTGGGGGTGACCTGGGATGGGACCGGCTACGGCCTGGACGGCACGGTCTGGGGGGGTGAGTTCCTGCTCGGAGACGCGGCCGAGGTGCGGCGCGTGGCCAGCCTGCGACCGTTCCGCCTCCCCGGCGGCGAGCGGGCGGTCGAGGAGCCGAGGCGCTCGGCGCTGGGCCTGCTCTTCGCCATGCTCGGAGATGAGCTCTGGCAGACCGGGGCCGAGCTTGCCTGCGTCCGGAGCTTCGCCGCGGGCGAGCGGCCGGTGCTCGCCCGGATGCTGTGCCGGGGACTGAACTCGCCGGTGACCTCGAGCGCCGGGCGGCTCTTCGACGCGGTCGCCGCCCTGCTGGGCATCCGGCAGCGCTCCGGCTTCGAAGGCCAGGCCGCCATGGAGGTCGAGCACGTGACCGACGAGGCCGAGGCGGGCGCCTACCCTGTGCACGTCCGGGGGGGGGGGCCGCTGCTGATCGTGGACTGGGAGCCGATGCTGCGGACCCTGCTCCAGGACCTCTCGGGAGGCGTCCCCCTCGGGCGCATCGCCGGACGCTTCCACAACGCCCTCGCCGCCGCCATCGTCGAGGTCGCGACGGAGATCGGGTGCCGGCGGGTCGCGCTCACCGGCGGGGTGTTCCAGAACAGGATCCTCAGCGAGCGGGCGGCCGAGCGCCTCGGGCGCGCGGGCTTCCGCGTCTATACGCACCAACGCATACCGCCCAATGACGGCGGGATCAGCCTGGGCCAGGCTGCGGTGGCCGCGACCCGGCTGGCAAGGGTAGAAGGAGGCTGCAGTGTGCTTGGGCGTGCCGGGTGAGGTTCTTTCGATCGAGACAGGGGCCAACGGCCTGCCGATGGGCAAGGTCAGCTTCGGCGGGATGCGCAAGGACGTCGTGCTCGCCTACCTGCCCGAGGTCGAGGTTGGCGACTACGTCCTGGTCCACGTCGGCTTCGCCATCAGCAGGATCGATCCGGAAGAGGCGGAGCGGACCATGGCGCTGCTCCAAGAGCTGGGCGACCTGGCGCTACTCGAGCGCGACCTGAAGGCTGTCCAGCATCTGGAAGTCGACGATGCACGCTGAACCCCGCGGACCGACCACCCTGCGCCCGGGGATCGCCGACCTGCGCTCCTGGGACCACCTCCTCCTGGGCCGCTACCGCCCCGTCTACCACCCGGTCACCACCTCCTGTGCCTGGTGCGCGCTGGGGCCGTGCGAGCTCAGCCGCGGGCGGCGCGGGCCCTGCGGGCAGACCCTGATGCTCCTGGCCGCCCGTGAGGCCCTGATGCTGGCGGTGAACGGTGCCTGTGCCCACGCGGCCCATGCCCGGGACGTGGTCGAGCACCTGATCAAGACGTTCGGGGAGGGGCTTCTCCTGGACCTCGGGCCCTGGGTCCAGATCCGGGCCCCCATCATCCAGCTGGTGGTGGGACGGCGGCCCGGCCGGCTCCAGGACCTTCTCCCGGTCCTGGACTACGTCGATACCCAGTTGGTCCGCCTGGCGGCGGCGGGACACTTCGGAGGGGAGTCGGATGCGCTCGACCTCGAGAGCAAGACCCTGCACGCGGGCACCATGGACCTGCTCGCCCTCGAAGCGGCCGACCTGGCCCAGACCGCTGCCTACCAGTTCCCCGTGGCGGTGGCGGACACGCCGCTGGTCCCGCTGGGCCTGGGGGAGGTGGACGCCAGCAAGCCGGTGATCCTGTGCATCGGGCATCACTCGGCGGTCGGGCACCGGATCGCCGAGCTGCTGGAGGCGCGCGCCCTGTCCCCGCAGGTGGAGCTGGTCGGGCTCTGCTGCACCGCTCACGACATGGCCCGCGGGCACGGCGCCGCGGTCAAGATCGTGGGCAACCAGCGCGACCAACTCAGCTTCATCCGCGCCGGCGTGGCCGACGTGGTGGTGGCCGATCAGCAGTGCATCCGGCTCGATCTCAGGGAGGAGGCTCTCACCACCGGTGCCTGCTTCATCGCCACCAGCGAGGAGGCCTGCGCCGGGCTGCCCGACGAGACCGCCGCCGACCCCGAGGCGCTGGCCTGCGACCTGGCCGCACGGGCGCTGGCGGGGGTCTTCGTGGCCGATCCCGACCGCGCCGCGGAGCTGGCGCTGGCCCTGGCCCTGCGCGGGAAGCGAGCCAGGCCGCGCCAGGTGACGGCGGACGAGGACGACGCCATCAACTGCACCCGCTGCTTTGCCTGCGACCAGAGCTGCCCGCTGCAGCTCCCCCTCACCGAGGCGGTGTGGAGCCTCGCCTCGGAGGGGCGATGGGACCTGCTGGGGGGGGTTACCGACCGCTGCCTGCGCTGCGGAAGCTGCGACGCGGCGTGCCGGCTGGAGGTCCCCGTCATGGCCCTGGTCCAGGCCGCCGACCGCCGCCCGGCCCAGCGCAGCCTGGTGCGGGCAGGCCGCGGGCCGATCTCCGACTTCGAGATCAAGAGCACCGGCCCCGCCATCGTGCTCGGCGACATCCCGGGCATCGTGGCCTTCCTGGCCTGCCCGGACTACCCGGATGGACGCGGCGCGGTGGCCTGGATGGCGAGGGCGCTGGCCGAGCGAGGCTACATCGTCCTGACCGCGGGCTGCGCGGCCATGGACCTGGCCTGGTGCGCAGAGGGGAGCGGAGCCGGCGAGGAGGACACGCCCGCCAACCCCTACCAGCGCTACCCCGCGGTCTTCGACCAGGGCGGCCTGCTGAACCTCGGCTCCTGCGTGTCGGCCTCCCACGCCATCGGCGCCGCCATCAAGGTGGCCTCGATTTTCCTGCACCGGCGGCTGGCCGGGAACTTCGCCGGCATCGCCGACTACATCCTGAACCGGATCGGGATGGTGGGGGTGCTCTGGGGCGGGGTGACGCCGAAAGCCCTGGCGGCCTCCGCCGGCGCCAACCGGCTGGGCATCCCGGTGCTGTTCGGCCCCCAGGGTGAGCGCTTCAGGCGCACGCTCGAAGCCGCACCGGACCTGGCGTGGTGGGTGCTCGACGCGCGGACGGGGCGCCAGTTGGGCGGTACCCCGGCGCCGGCCAGCCTCTGCACCACGGCCGCCAGCCGCGAGGAGGCTCTGGTCCAGATCGCGCGCCTCTGCCTGCGGCCGAACGACACCACGATGGGCCGCCAGGTCAAGCTGGAGCACTATGCCGGCCTCTCCCGTGAGCTCCTGGGGCATCCCCCCGACGACCTCGCCCGGTGGATCCGCTCGGCCTACGACGTGCCCGAGGGCTGGAGCGAGGCGGAGCGGGCGCGGCTGCTGGGCGGCGGCTGGGCTCCGGTTCCCATCCCGGACCCGACGCTGCTCGCGGAGCTGGTGAGGGCGGGATGAGCTTCCGGGATCCGCTCCTCGTCCAGAACGTGGTGGGCGCCCTGGGCACGGCGCTGCCCCGCGGCGGGCGCGGCTACAAGATCATGCACGTCTGCGGCTCCCACGAGCACACCATCAGCCGCTGGGGGCTGCGCAGCCTGCTACCCCAGGGCCTCGAGGTGATCGCGGGGCCTGGCTGTCCGGTCTGCGTATGCCCCGCCCATGAGGTGGGCGAGGCGATCGAGTTGGTGCGCCGGGGCGTCACGGTGGCCACCTTCGGCGACATGCTCAACCTGCCCACCCGCTTCGGCTCGCTGGCCCAGGCGAAGGCCGAGGGCGGCGACGTCCGGCTCATCTACAGCCCCATGGACGCGGCGCGCCTGGCCCAGCGCAACCCTGACCGCGAGGTGGTGCTCTTCGCGGTGGGATTCGAGACCACGGCGGCGCCGGTCGCCGCGGTGCTGGGGGCCGGTGAGCTCCCGGATAACTTCAGCCTCCTGGTTTCCCACCGCCTCACCCCCCCGGCCATGGAGCTCCTGCTCGGGATCGGTGACATCCACATCGACGGCTTCATCGCCCCCGGCCATGTCTCCACCATCACCGGGTCGGACGCCTGGCGACGCTTCCCCGAGGCCTACGCGATGCCGGTGGTGGTGGCTGGCTTCGAGCCGGAGGACATACTGCTGGCCATGCTGCTCCTGGTCCGCCAGCTGAACCGGGGGGAGGCGAAGCTGGAGAACGAGTACGCGCGGGTGGTGCCCGACGCTGGCAACCGGCCGGCGCTGGCGGCGATCGAGGAGGTCTTCGAGGTCACCCCGGCCTGGTGGCGAGGCATCGGCCGGATTCCACGCTCGGGGCTCCGCCCCCGGCGGGAGCTGGCCCACCGGGACGCCCGGGAGCGCTTCGGGATCCGCTTCGAGGCCGACCTCAGCGACCTGCCGCCGGGCTGCTCCTGCCACCTGGTGATGCTGGGCAAGGCCTACCCGCCCGCCTGCCCCCTGTACGGAAAGAAGTGCACGCCCTCGTCTCCCTACGGCCCCTGCATGGTGTCGCAGGAGGGCACCTGCTTCATCTGGTTCACCTACGAGTCGGACGAACTCTCCGCAACAGCCGCCGGAGGCGCCAAATGACCTCCTCTGCCGATCTCACGACCGCAGCAGTCGGGCCCGCCGAGTCCACCGCACTCGACGGAGACCTGCCCTGTCCGATCCCGCTGGACCGCTATCCCAGGGTCCTCATGGCTCACGGCGGGGGCGGTCGGCTCACCCAGCAGCTGATCCAGGAGATGCTCGTGCCGCGCTTCTCCAACCCCCACCTCGCCGAGCTGCACGACGGAGCCGTGCTTGCGGTTGAGGGGAACCGTCTGGCAATGTCCACGGACAGCTTCGTCGTGAGCCCCCTCTTCTTCCCGGGTGGGGACATCGGAGAGCTGGCGGTGAATGGCACGGTCAACGACCTGGCCATGTGCGGCGCCCGTCCCCGATACCTCTCGCTCGGCTTCATCCTGGAAGAGGGGCTTCCCATGGAGACCCTGTGGCAGGTGGTCCGCTCTGTCGAGCGAGCGGCCCAGCGGGCGCGAGTGTCGGTGGTGACGGGAGACACCAAGGTCATCGAGCGGAGCCGGCAGGACGGCCTCTACCTCAACACGACTGGCATCGGCTTCGTCCCCGATGGTGTGGAGATCGCGCCGCGGAGGGCCCAGCCCGGAGACACCGTCCTCATCAGTGGCGCCATCGCCGTCCACGGCACGGCGGTGATGTCGGTGCGTGAGGGGCTGGAGTTCGAGACCACGCTCGCGAGTGACACCGCTCCCCTCGCAGACCTGGTAGGGGCACTGCTCTCCGCGGTCGGCTCTCGGGTGCACGTGCTCCGGGACCCAACGCGGGGCGGGGTGGCTGCGGCGCTGAACGAGATCGCCGGAAGCGTCGGCCTGGGCATCGAGCTGGACGAGGCGGCCGTCCCGGTGTGGCCGGACGTGCTGGGGGCCTGTGAGATCCTCGGCCTCGACCCGCTCTACGTGGCCAACGAGGGGAAGTTCCTGGCCCTCGTGGCGGCGGATGCCGCCGACGCGGCAGTCTCCCTGATGCGGGAGGACCCTCTGGGAAGGGAAGCGGCGGTCATCGGCCACGTTGTCGATGAGCACCCCGGCCGCGTCGTGCTGCACAGCCGGGTGGGGGGGCGGCGCATGCTCGATCTCCTGTCCGGCGAGCAGCTGCCCAGGATCTGTTAGTCCGCACCGGCTGCTCCCCGCCGCCAGCGCCGATCTCGAGGACTGCGCCGCCTCCCTCATTAGCGCCGATTTCCAATAAGCGCAGCCGAAGCCGTCAGTGCAGTCGCTGGGGATCATCACGACCTTGACTCGAGGGACATCGAGGTGCTTACCCACCATCGCCACCGTCGGTGCATGACGCTCGGAGTCGAGTTCCCAGACCGTGGGAAGTAGTCGGCGATCAGCCAGTAGCCGTCGCGCACGAGACCGTCGCAGAGCATGAATACCTGTCGTCGGCTTACCCGGCGGACCTCGGCTAGGCCCGCGCCCAGATCCGGCCAGTGGTGCAGAGTCAGGGTCCCCATTGCCGCATCGAAGGACCTATCGACGAACGGCAGGTCGCCGGCAACACCCTGCACTACCACAGCAGCGCCCGCCGGCCGCTGCCGGATCACAGTCATCGACGGCTCGAGCGCTATGACCCTACGGTCGGTCGGCTCGTAGTTGCCCGAACCCGCGCCGACGCTCAGGACTGAGGCGGCGCCACCCAGCGCGGCAACGATCCGGGCCGCGATGCGCGGATCAGCCCGTCGGGTCCGGGCGTAGGTGCGACCGATCTCGTCGTAGACCGCCATCACCCAAGGCTAGGTCCGCTCGGCCCAGTCTGGATGGGGACGGCCCAGCTTCAAGTGGCTAAGGCGTCGGCGGAGGGTAAGGCGTCGGGCCGGTAGTGGCGGATCTGTTCCCAGCCCTGTGGGGTGAGGGCATAGTTGGAGACGCTTCCTGAGGTGAACCATGGCCAGGCTGCCGGCCGAAGCAGGGTCGCGGTGGCGGCCATGGCCACGGGGATTACTGTGCGGGCGTCGCCGGCGATGGGTGTGAGCTCTTCAGTGGAGCCGCGGTAATCGTCGGTTAGTCGGGTTGCACGGATCAGTTCAGCGAGGATGGCACGTCGTCCTCGACCGTGTTGAGCTGCGCCGAGCACGGCGAGGAGCAGTTGGTGGGTGCGAACATCGGTCTTGCCGTCAGGCATGGGTGTCGGGTGGCTGCCGGTGGCCAGCTCCAGCATCGGGCCGACCAGGTCGACTCCCGAGGCGTAGGCGTTCTGTGGCTCGACCAGCCGCGGGTTGATGTCTATGAACCTCGGCCCGTTCTCGGTGAGGATCACGTCTGCCGAGAGGGCTCCATGCCATCGAAGGTCAGAGCCGAGCACGTCGAAGAACTGTCGGATGTCCGGGACGGAGACGCTCCGCTTGTGGCTGGCCCCTCCTCCCGCGCCTTCCGCGGTGCGTTCGTTGGCGTGGAAGGCGACGAGCGTTCCGTGGTCGAAGATCGACTGGCACATGAGAAGCGGGCCATCGACGGCGGCTTGGACGACCACTGTTCGGTCCTGGGCCGCCTGTTCGAGTTCCGCCCTCGAGGTCACTCGCCTAACGCCGCCCGAAGCTGTGCCGATCTGGTCCTTTATGAACGCGGGGAAACGGTCCCAGCCGCCGAGCCTGGTCGCCGTGTCGGGCTGGGGAATGCCCAGGCGACGCAGGGTGTCCGACGCGGCGACCTTGTCTTGGACCGCCGCGAGCGCGGCGAAGGGTGGAACCGCGGTGTGCACGCCGGCGGATTCCAACTGGTCCTTCGCTCGGGAGAGCACCGCGACCTGCTCCTGGGTGGGGAACAGCACGTCGAAGCCGCCCGCCGTGTAGACGGCCAGGGCGGCCTCGAGCCAGCCGAGCGGGTCAGGACCATAGGGCGGCACCCGGTGAATGCGAGCGACGTGGCGGGTGAAGCGGCACACACACATGGGGTCGGGGGCGAGCACCTCCACGACATGACCGGCTTGGGCCAGGCGGGCGGAGCACTGGCGGGCGGTTAGACTCGACCCGTCGCTGAGCAGAACCCTCATAAGTATAGAGGCTACACTAACTGTGATGGGACGTCCAGCCCGGATCACCCGCGACCAGGTCCTCACCGCCGCTCTCGCCCTAGCCGACGAGCGCGGGCTGGATCAGCTCACCATGGCGGCCGTGGCCGAGCGTCTGGCCGTGACGCCGATGGCCCTCTACCGCCACGTCGCCAACAAGGCCGATCTGCTCGACGGCCTCGTCGGGAGGCTTCTCACCGAGTTCCCGCCTCCCTCCGGCGAGCTCCCATGGCCGCAGCGACTCTCCGTGCTGGCGTCCAACGTTCGGGTATCGGCCCGCCGTCACCCCAGCGTCTTCCCGCTCCTGCTCCAGCGCCCGGCCACCACCAAGGAGTCTCGGGCCACCCGAGACGCCGTATGTACGGCTCTCGCCGAGTCAGGCGTATCCGAGGATAAGGTCGCCCAGATGGAGCGTCTCGTCAGCACCGCCATCCTCGGCTTCGCGGCGAGCGAAGTGGCCGGACGCTTCTCCCGCTACTCCCGCCCGCAGCTCGACGCCGACTTCGACGCCCTCCAAGATCTCCTCGGCGGATACATCCGCTCACAGAGCGCCCCCCAGCACGAGAGCTCCAGAATCCAGCCGAGTAGATGGACACGAAGGGCATGTCAAACTGACTTGTCCGTCAGCGAGACAGGCCATCGGACAAGAGACCAAGGTCAAGCACGGGCATCCCATACAAGTCGAGGAGGCATCCCAATAACGCGCCCCCCTTGCGACCGCTAACGCCGGGTTCGGGCACCCGTGGGCCAGCACCCGCCATCACGTCGACCTTTGCTCCGAAGATCTCACCTTGCTGGCGAACTCATCCTGGGCAGATCTTCCTGCACGAAGGTGTCGAACGCCAGGCCATGGACCCACCGGCGGTCACGGAATGGATCCACTCGCGGTCACGGAATAGACCCACCGGTGCCGTTCGTCGGAAATAGTAGCTAGCCGTCCGCCATCTGTGTCAGGGTCCGGCCCAGGGGCCGTGCGCCCGCGCAGCCTGTGGCGACATATACGGGGACCGTGGCGTATATACTGGTGGGGTGGCCAAGCACTTGATCGACCTCGACGAAGAGGCCCTCGGCGCCGCGCGAGCGGAGCTTGGTACGACCACGATCAAGGAGACGGTGAACGAAGCCCTGCATCGGGCAACGTGTCGCCGGGAGCGGCGAGTGGCGGGGGCCCTGGACATCCTCGCAGCTGCTCATCTCGATGATCGCTCCGACGCGTGGCGCTGAGGTACCTGGTCGACACCAGCGTCCTGAAGCGACTCGGCCGCTTGGAGATCCGCCAGGTCGTCGAGCCATTGGCCGCCGCTGGGCAACTTGGCCGCCCGAGCATCTGCGACCTCGAGGTTGGGTACTCGGCGCGCAACCGTGACGAGTGGGATCGGCTGGTCGGTGCCCTGGACGCGTTCGAGCCCATCGACACCACGGCTGCGCACCTGCGTCGAGCGCTCCAGGTGCAAGGTCTGCTGGCGGACCGCAGTCAGCGCGGACGCAAAGTCCCAGACCTGCTGGTCGCTGCGGCCGCGGAAGCGCTCGGCGTTGGGGTGCTTCACTACGACGCCGACTTCGATCTGATCGCGTCGGTCACCGGTCAGCAGTGCCGATGGGTGGTGCCGGCGGGCAGCGCGGAGTGACGGCGCCGGCCGGTCAGCCGGTGCGGTCCCTGGCTGCCGGCTGCAGGACGGCGGCCGCCCGCCGCCCGCTGCGCACCGCGCCCTCCATCGTCGCCGGCCACCCGGTGTCGGTCCAGGAGCCGGCCAGCGCCAGGTGGGGATCACCGGTGGCCGGGCCCGGACGGGCCCGGCCGGACCCCGCGATGGCCGCGAACGTCGCCTGGGGCTCGCGGGTCACGCGCTGGTGAAGCAGGCGGGCCCGCCGTGCCGCCGGGAAGGCCCGGTGGCAGGCGGCCCACATCTCGCTCACCACCCGGTCGGCCGGCTCGGCCACCCAGCGGTCGGCCGCGCTCAGCGAGACCGCGGCATGGTAGCCCCCGGGCGCCTCTGCTGCGACCGCCCGAGCCCCGCCGGCGCGGCCGAAGACCCACTGCAGGGGGCTCTCCACCACCGTCACCACCGGGGCCGGGAGGATCGGGCGGTCGGTGACCAGGTGGACGTTGACGATGGGGGAGAGGGGCAGCTGGGCGGCTGCGGCCAGGACGGGGTCGTCGGCCAGGTCCGGGGGGAGCAGCCGCCGCGCGGCTGCGGCCGGGACGGCGCAGACGACCCCGTCCACCTCTTCGTGGTGCGCGGTGGCGGGGCCGCCCACCACCTGGAAGCCCCCGCCCGGGGCGCGCCCGATGGCGGTGGCCCGCCAGCGCAGCCGGACCGCCACCCCGGCGGCCGCGAGGGCGCGGCGGGCGGGGGGGTCGAGCCAGGCGGAGAGGTCGGTGCTCGGGAGCCGCAGGGCGGCGCCGCCGGCGTCCCGGAGCAGGCCCTCCTGGATCACGAAGGCGGCGAGCCCGGTGCTGCAGGCCTCGATGGCGGTGTTGCAGGTGGCCACGATCAGGGGCTCGAAGAGGCGGCGGACGACGTGGTCGGCGACGCCCCACGACTGCAGCCAGGCCGCGAACGGCACCGCGTCCAGCTCCCGCCGGGCGGCCGCGTCCAGCCGGTCCAGGTGGCGCAGCGCCCGGGCTGCCCGGGCCCGGTCCCCGCTGCCCAGGCCGGGCCAGCGCAGCAGCGGTGGGGCCAGGTGGAGCGGGGCTGGACCGGGGCCGGCCCGCAGCCGCCGCGCGGCCCCGGTCCGGCCGTCGACCATGACCAGCTCCAGGCGGGACTGCCGGATGGCGGGCTCGACGGCCAGCCGCCGGAGCAGGCCCTCCAGGGCGGTGCAGCAGTGAAGGTAGACGTGCTGGCCGGTGTCCACTCGGCCCAGCGCGGGGTCGGCCACCGAGCGGCAGAGCCCGCCCAGCACCGGGCCGCGCTCCAGCAGCACCACCGTCCACCCCGCCGCCGCCAGATCCAGGGCGGCGGCGATCCCCGCCAGGCCGCCGCCGATCACGGCCGCCCGGGGGGGGCGGCCCGCCCCGGGACCGGCGGGGATCCCCGAGCTCACGGACGCCAGGTGGCCGCGGCGTAGGCCCGCAGGACGGCCCCGACCTTGGCCGGGAGGGGGAGGCTGACCCGCTGTGACTGGACGTCGTAGCCGCGGGCCTCGATGCGCTCCAGGAGGGCCAGGTAGACCGCGGCCAGGGCCGCCGGGCAGCCGCGGGCGCTGCGGTCCAGCAGGGGGATGAGCGGCCGGGCGGCGGCGAAGCTCTCGCGGGCCCGCGCCACCTCGAAGCGCAGCAGCGCCCGATAGGCCGGGGCCGCGGGCCCGACGGGCCCCGTGGCCAGCGCCGCCTCCGGGCACCGGAAGCGCTCCAGGTCCTCGCGCGGCAGGTAGCGGCGCTGCCGCTGGGCGTCCTCCCGCAGGTCCCGGAGCACGTTGGTCAGCTGCATGGCGAAGCCCAGGCGGATGGCCAGCTGCGGGACCGCCGGGTCCCGGTAGCCGAAGATCTGGGCGCTGAGCAGCCCCACCGCCCCGGCCACCTGGTAGGCGTACCGCTCCAGGTCCTGGAGGGTGTCGACGGCCAGCGGGGCGCAGTCGGCGGCGCAGCCGTCGATGATGGTCTGCAGGGGCAGGGGGTCGAGGTGGAAGGCCTCGACCGCGTCGGCCAGCGCCAGCCAGCGGGGGCCGGGGGGGTGCCCGTCGAGGGTCGCCTGCAGCGCCTGGCGGTACCGCTCCAGCCCCTGGCGCCGCTCGGCGGCGCTGCCGGGGCCGTCGGCCACATCGTCGGCGGCGCGGCAGAAGCCGTAGAGGGCGAAGATGGCCCGGCGCCGGCGCGGGGGCAGGAGCAGGAAGGGGTAGTAGAAGTTGGCCGCTAGGCGCCGGACCTCGCGGGCCAGGGCGCGGTGGGCGCGGCGCCGGGCGGTGGCCGTCGCCGCCCGCCCGGGCGCCGGGGCG
>JAKABB010000148.1 GCA_021802045.1 bacterium
CGGGGCCGGGCCCCGCCCCCCGGGCCGCCGGCTACCGGCCGGCGACCAGGTCGCGCGCCGCGGCCACGATCCGCTCGCGGCTGGGCAGGACGTACTGCTCCAGGGGCCGGGCATAGGGGATCGGCACGTCCGGCAGGGCCAGCCGCGCCGGCGGGGCGTCGAGGTAGTCGAAGGCGCCCTCGACCACGCTGGTGATCACCTCCCCGGTCATGCCGAAGCTGCGGTAGTCCTCGTCCACCACCAGCAGCCGCCGGGTCCGGCGCACCGACTCCACGATCGCCTCCCGGTCGAGGGGGACGATGGAGCGCAGGTCCAGGACCTCGGCCTCGATGCCCTCGGCGGCCAGCTCCTCGGCCGCGTCCAGGGCCCGGTGCACCATCAGGGAGACCGTGACCACGGTGAGGTCCCGGCCCGGGCGCTTGATGTCCGCCTTGCCGATGGGCACCGTGTAGGGCTCCTCCGGCACCTCGCCGGTGGCCCTGGGGTTGGGCGTCATCCAACCCAGGCCCATCACGCCCTTGTGGAACATGTAGAGGACCGGGTTGTCGTCCCGGATGGCGGCGATCATCAGCCCCTTGGCGTCGTAGGGCGTCGACGGGACCACGATCTTCAGCCCGGGCAGGTGGGCGAAGGTCCCGTACAGGGTCTGCGAGTGCTGGGCCCCGTCGCTGTAGCCGCCGCCGATGGCGGTGGTGATCACCACCGGGACCCGCACGTTGCCCCCGGACTCGTAGTGGATCTTGGCCATGTGGTTGTAGATCTGGTCCATGCAGACGCCGAAGAAGTCGATGAACATCAGCTCCGCGATGGGGCGCATGCCGGAGAGCGCGGCCCCGGTGGCGGCGCCGATGAAGCCGGTCTCGGAGATGGGGGTGTCCATGATCCGCTCGGGGCCGAACCTGGCCAGCAGCCCCTCGGTGGCCCCGAAGATGCCCCCGTAGACCCCGACGTCCTCACCCATCACGAAGACCGCCGGGTCGCGCTCCATCTCCTGGGCGATCCCCTCCGCCACCGCCTTGGAGGTGGTCAGCAGCCGCCGCTTCATTTCCACTGCCATGGCTTCTCCCTCCCCCTAGGCGAACACGTGCAGGAGCGCCGCCTCGGGCTCCGGGTAGGGGCTCTGGCGGGCGAACTCGATCGCCGCGTCGACCTCGGCCTGGGCCGCGGCCCAGACCGCCAGCGCGCCCTCCTCGGTCAGGACCCCCGCCGCCACCAGGCGCCGCTCGTAGAGCTTGAGGGCGTCCCGCTGGGCCAGGGTCTCCATCTCGTCCTTGGTGCGGTACAGCTGGGGGTCGCCCTCGAAGTGCCCCAGCAGGCGGTCGGTCTTGACCTCGATCAGGGTGGGCCCGCGGCCGGCCCGGGCACGGGCCACGGCCTGGCCGGCGGCCTCGTAGACCGCGATGGGGTCGTTGTCGGGGATCAGGACCCCGGGGATCCCGTAGGCGGCGGCCCGCTCGCTGTTGTTGGCGATGGCGGTGGCCTTCTCCTTGGGCACGCTGATGGCCCAGGCGTTGTCCTCGCACACGAAGACCACGCCCAGGCCCCACAGGGCGGCCAGGTTCAAGGACTCGTGGAAGGCGCCCTGGTTGGCCGCCCCCTCCCCGAAGAAGGAGACCGCGATGTCGTCGCGCCCCTGCTTCTTGAAGGCCAGGGCGTGGCCCACCGCGGTCGGCATCCCCTCGGCGATGATGCCGCTGCAGCCGAAGCTGGTGGCGGGGTCGAAGAGGTGCATGTGCCCGCCCTTGCCGTGGCCGAGGCCGGTGTCCTTGCCGAAGATCTCGGCCGCCATCCGCTGCATGTCCATGCCGTGGGCCAGGGCGATGTGGTGGGGGCGGTGGGTGGCGGTCACGGCGTCCGTGGGCCGCAGGTGGAGGCAGACCCCCGCCGCCACCGGCTCCTGGCCGGCCGCCAGGTGCATCTCCCCGGGGACCGGGCCGGCGGCGATGTCGAAGGCCGGGCTCTTGCCCTCCATGTAGACCTGCTGCAGCGTCTCCTCGAAGCGCCGTATGCGCACCATCTGATGGTGCATCTCCAGCTGGGCCTGCTCAGTCACCATCGGCCGCTCCTCCCGACTCGCTCATCCGAGGGCGCGCTGCCGGGCCGAGCCCGTGCGTGGCCGCGCCCCTTCGTCCTTCGCTCCACCGGTGCCGACTGGCCCGGCCCACGCGGCCATCGCCCGCTGAGACAGCAACGCTCAGCCGCTCCCCGCAGCAGGGGCCGATCCTCTCCGTCCAACGCGTCCCCTCACCTGCGCGGCCGCCGGCTCGCTGGCGGCCCGCCGCGATAGTACTCCCGGCGGCCCCGCTTGGACGACCCACCGAGGCGGGCAGCGGTTCGGTTCGAGCTCGACGCCAGGGCAGGGCGCCCAAGGATCGTCGCTCCATGGCGTGACCCCACTGCCCGCCCCTCTTTCCCGGGTCGCTTCGCTGCTTCCGCAACCGCGAACACTTCAAGACCGCCTCCACTTCCACTGCGGCGGACTCGATCTCTACCCGCTGCCCGCTCAATACCCTGATGTGCCGAATGCGCCGAACTCACGGCGTAACACCTATGCTACGCTCTAGCCGAGACGGGACTCAGATTTGGGAGATGGATCGTGGCTGACCGAGCGAATTACTTTGAACGTCGGCTGGCGCGCAGGTTGCAGGATCCTGAGTTTCAGTTCGAGTACGGGCAGGCATCACGTGAGATCGACCAGACAATGGCGGTCCTGCGCACCCTCGATTCCCGTCGGGAAGAGGTCGGGATCTCCAAGGCAGAGCTGGCTCGGAAGATCGGCAAGCGCCCCGAGGCCATCAGGCGGCTGTTCAGTGCCGGGGGAAACCCCGAGCTGAACACAGTTGCGGCCATGGCCGCGGTGCTGGGCGGCGAGGTGCGAACCGTCTTCCCAAGCGCCAGCCCCAAGGAGGCGAAATCGCCAACCAGGACCGCTGTCGCTCATACTCGCCCCCCGCGTGCCTAGTCCGCAGTGGGCCGTTTACTTCTACCAGAGGCTGGATGGGGCCGTCCCGGGCGAGGAATTTCTGGAGAACTGTCCAACCTCGGTTGAGGCTCACTTCAGTCGACTGCTTGAGGTGGTAGCTGCTGGCCCGCCGCACGCGTTTCAAGGCGGTGGCTTCTGGGAGGCGATGCACGGCGACATGGCTGGATACCATGAAGCGCGTAAGTCGGGTAGGTTTCCCGGCGGACAGAGGGCGAACTTCCGCCTATTCTGCATCCTGGACCGCACACCGCCTGGCCTGCCTACGGCTGCCTTGGTGGTGATCACCGGCATGTGGAAGCCACCCAGGGCAGCGTTCCGGGATCAAGACTATGCAGCGGTGCGAGCGATCGGCGACGAGTATCTTTCCTCTGAACCGAGACGAGTCGCGCGCTAGTGGCCTCCCAACTTCTCGACCGTGCCCAAGTGGAGGAGGAAGGATCCATGCTCGACAGAACTCATGACCCAGGGCTGATCGGCAGTCATCGTGCCCACCCGCGACTGGGCCGTCAGCGCGGCAGCCGGTAGCGGGCCCCGCGCTTGCGCCCCTCCTGCAGGACCGCGCCCCCGTCGAGGAGAAGGCGGATCGTCCGGGGCCATGCGGCCTCCGCGACCCTGGCCAGCGGGAGGAGCTCCGCCTTCGAGAGGGGGCGGCCGGCGAGGCGGAGGGCGTCCAGGACCGCCTGGGCGGCGGCGCGGTCAGCGTCGCCGCGCCCCGACGGGGCCCCGGGGGGCAACTCCTCCACCCCCCCGGCGGCGATCGCCGGCTGGTCGTGGTCCCGGGCCGCGACCCGCAGGACGAAGAGGCGGTCGGGGGGCAGGACCGCCTGGGCCGACTCGACCACCCGCTCGTGATGGGTGAAGAGCAGGACCTGGGTCCGCTGGCCCAGCTCGGCCAGGAGGCCCAGCGCCGCCGCCGCGCGCTGGTCGTCGAAGTTGACCAGGACGTCGTCGAAGACGACCGGCAGCGGCTGCTCCAGGTTCTCCAGCTGGTACTCGATCCCGGCCAGGCGGAGGGCCAGGTACAGCTGGTCGCGGGCCCCGTCGCTCAGCTCGGCGGTGGCCCGGCGCTCGCCGTTGCGCCGCTGCGCCAGCAGGACCGGCCGGCTGCCCAGCCCCTCGGGGACCAGCTGGGTGAACGCCCCGGCGCTGAGGCGGGCGAAGAGCTCGCCGGCCCGGTCCAGCATCGGGCCCCGGTGGCGCTCGCCGTAGTCGGCGATCACCGCCCGCAGCACGGCGGCGGCCACCGCGGTGCGGGCGTACTCGGCGGCGTGGGCCGCGGCCCGGGCCAGCTCCGCCTGGGCGTCCTGCTCGTGGTCGGCGGCGGTGCCGGCCGCGGTGACGGCGCCCAGCTCCGTCGCCGCCTGGCCCTGACGGCGATTGGCCTCGTCGAGGGCGGCCTCCAGGGCGGTGACCTCCTCCGCGGCCGCCGCCAGGGCCACCGCCAGCTCGTCCCCGTCCAGGCCCAGCTCCGCCACCTCGGCCCGCATCGCCTCGACGGTGCTCCCCGCGCCCCGGTCCAGCAGGCCCTGCTCCAGCTGGTGGATCTGCTCCCGCTGCCCGGCCGCCGCCCGGGAGCGCTCCACGATCGGCTGGAGGGGGGCGTCGGGGGCCAGTCCGACCTCGGCCCGCAGCTGGGCCAGCGCCTCCTGGGCGGCGTCCACGGCGAGGCCGGCGCCGCGCAGCGCC
>JAKABB010000149.1 GCA_021802045.1 bacterium
GGCGCCCGCAGGGCCGGCCCCGCCGCCGCCGCGGGGCTGCTGGTGTGCGCGGCGGCGCTGGCGCTGAGCGCCGGCGCGGCGCCCAGCCCGTCGCCGACCACCGGGGTCGGCTGCTCCCTCACCGTCTACATCCCCACCGCCGGCGGGACGCCCGGCAGCCGCCCGCTGGCCACCGTCACCGCCCGTCACGGCTCCGCGTCCCAGACCCTGCGCCGCGGCACCAACACCGTGCTGGTGGCCTGCGGGACCCGCGTCGCCCTGCGGGTCGGCGGGAGCCACTCCCGCGGCCGACCCTTCACCAACTGGGTGGTCGATGGGCAGGCGGTCGCGCGGCCGGCGATCCTGGTGCCCGTGGACGGGATCATGAGCGCCACCGCCGCCTTCGCCACCCCGGCGCCCCCCCGGCCCAGCCCCCAGACCACCGCCACCGCCACCGCCACCGCCACGCCCACCCCGACGCCTAAGCCCAGCCCCACGGCGTCGGTGGTCCGCCTCGACCGATGGATGCAGTACGACCCGGCCACCCGGACCGTGACCCTGCAGCTGGCGGCGGGCTACCAGAACCTCGACTACGGCCTCAACTACGACGGGCAGACCAAGGGCGCCCTCGCGGTGACGGTGCCCCAGGGGTGGCACGTGGTGGTGCGCTTCCGCAACGACGCCACCAGCCTGCCCCACTCGGCGGCCATCGTCACGGCCACCGGCACCACCCCGGTCTTCCCCGGGGCCGCCGTGCCCAACCCCACCACCGGGGTCAGCCCCGGCGGCAGCGCCACCTTCAGCTTCACCACCGGGGCTCCCGGGGCCTACCGCATCGCCTGCCTGGTGCCCGGGCACGAGGCGGCGGGGATGTGGGCCCACTTCACGGTCACGGCCGGCGGCCTGCCCAGCATCCAGCTGTAGGGGCTGGCACCCGGGGCCCCAGCGGCGGCGGACCGAACCGGTAGAGTGCGACCGCCGGGCCCGGGAGGCGGGCCGCCGGCCGTGGAGGACCCCTGATGTCGGCATCGCCCACGCTCCTTCCGACCCAGGTCGAGGACGGCCAGGCGCCGGGCGTCGCCTACCGCATCGAGGGGGAGCTGGTGCCCCTGCTGCACTGCGCCCTCGACGGGTCGATGCCGGTCTTCTTCGAGCACCACGTGGTCCTCTGGAAGGACCCCGGGCTGGACATCACCCTGCGGCCCATGCGCGGCGCCTTCCGGCGCCTGGCCGCCCGCATGCCGGTCTTCATGACCCAGGCCCGGGGGCCCGGCGAGATCGCCTTCTCCCGTGACGCCCCCGGGCACGTCTTCCCGCTCCACCTCCCCCACCGCACGGCGGTGCTGGTCCGCGAGCACCAGTTCCTGGCGGCCACCGGCTCCATGAAGTTCACCCCCAGCCGCATCCGCGGGCTCAGCAACAACCTGTTCGGCGGCAACGGGTTCTTCCTGGACCGCTTCGAGGCCGACGCCGGGGACGGCGTGGTCTGGCTGCACGGCTACGGCAACGTCTTCGAGAAGGTCCTGGGGCCGGGGGAGCAGATCGACGTCGAGCCCGGTGGCTGGATCTACATGGACGCCGGGGTGCGGATGTCGCCCACGGTGTACGGGCTGCGCACCGGCCTGTTCGGCGGCACCGGCCGGCTGGTCTTCAACCGCTTCACCGGGCCCGGGCGGGTCGGCATCCAGTCGATGTACCTGCACCTGCCGACAGCCGAGTAGCGGCGACCGCGCTGGGCGGTCAGCCCGGGCGGCGGTGGACCGAGACCGCGTAGTCCCCGCCGGATGTCCACGGACGCCGGTCCCAGGTGGCGTGGCGCTCGACCAGGGCCAGGCCGGCGGCGGCCACCGCGGCGTCGTACCGGCCCAGATCCAGCCGCCCCGGCAGCAGCTGGAAGCCGGCGACCAGCCGCCCGCCCGGGCCCAGGTGGCGGGCCAGGGCCGCCACCACCGCGCCCTCGCTGCCGGGGTCGACGAAGATCATGACGTTGCCGGCCATGACGACCGCGTCGAAGGCCCGGGGCCGCTCCGGGTCGCGGGCGTCCGGGAGCACCAGCCCCGCCAGGTCGGCCTCGACCCACTCCAGGCCGGGGGCCTTGGCCCGCGCCACCTCGAGCATCACCGGGTCCCGGTCGACACCCACCACCGCCAGCCCCCGGCGGGCCAGCTCGATCGCCACCCGGCCGGTGCCACAGCCGGCGTCGAGCACGGTGTGGACCCCGAGCCCTTCGACGAAGTCGGCCTCGCCGTGGACGGCCACGCCCTGACGGGCGCGCTCCGCGAAGGCGGCGTCGTACTCCCAGCCTTTCCGACCGGCGGCCAGCGGCCGGGGCGGCTCCGAGCTCACAGGGGGGCGCGGGCGTCGATCGGGAGCACCGGCACCAGCCCCGCCTGGCGAGCCGAGCGGGCGATGGCGGTGGTCACCTCCAGGCTGCGCAGGCCGTCCGCGCCGCTGGCCAGCGGCTCCCCGCCGGTCTCGACCGCGCGGCGGAAGTCCTCGATCACCAGCTGGTAGGCGTCGGGCGCCGCCACCGGGGCCGCCGCGCGGGAGCCGCCCCCCGAGACCGCCAGGGGGCCCTCCCACAGGCGTCCGGGGCTGGCGACCGCGAGGCTGCCGCCGTCCCCGTGGGCCGCCACCGCGCTGGGCATCTCCGGGAGGGCCTGGCTGACGGTGACGGCGACGGCCGCGCCGTCGGAGAGGCGGCCGACCACCTGGGCGGTCGTCTCCAGCGGGTCGTCGGGACCGGGGCCGAGGACCGCCGCCAGTGCCCCGAACTCCGCCCCGGTGAGGAAGCGGACCAGGTCCAGGGCATGCACCCCGACGTTGTTGACCACCCCGAGCCCGGCCAGGGCCGGGTCCGTGCGCCAGCTGCGCAGGGGCGAAACCCCGACGCTGGCGTGAACCTCCAAGAGGCGCAGCGGGCCGATCTCCCCGGCCTGGAGCCGGCGGCGCAGCTCCGCGAAGACCGGGTGGTGCCGGGTCTGGAAGACGATCCCCAGGCGGACCCCGAAGCGTCGGCAGGCGTCGACGGCCGCGACTGCCGGCGCGGCCTCGGTGGCCAGCGGCTTGTCGCAGAGCACGTGCTTGCCGGCCGCGGCCGCCCGCACGACCTGGCCGGGATGGAGGGCGTTGGGCGAGGTGATCAGGACCGCGTCGACGGCGGGGTTGGCGAGCAGCGCCTCGTAGCTGGTGGTGGCCTGGCCGGCACCGTGGCGGGCGGCAAACGCCTCGGCCCGTCCCTGGTCCCGGCTGACCACGCCCGCCAGGACGCTGCCGGGGTCGGCGATGATCGCCGGCGCCATCCGCAGGTCGGCCGTGCGGCCGATCCCGATGATGCCCCAGCCCAGGCTCATGCGTGTCCCTCCGGTGCGGATCCGCTGGCAGCCAGAGTACCCGGCCGGCGGGCGGCGGAGTGGTCACGGGGGCGGCAGCCCCATGGTGGCGGCGTGGACCATGTCCAGGGAGTAGGGGGGCGCCAGGTCCACCCCGTCGGGGTTGTTCAGGTAGCCCGGGGCGCTGCCGGGGACCCCGGTCACCCCGTACTGCCAGACGATGCGGTGGGTGCGGGGATCGATCACGATCACCCGGTCATTGCGGTCGTCGGTGGCCAGGATGTCCCCATTGGGCAGCGGCAGGGCGATGGACGGGTGGTTGAGGCTCTGGGCCCCCAGCGGCCGGTAGCGCCACAGGAGCACGCCCTGGCGGTTGAACATCTCGATCTGGCCGGGGGAGGAGTAGTCGGCCACCAGGTACACCCCCGGCCGCACCTGGTTGGTGTCCGAGGGGTACCTAACGCCGGGTGGATGCCAGGAGCGGATCACCTGACCGGCGAGGTTCATCTCGTCGACCCAGTCGCCGTTGATCTCCGTGACCAGGTAGTTGCCGTTGCGCATCGGGAAGACGCCGTTGGGGCTGCCCCAGCGCTGGGGGGGCGCGTGGTAGCAGTACGGCGTGGTCTGGCCGTAGATCCGGGCCGGGACGTGCGCGCCGGGGGCCACCAGCAGCAGCCGGCAGTTCTTGATGTCGGCCATGAGCAGGTCGTGGTTGGGCAGC
This sequence comes from bacterium, assembly GCA_021802045.1. Lineage (GTDB taxonomy): Bacteria > Chloroflexota > Dormibacteria > Aeolococcales > Bog-877 > JAKABB01. Next base: position 4,033 of record JAKABB010000149.1, read on the forward strand.
ATCATGGCGTCGTCGGGATTGGAGAGCTGGTTGGGACCCGCTCCGGGGACGCCCGGCGTGCCATAGCGGTAGGCGATCCGGCCGACGGCCGGGTTGACGATGCTGACGACGGAGTTGCTCTCCTCGGTGACCACGATCTGCCGGCCGCCGGGGCTGAAGAAGGCGTCGTCGGGACCGATGAAGGTCTGGCCCGGCGCCAGGGCGCCCGGCTGTGGAAACGCCCACAGAATCCGCCCGTGCGGGCTGACCAGGAGGAGACGGTTGTTGAAGTTGTCGGCGATCAGGATCGGGCCCGGCAGCACCGAGGGATTCGAGCCCGGCTGGAGGTGGGGCCCGCTGAGAGCCGGACCGCTGAAGATGGGCAAGGGGGTCGGGCTCGGCGACGGCGCGTGCGAGGGCGCGGCGGTGCGGGCCGCAGGAGGGTCCGTGGGCCCCGCGCCGCGGTGCCGGGTCGGCAGGGGACCGCAGGCGCTGGCCAGCACCGCGCCCGCCAGAGCCATCAGTCGCCAGCGGCCCGACCGGCTCCGGCGAGGCCGGCGCGGGCGGTCGAGATCGCGAGTCACAGGTGGCGTCTCCCTCGAGCTCCGGCGGGCCGGCTCCGCGCGGCGTCGGCCCGGCGGCCGCCGGGTGG
>JAKABB010000150.1 GCA_021802045.1 bacterium
CTGGGCCGGGTGCTGGCCGATGACGTCATCGACGCCCTCAAGGAGGGGGGGCTGCGGCTCAAGCTGCCGTGGCTTTTCCACTGACGGCCCCGACCTGACGCTGGCGCCGGTCTCATGGCCCGGGGGGAGCCGGCCGGCTTCAGTCGTCCCAGAAGGTGCTGTCGGGGGAAGCCCCGACGCAGAAGGAGAAGTTCCCCTCGCCCACGGTGGTCCGCAGGGTGCGCAGCACCGCCTCGGGGTGGTCGTAAGGGCCGGAGACGTAGAACGGTCGCCCGTGCCACCCGAACTTGAGAGAGATCTCGCCGGGCGGCTCGCCGAGCAAGCAGGAGGCGCGGCGGAAGTCCGGGTGCGGCGAGAAGCCCAGGCCGCCCGCGTACCGGACCGCCCCGAAGACGAGCTCGCGAACCAGCTCTACGGGAGCCGGCACCGGCGGGGCGCTGAAGGCGGAGAAGTAGCGCTTGATCAGGTCCTCCATCGTCGTCTTCGGGATCACCCGCGGCCCCATGGCGTCCTTCACGCCCAGGCAGTGCACGTCCAGCAGGTAGCCGCAGAACCAGAGCTTCTGCGGATCGCGATGGGGCCCGAAGACGGCCACCTGCACCAGGCTCGGGAGGGCGGGGTCGGCGGGTCTTCCGCCGGCGTCCGCCCATCCGCAGTCGGGCGGCGCCTCCACGGAGCCGCTCCAGCCGGCGCTGACCCAGCACCGCGGCTCCGGTCCTGCCGGTTGGGGTCTCTTCGCAGCCTCCGCCCGCACGGTCTCGGCGACCACGTGCGGGGCGAGCCCCAGGCGACGGGCGATCGCCTTGGGGGGGAATCCGGAGGCGCGCAGGGAAAGGATCTCGGCCCGAGTCTCGGTGGAGACCGCAGAGATGGGGCGCGCTTCCCGGACAGACACCAGGGGCAGTGTATCTCAACCCGTAGCAGCACCACATGATGTGGTGGTGCTGACCCGGCGTGCCCATCCCACGGCCCGCTCGGGCCGGGAGCGCCGGTCAGGGCTGCCTCCTCCGCTTGAGGCTCCCAGCCCGCGCACTGCCGCCCAGGAGCCAGGTGGCGACCTCGTATCCTGAACTGCAGACATGAGCGAGCTGGATCTGGAGAACTTCGAGCGCGCCCTGGTGATCGTGGCCCACCCCGACGACGCGGAGTTCGGCAGCGCCGGCACCGTCGCCGGCTGGACCGGGCGGGGGATCCGGGTCGACTACGTGATCTGCACCGACGGCGCCCAGGGGTCGGCGGACCCGGCCGTTCCGGCCTCCCAGCTGAAGGGGATCAGGGAGAAGGAACAGCTCGAGGCGGCCCGGGTGCTGGGGGTCAGCGAGGTCACCTTCCTCGGGCATCCCGACGGGAGCCTGGTGGCGGACCTCGGCCTCCGCCGTGACCTCACCCGCCAGATCCGCCGGTACCGGCCCGACCTGGTCGTCTGCCAGAACGCCGTCCGCCACTACGGCAACCTGGGCGGCAATCACCCCGACCACCTGGCGGCCGGGCAGGCCGCGATCGAGGCGGTTTACCCGTTCGCCCGCAACCCCTACGCCTTCCCCGAGCTGCTCCAGGAGGGGCTGGAGCCACACGTGGTGCGCGAGGTGCTGATCACCGGCACCCCTGACCCCGATCATTTCGTGGACGTCACCGCCACCCTGGAACGGAAGCTCGAGGCGCTGCGCTGCCACCGCAGCCAGCACCGCCAGGATCCCGCCGAGAGGGTGACCGCCAGGTTGGCGGAGGCGGGCCGGGCGCACGGGTTCGAGTACGCGGAGTCGTTCCGCCGGGTCTCCTCCTGGTAGTGACCGGCTCGCTCTGCACCATCACCGTCCTCCACGGGGACCAGACCGGGGAGGAGCTGCTCAAGGAGGCGCTGCGGATCCTGGAGTCGCCCCGGATCGGAAGCCGGGTCCAGCTCGAGCACTGCGACCTGAGCCTGGAGCGGCGCCGCGAGTCCGACAACGAGGTGGTGCATGAGGCGGCCCGGCGCATGCGCCGCAGCGGCCTGGGGCTGAAGGCGGCCACGGTGACCCCGGAGCGCGCCGGCGATGTGGGCAGCCCCAACGCGATCCTGCGGGCCGAGGTGGGCGGCGACGTGATCGTCCGCACCGGGCGGCGCATCCCCGGGGTGGCGCCCCTGGGCGGGGTCCACGCCCCGATCACGGTGGTGCGGATGGCGGTCGACGACGCCTACGGGGCGCGGGAGTGGCGGGAGGGCGAAGGCGGGGACGAGGTGGCCTTCCGGACCACCAAGATAACCAGGGAGCGCTGCCGCCGGGTGGCCGAGTACGCCTTCGGCTACGCCGAGAGGACCGGGGCCAGGGTCTTCGGGGGACCGAAGTACACGGTCTCGCCGGTCTACGAGGGGATGCTGAAGGAGGAGATGGACCGGGCCGCCCGGCGCCATCCGGAGGTCGGCTACGAGCCTCAGCTCATCGATGCCACCTTCGCTCTGATCCTGACCAGGGACGACGCCCTGGTCATCCCCACCCTCAATCGGGACGGGGACCTGCTCTCGGACATGGTGCTCGCCCTCTACGGGACCCTGGCGGGGAGCGAGTCGCTGATGATCGGGTTCGAGGAGGACGGGCGCCAGAGCGTGGTGATGGCGGAGGCCCCGCACGGCACCGCCCCCGCCCTGGAGGGGCGCCACATCGCCAACCCCATGTCGATGATCCTGGCGGTGGCGGCGCTCCTGGAGCAGGCGCCTACGGCCGAGCTCGCCGCCTGCGGCCGGATGGTGCGGGAGGCGACCCTGGGCGTCTGCGGCGACGGGACCAGAACCGCCGACCTGGGGGGGATGGCCAGGACCGAGGAGTTCACCGACGAGGTGCTGCGCCGGATCGCCTGAGCAACTGCCAAGACCGGGCTCCCGCCGGACCGCACTTATACTCAGAGTCAGGTATCGCAATGGACATACTCACGCTGCTTCGTCAACATGCGGGCGACTATCGCTGCCCGGTCTGCCACCGCTCCCTGGCCGACTGCCGGATGCGCCAGCTCACCCACCGCGGCCACCAGTACACGATCGAGGTGACCTGCCGGAAGTGCACCATGGCGTTCGTGGTGGCGCTGGAGGTGCAGGGCGGCGACACGGTGGAATCGGAGGTCGATCCGACCCGGGCCGCCGAGCTGCCCCCGATCACGACCGACGACCTGCTGGAGGTTCACCGCGCCCTGGTGGGGTACCGCGGACCGCTCACAGCGCTGCTGGAGCCGGACCGTGGGCGCGACTCCTGAGGGCGGCTTCCCAAAGCCGGTGATCTACCTGGATCACGCGGCCACGACCCCGGTCCGCCCCGAGGTGCGGGAGGCGATGGCGGCGCCGCTGGACTGGGCATACGGCAACCCCTCCAGCGTGCATGCCGCGGGCCGGGCGGCGCGGGCGCTGGTCGACGAGGCCCGCGACCGGCTGGCCGGAGTCCTGGGCTGCCGGGCCCGCGAGATCGTGTTCACCGGGGGCGGCAGCGAGGCCGACAACCTCGCCCTGCGCGGGGTGGTCGGGGCCCATCGGGGCCCGGGGCACGTCGTCGTCTCGGCGGTGGAGCACGAGGCGGTGCTGGAGACGGCCCGGGCGCTGGGGGCCCAGGGGGTCTCAGTGACCGAGCTGGCGGTGGACGGCCAGGGCCTGGTCGACCCGGAGCTCCTGCGGTCGGCGCTCCGCGAGGACACCCTGCTGGTGTCGGTGATGCTGGCCAACAACGAGGTCGGGACGGTGCAGCCGGTGGCCGAGCTGGTACGGGTCGTGCGGGAGAACTCCAGGGCACTCTTCCACACCGACGCCACCCAGGCCCTGGGCAAGCTCAGCGTCTCGGTCGATGAGCTGGGGGTGGATCTGCTCACGGTGTCGGCTCACAAGGTGTACGGGCCCAAGGGTGTGGGTGCCCTCTACATCCGCCAGGGGACCCAGCTCTCCCCCCAGGTGACCGGTGGCGGCCAGGAGCGCACCCGGCGCTCCGGCACCGAGAACGTCCCGGGGATAGTCGGGATGGGGGTGGCCGCCGAGCTGGCGGAGCTGGAGCGGGAGTCCGAGACCGCCCGCCTGGCGGAGCTGTCGCGCCGCCTCCAGGAGGCGATCCAGGAGCGGGTCCCGGACGCCCGGCCCACCGGGGCGCCGCCGCCGCGGAGGCTGCCCAACTTCTGCACCATGACCTTCCCCGGGGTCGAGGGGGAGCTGCTGCTCCTGCGGCTGGACCGGTCGGGTCTGTGCGCCTCCGCCGGCTCCGCATGCACCAGTGGGTCGCTGGCCCCCTCGCACGTCCTGCTGGCCATGGGCATGGATCCGGAGCTGGCGATGGGGCACCTGAGGATGACCCTGGGGCGGTCGACCACCACCGCCGACGTGGACCAGGCGGCTGAGATCGTGGCTGCCGAGGTGGGCGCCCTGAGGCACGCCGCGACCGCGGTCTGAGCCCGAACCCTCCTGACCAGTCGGCGGATCTGCGCCGGCTCTTGGCGGGGGGCGGGGCGCCCTGCCTCCTGGGCCGGTTGATCGGGGTGCCGGAACGGCCCAGCGGACGGCTCCTGAAGGGCGGACCAGGGCCGGCCGCGGCCGGCAGTTGAGGTGCGGCGCCCGTACAGCTGGCGCCCAGGCCGGC
>JAKABB010000043.1 GCA_021802045.1 bacterium
CGGGGGGGCCGGCGGCGGCCCGCCGGCGCGGGCGGCGGGGCTCAGACGTCCACCGCGACCGGCCGGCCGCCGTCCAGCGCCGAGCGCGTCGCCGCCTCCATCACCACGATGTTGCGGCGGGCCGCCGCCGGGGGGACCGCCAGCGGCTCGCCGGCCAGCAGGTGCCCGGCCAGGTTGCGGTAGAAGGGCTGGGGCAGCGGGCGCGGCAGCGACAGGCGCTGGTCGTGGGCGCCGCCCTCGCCGTCGGGGGTGAGGACGTGCACCTCGGCCGGGGCGTCGGTGGGGAGCCAGCGCTCCTCGACCGCGGTCCCCACCGCGGTGGGCACGAAGCGGCTGGGCTCGCGCCAGTGGCCAACGACCGCCCCGGCGGTGCCCAGCAGGTACCACTTGGGCTTGCGGGCGGCGGCGATGTCGGAGTGGAGGAACTCGGCCTGGGCCCCGTCGTCGAAGGTCATGAGGACGCGGACCTGGTCGTCGTTGGTCACGTCGTGCCAGAGCCGCTTCTGGCGCCAGGCGCTGACCCCCACCACCCGCCCCGGGAAGAGCTCCAGGAGCCAGTCGATGTAGTGCGAGCCCCAGTCGTAGACGACCCCGCCGGAGACTGCTTGGTGGGAGTGCCAGTAGCTGCAGGGGTGGCCGAACCCCCCCACGAAGGTCTCGGCGTGGAACAGGTCCCCCAGCCGGCCCTCGGCCACCACCCGGCGGATGGCGAGGAAGTCCGGGTCCCAGCGCCGGCTCTGGTACACGGTGAGCGTGCGCTGGGCGGCGGTGGCGGCGGCGATCAGGCGGTCGGCCTCGGCCGTGGTCAGGCAGAGGGGCTTCTCCACCACCACGTGCTTGCCGGCTGCCAGCGCCCGCAGGGTCAGCTCGGCGTGGGTGCTGGGGGGCGTGGACACCACCACCAGGTCCACCGCCGCGTCGGCCAGCAGGTCGGCGGCGTCGGCGTGGCCCGCCGCCGCCGGCGCCAGGGCCCTAGCGGCGGCCAGCCGCTCCGGGCTGCGGTCGCAGACCGCGCCCAGGCGCAGCCCCGGGACGGCGGCGATCGCCGCCGCGTGCTCGGCCGCGATGGCCCCCGTGCCCAGCAGCCCGACCGCGACCTCCCCCCCCGTCTCCCGGCCGGCCGTGTAGCGGACGGCCCGGTAGAGCAGCCGCTGCAGCGTCGGCTCCCGCAGGGTCGCGGCCCGCCCGCCGGCGCCGCAGTAGAAGATGCGGCCCCGGCCGGCGGCCCGCACGTAGGCCACCGGGACCGACCGGTACTGCCAGTCGGTCTCCAGGAGGACCTCGCAGTCGGGGTCGACCCCCGCCAGGCCGTAGGCGGCCTCCCGGAGGGCCAGGGGGCCGACCAGCCCGCGCGTGAGGGGATGGTCGGGGTTGCGCACCCGGGTGCGCAGCTCCGAGTCGACGAAGCGGCCGTTGGGGGGGCAGCCCACCAGCGCCAGGTAGCGGGGGCTGGCCGACCAGGCCTGGGTCGTCCCGTGCAGCCCCACGAAGCCGCCGCCCCGCTCCACGAAGTCGCAGAGGCCCGCCTCCTGCTCCAGCCCCAGGGGTCCCTCGGTGGTGTGGGCCACCACCACGTCGATGCCGGCCAGCTCGGTGAGCCGGTCCAGGTCCGCGGTGACGGTGACCGCCACCTGTCCGCTGGCCTCCAGGAAGGCCAGCCAGGGGGCCAGGGCCCGCTCCAGGGCCGGGGGCCGGACCACCAGGGTGCGGACCGGTCGCCCTCCTCCGCCCGTGCCGTCAGGCATGGCGCTCAGCTCCATCCTCCCGCGCCGCGTCCGCGACCCCGTTCACCCCGGCCCCGCGTCACTGTACCCTACCGCCAGCGCGCCCGCGGCCCGCACCGCGGCGCCGCCGGGCCGGCCAGGGAGAGTGCGGCATGATCGAGACCGTGGAGGCGTTGCGCGCCGCCGCCGGGCAGGAGCTGGGGGTGAGCGACTGGCACCCGATCGAGCAGGCGGCGGTCGACGGCTTCGCCGACGCCACCGGCGACCAGCAGTGGATCCACGTCGACCGGGCCCGAGCCGCACAGGGGCCCTTCGGCGGCACCATCGCCCACGGCTTCTTCACCCTCTCGCTCTTCCCCCTGCTGCTGCAGGAGCTGGTGCAGGTGCGGGCCAGCGGGATGGGGATCAACTACGGCTGCAACCGGGTGCGCTTCCCGGCCCCGGTGCCGGTGGGGGCCCGGGTCCGGCTGCGGGTCCAGGTGGCCGCCGTCGAGGATCTGCCGGAGGGAGCGGTGCAGACGGTCTTCCGCGGCACCTTCGAGATCGAGGGTCGCTCCAAGCCCGGCTGCGTCGCGGACGTCGTCTTCCGCTACTACCCGCCGCCACCGCTCCTCCCCTGAGGCCGCGGCAGGCGGCCAGCCCGCCGCCCCCCGGCTCAGCCGGGCCCGGCCGGGGGGCGGCGGGCCACGTGGCAGGCGACGATGCCCCCCGTCATGCGCACCACCCGCACCTTGCGGAAGCCGGCGGCCCGCAGCCAGCCGGTGACGATCTCGGCCCGCGGGAAGGCGCTGATCGAGGCCGCCAGGTAGTCGTAGGCCTCGGCCCGGGGCAGGAGCAGGCCTGCCACCCGGCCCAGCACGTGCTCCAGGTACCAGGTGATCACCCCCCGCACCAGCGGCAGCCGCACCTGGGTGAACTCCAGGACCACCACCCGGCAGCCCGGGCGCACCACCCGGTGCAGCTCCGCCAGGGCCGCAACCGGCTGGTCGATGTTGCGCAGCCCGAAGGCCATCGTGGCAGCGTCCTGGCTGGCGCTGGGCAGGGGCAGGGCCCGGGCGTCGCCCGCCACGAACGCCACTCCGGGGACCCGGCGGCGGGCCTCCTCCAGCATGGCCGGGGTGAAGTCCACCCCGGTGACCCGCCCGGTGGGGCCCACCCGCCGGCGAAGCGCCGCGGCCAGGGCGCCAGTGCCGGTGCAGACGTCCACCACCGCGGCGCCGCGCCCGACCCCGGTGAGGCGGGCGGCCCGCCGGCGCCAGGACCGGTCGGCCCCCAGGCTGAGGATGGCGTTGAGCAGGTCATACCGCCCGGCGATCCCGGCGAACATCTCCTGGACCGCATCCGCCTCCGGACGACCGGGGGTGGGCAGGGTGGGCTGGTCCGCCGAGCCCGCGGCGGGCGCCGGGTCGCCGGACCGCCCGGACCCGGCCGTCATGCGGTGTCGGCGACCGCGGCCTCGTCCGGACGGGACCGCTTGCAGTAGCTGCGGCACAGGCAGCCGGGCTCCACCGACAGGGACTCCAGCGCGTCCAGGGCTACGGGTCCCAGCTCCTCGGCCCCCTCTCGAACGATCTCCCGCAGGAGGTCGAAGTCCCACTCCGGCCGGACCCCCTCGGCGTAGTTCAGGACCATCTGCACCACCCCGTAGCAGGCCCCGATCTCCCGGGCCAGTCCCACCTCGGGAGCCAGCGCCTGGCCGATGACGTCCCCGCCCAGCCGGGCCAGGGCCGCGACCTCGGCCGCCGTCTCGAAGCGGGGTCCCTGGACCGCCACGTACACCGCCCGGTTGAAGACCCGGGTGGCCTTCTCGGCGGCGAAGCGGCGGGCCCGCTGCCACAGCACCTCGCGGATCTCAGGGCAGAAGGGCTCGCGCATCACCAGCACCGCGTCCGGGTCCAGTTGGCCGTTCACCTGGGGGGTGAAGTCGATGAAGTCGTGGGGCACGATCAGGTCGCGGGGGTGGAAGTGCTGGGTGATGCTGCCGGCCCCGGCCTCGGCGACGATGCGACGCACCTCGGCCCGCTGCAGCACCCAGAAGAGGGCCAGCACCGTCCGCGGTCGGTCCCGCTGCTGGAGGACGGCGTGCAGGCGGGCGGCGAGGATGGTGCGCTCCCCCACCGGGTCGTCGCTGCGCAGGACCAGCCGGTCGATCGCCGGGGCCGGGCCGAAGGGGGTCGCGAAGACCAGGTCCTGGTCCACGCGCGTGACTCGCGGGTCGCGCTCGGGGGCTCCGCTGGCGGCGATGCCCGAGCCGCCCAGGAGGGCGAAGGCGGCGGTCGGAATCGAAGTCCCGTCCGCGTCCTTGGCCATCGGCCGAGTATACGGAGGGCCCAAGCGGCCCCCCCGCCGTCCGAACGGGCCAGCGCCCCGGCCCGGTCAGCCCGCGGCCCTGGCGTGGGCCGTCAGGTCGAACTCCGCCAGGACGGGGAAGTGGTCGCTGGCCTGGCGGGCCAGGCGGGCGTGGCGGCCCTCCAGCCCGACCACCGCCGCCCGGCGCCGCCGGCCCGCGAGCCAGGGCGAGGCGAAGATGTAGTCGATGCGCACCGCGGGCCCGTAGGTCGGGCAGGTGAAGGCCGGAGCCCCCGAGCGCGTCCGGGGCCGGCAGTCGGCGTAGCCCCGGTCGAGCAGGCTCTGGACGGCAGCCCGGGGCAGGAAGCTGCCGAGGACCGCGTCGGTCACAGGGCCGCGGGGCAGGGCCTCCAGGAGGGCGGGCAGGGCCCACGGGAGTCGCGGCAGGCCCGGGCGCAGCTCCGGCGGCAGAGGCTCGCCTCCCGGCCACTCGGGGTCCGTCTCGTCCCCCACCGGGCCCTGGCCCCCTCCGTCCCCCCGGTAGAGCCGCTGGAGCAGGCCCGGGGGGGACCGGACCGCGCCGGCCAGATCGAGCTCCCCGGTGCGGTGCAGCTGACCCAGGCGCCCGAAGAAGGCCGTCGCCGCCACCGGGTCCCCGGGAGCCACCGCGTTGAAGTCCCCGCAGATCAGGTGCGGGGTGTCGGGGTCGCGGCCGGCGTGCCGGAGGACCGCGGCCAGTTCCCGCAGCCGGTCGGGTTCGCCCCGCCCGCGGCGTTGGAAGGCCGCGGGCAGGTGCACCGTGTGGAGGCGGATCGCGGGGACCGCGGCCCCCGCCGGAGTCGCCACCTCGAGCTCCAGGGAGTTGCGCAGGAAGATGGCCCGCTCGCGGTGGTTGATCCGGCGCTGGACCGACCAGCGGGTGAGGACGGCCTGGTGGCGGGGCATGTTGGCCGAGCCGGGCACGCACTGATAGCCCAGCTCGTCGGCCAGCCGCTGGACGGCCGGGAGGTCGTCCGCCTCCTGCAGCGCCAGGAGGTCCGGCCGGGCCTGGGCCACCAGCTGGGTGATGGCCGGCCAGCGCCCCCGGCCGCCGACCAGCAGGTTGTAGGTCATGACGCGCAGGAGCACGCGCCGCGGACGAGCCACCAGGGCCGGGGAACTCATGGCAGCGATTCTGGCGGATCGTCGCCGGGCCCAGCGCCGCGCCGGGCACCGGCGTAGACTCCGCGGGCATGGCGACTGAGCCGTCGCCCCGCTCCGAGGCGAACGCCCCCCGGCCGCCCGGGCTCTGGGCGGCCCTGGGCCTCTCCCGGTGGCGGCGCCGCTCGCAGGTTGGGGCCGCGATCCTGGTGGTCGCGACCAGCGCCGCCGTGGCCTGGGGCTCCTACCGCCTGCAGGAGCACTTCGACCAGGCCCTGGCCAACGGCATCAGCCTCTCCGGCTGGCAGGAGCTGCTGCGCCTGGGGGCCCCCTGGCAGACAAGCCTGCCAGTGGCCGCGGCCGCGGCGCTGGTCGCGCTCGGGTGGAGGCGCATGGGCACCGCCCCGCCGGAGCCCGCGGTCCGGCTGGGGCGGAACCGCTCCCGGCCCGTGACGGCGCGGGAGATCCGCCGCGGGCTGCGGGTCGAGCGCCAGGGCGTCCGCTGGCTCTTCATCGCGGTCAGCGGCTGCGCGGTGGTGGTGCTGGTGCGGGCCGGGTTCTACACCGGCCTGGCCCTCGCCGGGAGCGCCCTGGCCCGGGCGACCCTGCCCGGGCTGGGGTTGGAGGTCCTGGTCTGGGTCGGCGCCTGGTTCGTCTTCGCCGGCTGGACCCGGGCCTTCCTGCGGCGCCTGGAGCAGTGGGGCGTGGTCGAGTAGAGGGGCCCACCGGTGGCGGGTGCGACGGGGCCCGTCGGCGCCCGGGCCCGCCCGGCGCGGCGCCGGCGTGGGCAGGGACGGCCGCCTCGCTGGACGGCTCCTCTCCGGCGGCTGACGCCCCGTGCAGCCGTCGGGCGAAGCAGGAGGAGGCCCAGCTCGGGGTGGGCTCACCCCGTGGGTCCCCACCATTCAGCGCACCCGTGTCCCCACGGTGGCGGCCTCCAGCCGATGCTTATAGTATCTGTCCAGCCTGTGGCCAACGGCCACGGACCCGGCGCACAGCACGGGCGAGCACTGATGAGGAGAGCGTCGTGAACAGGTATCTCGTTGCGACAGCCGGGCTGAGCCTCCTGGGGCTCTCGGTGACAGCCTGCGGAGCCTCGCCCTCCTCGAGCTCGACGGCTCCCAGGGCCATCACCGTGGGCACCCTCTACTCCGGGTCGGGCGCCTTCGCCACCTCCTCGCAGCCCCAGCTGGCGGGGCTGAAGTTCTGGATCAGCCAGGAGAACAGCAAGGGCGGGGTCTACGTCGGCGCCTACCACAAGCGCATCCACGTCAAGCTAGTCACCTACAACGACCAGAGCTCAGCCACCACCGCCGCCACCCTGTACACGCAACTGATCACCCAGAACAAGGTCAACGTGCTGGTGTCGGACTTCGGGTCGGTGCTCACCGCCCCGGCGGTCACCATCGCCCAGGAGCACCACCAGCTGCTGTTCGACCCCACCGGAACGGGGACCGTCTTCTTCACCCCCGGCAACAAGTACATCGTGCTCACCGCCCTGCCGACGTCGGGGATCTGGCCCGCTCCCCTGGTCCAGTTCCTGCTCGCCCAGCACATCTCCAAGGTGGCGATCCTCTACGACTCCAACGACTTCGACGCCAGCCAGGCGGCGACGGTGGACAGTGGGCTGAAGGCGGGCGGCGTCACCCCGGTCTACTACCAGGCGGTCCCCAGCGCGACCGCCAGCTACGGCACCCTGATCCAGAGCATCAAGGCCACCAATCCCGGGGCCGTCCTGGAGTTCGGCTACCCGCCCAACGACATCGCCTTCCTGCAAGCCCTGCGCTCCAGCGGCGTGCACTTCCCCATGGTCTTCACCGCCTTCCCCGGCCAGCTGCACCAGCTTCTGGAGAGCAACGTGGGCCAGGCGGGACTGAGCTACACCTACTCCTACGGCTTCCCGCCCCAGCTGGCCTACAACACGGTCAATGAGGGACTGGGCACCAGCGCCTTCGTGCAGGCCTTCGCCCCCACCGATCCCGCCAGCGTCAACTTCCTGGACATCGCCGGCTACCAGACCGGGCTGGTGATCCAGGCCGCCCTCCGCCACGCCAGCAGCCTCAGCCAGCTGGCCCTGCGCAACGCCGTGGCCTCGGTCTCGGGCTCCCTCAACACCATCGACGGCAGCTTCAAGATCGACTCGCAGGGCGGCCAGGTGGGCGAGCTGCTGCCGGTCTCGCAGTTGTTCCCGTCGGGCAGCACGACCAAGATCCAGATGGTCTACCCGCCCGCGTCAGCGACCCACAGCGCCGTCTACCCAGCGCCCTGACGGCCCGTGGCGGGGTTCCGGGGCGTCCCGGGACCCCGCCACGGTGGGGCGGGAGGGGAAGGAGACTTTTTCCCAAGCATGCTACTGGAGTACGCGATCGTCGCCGGGCTGCTGTTCGGGGTCTTCTACGCCTATTTGGCCCTGGGCCTGAACCTCATCTTCGGGGTGCTCCGGATCGTCAACCTGGCCCACGGCGACCTGGTCATGCTGGGCTCCTACCTGGCCTTCGAGCTGTACTACGCCTGGCACTGGAGCCCCCTGCTGGCCATCGTGGTGGCGGTCGTTCCGTGCATCCTGGTGGGCGGGGCCCTGTACCTGGGCGTGGCGCCCCGGCTGGCCCGGGCCCAGGACCCGGAGATGATGTCCCTGGTCCTCTTCTTCGGCATCTCCCAGGTGATCGAGGCGATCGCCGCCTTCGGGTTCACCAGCAACGAGCGCTCGGTGAGCGCCAATGCCCTGGGCAGCCACCCGGTGGGGATCCTCGGCCAGGCCTATCCGGTCACCTGGGTGGTGGTGGCCGCGGCCTCGGTCCCGGTGCTGCTGATCCTCTTCGCCTACCTCGGCCGCACCAGGCTGGGCCGGGCCACCCGCGCGGTGATGGCCAGCCCCGACGAGGCCGCCGCCGTGGGGATCAACGTGCGCATGGTCTCGGCGCTGACCTTCGGCGTGGGGGTGGCCCTGGCCGTCGGCGCCGGCTCGCTGGCCGTCTTCATGCTGGGCGGGGTGACGCCCACCGAGGGGGTGTCGATCACCATCCTGAGCTTCGCGGTCATCGTCGTGGGCGGCCTGGGCAACCCCCTGGGCACGGTCGTGGGCGGCCTGGTCCTGGGCCTGGCCTTCCAGCTCACGCTGACCTTCCTTCCCAACTGGGCGTCCCTGGTGCCCTACGTGCTCCTGCTGGCGGTGGTGCTCACCCGGCCCACCGGAGTCCTGTCCCGGGCACGCCGTCTTGCCTAGCCCAGCGGCACCGCGACGGCTGCCCGGCGGCGCCCGCCCCGGCTGGGGCGACGGGCGGCGGTGGGGGCCCTGGCCGGCCACCGCCGCCGCCGTCCTGGTGCCGGCCGCCGGCTTCGTGGTCGCCAACGCCTTCTACCCCAACCAGCAGGAGCTGGTGATGATGATGGTGTACCTGGCGCTGGCCCAGGGCATCAACGTCATCTACGGCTTCACCGGCTACCTCCCCTTCGGGTATGTGGGCTTCTTCGGGGCGGGGGCCTACGGGCTCGCCCTCTCCGTCCTCTACCTGCACGTTCCCGCCGGGGTGGGACTGCTGTTCGCGGTCCTGGCCGCCGTCGCCGTGGCCGCCCTGCTCTTCCCCCTGCTGCGGCTGGAGGGTGTCTACTTCGCCATCGCCAGCCTGGCTGCCGCCGAGGCCCTCTACGAGGTGATCTCGAACCCGTCCCTGGCCGCGGTCACCAAGGGGCCGTACGGGATCAACCTGGTCTCGGCCTACAACGCCAACGCCAGCTTCGTGGCCGCCGTGGCCCTGGTGGCGGTCTCGATGGGGATCGTGGTCTACCTGCGCACCTCTCGCCTCGGCCTCGCCCTGCGGGCCATCCGGTCGGACGCCGTCAGCGCGGAGTTCGCCGGCATCAACGTGGTCCAGCGGCGCACGGTGGCCTGGCTGCTGTCGGCGGCGATGGCCGGGGCCGCGGGCGGCACCTTCGCCTGGTACACGTCCACCTTCTACCCCGGCGCGGTCTTCGACAGCTCCATCAGCATCTTCGCCATCGTCTTCGCCCTCTTCGGAGGGGTGGGGACCACCTGGGGCCCCGCCCTGGGGGCGGTCGTCCTCTTCGGGGTCTACAACGCCGTCGGCATCTCCCAGCCCCAGTACTTCCAGCTCATCTACGGCGTCCTGATCGTGCTCCTGGTGCTGTTCCTCCCCGGCGGCCTGGGGAGCCTGGTCCAGCGCCTGGCCCCCCGCTGGCGCCGGCTGCGGCGCACGCCGGGGCGGGGGCCGGAGGCGCTGCCGGGGGTGGGCGGACCGGATGGCTGAGCCGCTGCTCCTGGTGTCCGACCTCACCAAGAACTTCGGTCGGTTCTGCGCCCTCGACGGCGTCGGCCTGGACCTGGGCGCCGGCGAGGTCGTGGGCCTGGTGGGCCCCAACGGCTCGGGCAAGACCACCCTGATCAACGTGGTGTCGGGCCTCTACCCGCCCACCCGGGGGACCGTGACCCTGGCCGGCCGCCCGGTGCACGGCGGCGCGCCGCACACGGTGGTGCGCAGCGGCATGAACCGCACCTTCCAGATCGCCAAGCCGCTGGGCGGGCTCACGGTGGAGGAGAACCTGCGGCTCGCCGGGGCCAGCGCGGGGCACCGGCCGCTCCCGGAGGGCGACCTGCTCCAGCTGGTCGGGCTCTCGGGGCTGCAGGGCAGAGTCGCCGGCAGCCTCAACGCCTCCCAGCAGAAGCGGCTGGACCTGGCCCGGGCCCTGGCCACCGGACCACGAGTGCTGCTGGTGGACGAGCTGGGGGCCGGGCTGTCTCCTGCGGAGCTGGACCAGGCCGCGGGGATCCTGCGCCAGCTGGCGGAGGCGGGCATGGCCCTGCTGGTGGTCGAGCACCTCATGGGCTTCCTGGCCAAGGTCACCCGGGCGGTGGTGGTGCTCAACGCCGGCCGGCAGATCTTCCGCGGCGATCTGGACCAGGCCGTCCAGGACCCCGAGGTGGTGCGGGTGTTCCTCGGTGGCTAGCGACACCGCCGCCGCCGCCGCTCCGCTGCTCTCCGTGGAGGGCGTGGGGTCCGGCTACGGCAGCATGCAGGTCCTGTGGGACGTGACCCTGCACGTCGGTCGCGCCGAGGGGGTGCTGCTCCTGGGAGCGAACGGGGCCGGCAAGACCACGCTCCTCAGGGCGATCTCGGGCTCGCTCCCCCTGCGAGCCGGATCGATCCGGCTCGATGGGGCCGGCATCGACCGGCTCCGAGCGGACCAGCGCGTCCGGCGCGGGGCCGCCATCATGACCGAGCAGGGCGTCTTCCCCACGCTCTCGGTGGAGGACAACCTGCGCCTTGGCGCCTACACCCTGCCCCGGGCCAGCCTCCGCGCCGTCATGGCCGAGATGTACGAGCTGTTCCCTGAGGTACGGAGCCGCCGCCACGACGCGGTGGGCAGCCTCTCCGGGGGCCAGCGCAAGCTGGTGGCGGTGGCCAAGGCCTTGATGTGCCGGCCCCAGGTGCTGATCATGGACGAACCGTCCGCCGGCCTGTCTCCCCGGTACGTCAAGGAGGTGGTGGCCCAGCTGGCTCGGGTCCGCGAGCGCGGCCTGGCGCTGCTGGTGGCGGAGCAGAATGTAGCCTTCCTGGAGCTCGCCGACCGGGTCTACGTATTGGAGGGGGGCCACGTCAGGTTCGAGGGGACGGTGGACGCGCTGGAGGGGGACGCCGCCGTCAGAGAGGCGTTCTTCGGTCTGGGCGGGCCGCCGTCGGGCGGCGCCGGCCCCGCGAGCCGGGAGCAGGTCTGACGTGGGCCGCGGGGTCCGAGGCCCGGACCCCAAGGGGCCCGGGCGGGCCGGGGCCACGTCGGGGACTGGACCGGCCCCCCGGCAGGTCGCGAGCCCGGGCCAACCCCACGCGCCCCGGCCCCCAATCGGGCGCGCAGCGTCTGGCCCCACCCGCGTGCGCCGCCTCGGGACCCCCAGATGAAGCTCCGCGACGTCAGGGAGCTCCTGCGCCTCCGACCGCTGGAATTGAACCGGACCCGTCGACTGCTGGCCGCCTGCCACGATGTCGAGGACCTGCGCCGCGCGGCCCGACGACGGCTGCCGCGCCCGGTGTTCGACTACGTCGACGGCGGAGCCGACCAGGAGTGCAGCCTGGCCGACAACCTGCAGGCCTTCGCCCGGCGCCGCTACCTGCCGCGGATCCTGCGCGGCGCGGCCGACACCACCACGACGACGCAGTGGTTCGGCCGCAGCGCGGCCGCGCCGATCATCCTGGGCCCCACCGGCTACACCCGGATGATGCATCGCGACGGCGAGCTCGCGGTGGCCCGCGCCGCCGGCCGTCATCGCCTGCCCTACGTGCTCTCCACCGTGTCCACCACCTCCATCGAGGACCTCCTGGCCAGCGGCCATCCCGACCTCTGGTTCCAGCTGTACATCTGGCGCAACCGCCGGCTGACCTTCGGCCTGGTGGAGCGGGCGGCGGCGGCCGGCTACCAGGTGCTGGAGATCACCGTGGACACGGTCGTGCCCGGCAACCGCGTCCGGGACGCGCGCAACGGCCTGGCCATCCCGCCACAGCTGTCCTTGCGCACCCTGCTGGACATCGCCCTGCGGCCGGCCTACTGGATCCAGATGCTGGGGAGTCCGGCCATCACCCTGGCCAACACCGGGGAGATCCCCGGGACCGATGGCGACCTGACGGTCCAGAACCTGGCCTCCCAGTTCGACCCCGGCATCACCTGGACCGACGTCGAGAAGATCCGCGGTCTCTGGCGCGGGCCCCTCCTGCTCAAGGGGGTCATCGGCCCGGAGGACGCCCGCCGGGCCCTGGACGCGGGGGTGGACGGCCTGCACCTGTCCAACCACGGCGGCCGGCAGCTGGACCGCGTGGTCACCCCCCTCGACACCGTGGCGGCGGTGCGCGGGGCCGTGGGCGAGCAGTGCTGCCTGCTGGTGGACTCGGGGATCCGCCATGGCAGCGACGTCGCCGCGGCGATCGCCCTGGGCGCCGACGGCGCCGTGGTGGGGCGCCCCTACCTGTACGGCCTCATGGCCGCGGGCGAGCCGGGCGTGGAGCACGTCCTCGGGCTGTTGCAAGCGCAGCTCCTGCGCACGATGCAGCTGCTGGGGGTGGCCTCGGTGCAGGAGCTGCGGCAGGCGGGGGCCACCCTGTTCTGGGCGGGCTCCTGACCGCGGGACGCGCCACCGCCAGCCGGCGGCCACGGGGAAGGCGGCCGCCCCGTCGCTCGCCGCCGCCGGCACCAAGACCGCCAGCCGGTGCCGCGGCCGGGCCCGGCCGCGGCGCCCACCGCCTTTGTAGCATGGCCCCATGCCCGTCCCGCCCGCGGTCGAGCTCCTGAGCCGTCCCGGCTGCCATCTGTGCGACGGCATCCGCCCCGTCCTGACCGGGGCGGTGGCCGAGCTGGGGCTGACGCTGCGGGAGCGCGACATCAGCCAGCACCCCGTCCTGCAGGCCGCGTTCGGGCTCCGCATCCCGGTGGTGCGCAGCGGCGGCCGGGTCCTGGCCGAGGGGCGGATCGACGCCGTGACACTGCGGCGGGCGCTGCAGCGCCTGGTCGACGACGACCCTGTCGCCAGCCGCTGACAGGGCGGTCACGCCCGCCCCCGGAGCGGGGAGTCGCCCCTACACTCGCAGCGGCATGACGATCGGGAACTCCGCCACCGCCAACCCCGCGCCCCCCGAGCTGTCCCTCGTCATCCCCACCCGCGACGAGGCGGCCAACGTCCGGTCGCTGCTGGAGCGGATCGACGGCGCCCTGGCGGGGCTGGACTGCGAGGTGGTGGTCGTCGACGACAGCGACGACGACACCGTCACCCTGCTGCGCCAGGCCCAGCGGCGGCACCCGGGCCTGCACTGCCACCACCGAGACCCCCTCGACCGCGCCGGCGGCCTCAGCACCGCGGTGGTGGAGGGCCTGCGCCGCGCCCGCGGCACCTACGTCTGCGTGATGGACGCGGACCTGCAGCATCCGCCGGAGCGGATCCCGACCATGCTGGCGGCGGCCCGCAGGGGAGCGGACCTGGTCGTCGCCAGCCGCTACGTGCGGGGCGGCAGCCGGGCCGGCCTGGCCAACACCGGACGCCGCCTGGTATCCCGGGCGACGGCGGCGTTGGCCCGGGCGCTGTTCACCGAGGCCCGCGCCACCACCGACCCCCTGGCCGGCTTCTTCCTCTGCCGCCGGGAGCTGCTGGAGGGGCGGGAGTTCCGCCCCATCGGTTTCAAGATCCTGCTGGAGCTCCTGGTGTGCTCGCCGCCGCTGGTGGTGGAGGACGTCGCCCTGGCCTTCGCCCCCCGCGCCGCGGGCAGCAGCAAGGCCTCGGTCCGCCAGGGCCTCCTCTACCTGCGCCACCTCCTCTCCCTGCTGCGCGACGTCCCCGGCAGCGCCCGGCGCTGGAAGTTCGCCGCCGTCGGCCTCAGCGGGCTGGCGGTCTTCACCGCGCTGCTGGCGGTCGGTCGGCTCACCCTGGGCTGGCCGCCGCTCGCCGCCTGGGCCCTGGCCTTCGCCCCCTCCTTCGCCTGGACCTTCGCCGCCAACCGGGCCGTGACCTTCGCCGACATGCGCCGGGGCTGGGACGACCGCGGGGCCCGCTACCCGCGCTCGGCCCTGGTGGCGGGGGCGGTGCAGCTGCTCGCCTTCTGGGCCCTGCTGGGCACCGGTGGCCCGGTGCTGGCCGACGGTGTCGGGGCCGCGGTCCTGGGGATGGCGGTCAACGCCATCCTCAACTACCGGCTGGTGCACCGGCGCAGCCGGGCCCCCCACCCCGGGACCGGCGACGAGCGCCCCCTCCGCCACCTGGTCCGGCTCTCGGGCGCCACCGCCGGGGGCATCCTGCCGGTGGGAGACGAAGGACGGCCCCGCCTCGACGGCTCCGAGGCCCTGCGGGTGGGCGATCAGCCCGGGGCCGTGCCCCCGGAGCTCCTGCAGCGGGTCATCCGCACCCGCCGGCCGGCGGTGTGGGCGGAGGCGCCCTCGTCCCGGCCGCAGCGACGAACCAACATCGAGCTGCGCTCGGTGCTGCTGGTCCCGGTGGTGCGGGAGGGCCGGGTGGGCGCGGTGGTCGCCCTCCTGCGGGACGCTCCCCAGCCCTTCGGCGGCACGGACCTGGACCGGGCCCTGGGCTGGGTGGCGGAGCTGGCCGAGCTGTTCGCCCCGGCGGCCGGGGAGGCCCCGGCCGGGACCGGCATCCCGCGGCCGGCGCCGGCGTCCCGGCCCACCCCCAGCGTCACCGCCCCCTGAGCTCGGGGCCGGCCGGCGGCGCCGGGTCGCCGAGGCGCCCCTGCAGCACCGCCAGCCGACCGTCCCAGGCCTGGCCGACGGCCGCCATCCAGGCCATCGCCGCCTCCAGCCGCTGGCGCTCCAGGCGGTAGCGCACCTCCCGGCCCTGGCGCCGGCCCGAGACCAGGTCGGCCTGGCGCAGCGCGGCCAGGTGCTTGGTCACCGCCTGGCGGCTGATGGGCAGGCCCGCGGCCAGCTCGGTCGCCGTCACCTCGGGGCGGTCGCCGACGGTGGTCAGGAGCTGGCGGCGGACCGGATCGGCCAGGGCGCTGAAGACGGGGCCCAGGCCGGGGACGGGATCCGGTCCCATGGCGTCAGCCGCGACCGGCCCGAGCGCCCCCGGCGGGCCGGCACACGCCCCGGACCAGCCGCCGGCCCAGCAGGGACCAGCCCAGGCTGGCGCCCAGGACCCCGGCCAGGGTCGGGACCAGCCCACGCTCGGTGACGACCAGGCGCGTGCCCTCCGGCACCGCCGTGATGCGAAAGGTCACCTCCGAGGTCCCGGCGCCGCCGGGACCGCCGGCGCCGCCCCAGCGGAAGACCACCTCGCGCCGCGGATCGACCCGCTCCACCGCCCCCTGGCGCACCGCCCCGTCCGCCCAGCGGACGTGCACCCGGCCACCGGGGTGGGGATCGAACTCCACGGCGGGCGCGAGCCAGTGGCGGAGATGGCGGGGGTCGGTCAGCTGCTCCCACACCCGCTCGGGTGGGGCGGGGACGATCACCTCTCGCTCGACCGTGGGGTCCATGCCGCGCTCCTCCCGTACCCCGGCGGTCATCGCGCAACCAAGAGGTTGCGCGATGACCGGTGACCCCCGTATGGTACGCAACCAAATGGTTGCGCAGCACCTCCTACCCCTCCCCAGCCCCCGGGCGGTGGCCACGGCATGAGCCGGAGCCTGCTGGTGCCGACGGTGGTGGAGAGCACCCCCGGCGGCGAGCGCGGCTTCGACATCTACTCGCGGCTGCTGCGCGACCGGGTGGTCTTCGTCACCGGGCCCATCGACGATGACCTGGCCGGGCTGACCATCGCCCAGCTGCTCTTCCTGGAGGCCGAGGACCGCGAGCGGCCGGTGGACCTGTACATCCACTCGCCGGGCGGGTCGGCCTCGGCCGGGCTGGCGATCTACGACACCATGCAGGTGCTGGCCCCGGCGGTGCGCACCACCTGTCTCGGGCTGGCGGCCTCCGCGGCGGCCCTGCTCCTGGTGGGCGGAGCCGCGGGCGAGCGGGCCAGCCTGCCCAACTCACGGATGCTGCTGCACCAGCCGTCGGCCGGGTTCCAGGGGCAGGCCAGCGACGTGCGCATCCATGCCGCCGAGGTGGCGGACCTGCGCCGGCGGGTGGACCGGATCCTGGCCCAGCACACCGGCCAGCCCGTCGAGCAGGTCCACGCCGACACCGAGCGGGACCACTTCCTGGGCCCCGAGGCCGCCATCGCCTACGGACTGATCGACCGGGTGGTGGCGCGACGGGCGCCCGCACCCTCCGGGCGGGGCAGCGCCGGCTGATCCCGGCCCCGGGTGGCCCCGGGGCGGCGCGATGTGCCACCCTGGCTCCGATGCCACAACCCCTGCCCGACTGGGCCGACTGGGCCGCCCGCTGGGAGCGCATGCAGGACGGCCACCTGCCCGGGCGCGAGGAGCGCTCCGCGGTGCTGGTCGACTGCTGCCACGCGGCGGGCGCGGCCCCGCGGGTCCTGGAACTGGGCTGTGGGCCGGGCGGGATCCTGCGCCGGCTGCGGCGTGGGCACCCCCGCTCGAGCCTGGTCGGGGTAGACCACGACCCGCTCCTGCTCACCATCGCCGCGGCGATCCACGACGGCGACGACGGCGTGCGCCTGGTGGACGCCGACCTGCGCGACCCCGACTGGGTGGCGGCCCTGGGACCGGCCCCCTTCGACGCCGTGGTGAGCTCGACCGCCCTCCACTGGCTGGGGCCCGACGACCTGGCCCGCGTCTACCAGCAGGCCCACGACCTCCTCCGGCCCGGTGGGATCTTCGCCAACGCCGACCACTTCGCCTTCGACGACGAGGGGCTGGACCGGCTGGCGCGCACCGCCAGCGCCCGCGAGGAGGCGGCGGCACGGGCCGCCGGCACCGGGGAGACCTGGGACGCGTGGTGGGCGGCCCTGGCCCAGGTGCCAGCCGCGGCCACCCTCCTGGAGGAGCGGGCCCGCCGCTTCCCCCCCAGCGACGCCCACCACGGGCACCACCTCGGCGAGGCCTGGCACCGCGCCGCCCTGGCGGCGGCGGGCTTCCACTCGGTGACCACCGCCTGGCGCTGGTACGACAGCGCCGTCCTGATCGGCCGGGCCGCGCCGCCCGCCGACCCCTCGGCCCAGGGGCCCGCCCCCCACTGACTCCCCCGCTCCCCGGCGGGGCCCCGCCCAGCGGCCTCCCCCGCCGGGACCGAGGCCGGGGTCAGGCGCAGGCCGCGGCCTGGTCGCGGGCGTCCGCCGCCCGGGTGCGCCTGGCCCGCAGCCCGCTGCGGGCCAGGGTGGCCCAGAGCGCAAGGGCCGTCACCAGGGCCAGCCCGGCCTGGGCCAGGAACACCGTGGGGAGCGCGGCCGCGAGGACGTGGGGCTGCCGCGCCGTCAGGCCGGCGGCCGATCCGCCCAGGGCCGCGGCCCGCCAGTTCAGCAGGCCCACCAGGAGGGCCAGGCCGGCGGCGGCCCCGATCTGCTGGGCGGTGGACGCCGTGGCGGAGGCGACCCCCTGGGCCCGCGCCGGGGCGTCGCGACCGGCCGCGATGAAGATGCCGGTGAAGGTGAGGCCCTGCCCCAGGCCGGCGATCGCCTCCGCCGGCAGCAGCCAGGCCCCGGCACCGGCGATGGCCAGGGGGACGTAGAGCCCCAGGCCGATCGACCCGATCAGCAGGCCGCTGGCCAGGGTGGCCATCACCCCCACCCGGCCGGCCAGCCGGCCGGCGACCCGGGCCCCGATCCCGATGGCGACCGCCAGGGGCAGGAAGCTGAGCCCGGCCGCCAGGGGGCTCTCGCCCAGTCCCCGCTGCAGGTACAGGGTGAGGAAGAAGAACTGCACCGCGAAGGCGGCACCGAAGACGACTCCCGCCAGCGCCCCCAGGCGAAGCCCCGGCGCCCGCAGGAGGGTCAGCGGCAGCAGCGGCGCCGGGGCCCGGCGCTCCTGGACCACGAAGGCCGCCAGGAGCAGGCCGCCGAGCAGTCCGGACCCCAGGACCGTGGGCGCGGTCCAGCCCACGGTCGGGGCCTGGGCCAGGGCCAGGACGGTGAACGCCATGCCCCCCGTGGCCAGCAGGGCTCCGGGGAGGTCGTAGTGCCCGAAGGCCGGGCGGGGCAGGCGCGGCAGCAGCACCCAGCCCCCGACCAGGAGGGTCAGGACGATGGGGACGTTGACGTAGAAGACCGCCCGCCAGCCCAGAGTGCCGGTGAGCACGCTCCCGGCCAGGACCCCCAGCGCCAGCCCGCTGGCGCCGGCGGCTCCCCACAGGCCCAGCGCCCGGTTGCGCGCCGGCCCGGCGGGGAACAGGGTGGTGATGAGGGAGAGGGTGGCCGGGAAGAGCAGCGCGCCGCCGACCCCCTGGCCGGCGCGGGCCGCCACCAGCATGGCGGGAGACTGGCTCAGCCCCCCGACCATCGAGGCGCCCCCGAACAGGGCCAGGGCCAGCAGGAACATGCGCCGCCGCCCCAGCAGGTCGGCGGTCCGGCCGCCGAGCAGGAGCAGGCCGCCGAAGGTGAGGGCGTAGGCGCTGATGACCCACTGCAGGCCGTCGGTGCTGAAGCCGAGGGCCGTCCCGATCGAGGGCAGGGCGGTGTTGACGATGGAGTAGTCGACCGCCAGCACCAGCTGGGCGGCGGCGAGCAGGGGCAGCAGCAGCCGGTGCCCGGCACCCGCCGGGTTCCGAGAGTGCATCGTGTCCACCGCCTCCTGTCCCAGCCAGATTATCGAAACGTCCCGTATCGTTTCTAAAGTGTACCATGACGGGCATGGAGACGACGGTGGACCGCCCGGCGCCCCCGCACCGGGGCCGGCCCCGCAGCGATCGCGCCACCCAGGCGATCCTGGAGGCGGCGGCCGCCGTCCTGGAGGCCCGCGGCCTGCGCGCCATGACCATCGAGGAGGTGGCCGCCCGGGCCGGGGTGGGCAAGGCCACCATCTACCGCTGGTGGGCGACCAAGGGCACCCTGGCCCTGGACGCCTTCCTCACCGAGATGATCGCGGTCCAGCCCCTGCCCGACACCGGCAGCCTGCGGCGGGACGTGCGCGCGGCCCTGCGCGCCTGGAGCCGGATGGTCACCGGGACCCCGGTGGGCCCGGCCCTGGCCGGGATCGTGGCCGAGGCCCAGACCGACCCGCAGCTGGCCGCCGCCTGGCGGGCCCAGGTGATCGACCCCCTGCGGGCCCGGGTGCGGCGGATGTTCGAGCAGGCCGTCGCCCGGGGGGAGCTGCCCGCGGCCGCCGAGGTCGAGGTGGCCCTCGACCTGCTGTACGGCGCCGTCTCCCACCGCCTCCTGGAGGGGCGCGGGCCCCGCACGGGGCGGTTCCTGGAGCGGGCGGCGGGCCTGGTCCTGGCGGGCCTGACCGCGGGGCCCGCCGAGCCGCCGCCGCCCGCGGCCGCTGGCCCACTTGCAATCGGCGGGGCGCAGGCGCATAGTCGCCGCGGGACGGAGCTGGATCGGCGCGCGGGACCGGGGGGACGATGATGGGCACTAGGACGTGGCGATGGCGGCTGGCCGCCCTGGCGGGGCTGCTGCTGGCGGCGCTGCCGCAGCTGGCGAGCGCGGCCGGCCGGCCGGCGGCAGCGGCTCGGCCGACGTACTACCTAGCCCTCGGGGACTCCCTGGCCACGGGGTACCAGCCGGGGTTCACCAGCAGGCAGTTTCCCGTGCCCGGCTGCGGGTTCGCAGGCGGCTACGCCTGCGACCTCTACTCGGCGCTTGAGACGCAGAACCCCACCCTCCAGGCCGTCAACCTCAGCTGCCCGGGGGAGACCACGACCTCAATGCTCACCGGGGCGGGCAGCCCCTGCTACGTCCACGGCCCGTCCCAGCTGCAGCGGGCGGCCCGGTTCCTGCAGGCGCATCACGGGCAGGTGGCCCTGGTCACCCTCGACATCGGGGCCAACAACGTGGACGGCTGCGTCTCGTCCAGCGGCGTCAACCCGACCTGCGTGGGCGATGGCCTGTACGCAGTCCAGGAGCAGCTGCCAGTGATCCTGGCCGTCCTGAGCCACGCCGCCGGGCCGGGGGTGCCCATCGTGGGCATGAACTACTACGACCCCTTCCTGGCCGCCTACCTCCTCGGCACCTCAGCGGGCGTCGCCCTGGCGTACCAGTCGGAGGGGCTGACAGTGCTCTTCAACCGGCTGCTGGGCGGCATCTACGGGGCCTTCGGTGACCCCGTGGCCGACGTCCAGTCCACCTTTGAGACGACGGTCTTCACGTCGTACGGGGGCACCGACATCCCCACCAACGTGGTGATCATCTGCCAGTGGACCTGGATGTGCACCGAGCACCCGAACATCCACGCCAATAACACGGGGTACGCGGCGATCGCGGGCAGCTTCGAGCTAGTCCCGGTCGTGGCCAGCCTGCTGCGCTGAGCGGGGCTCGCTGAGCCCCGCTCAGCGCCAGTCGCGGGCGGGGGCCAGGGGCAGCGACGGCTGGGCGGGCCCAGGCCCGCCGCGGTCGTCGCCGTCCAGCGCCACCACCGCGGTCACCAGCACGCTGACCACCTGGTCCTGGCGCTGGACCACCCCGTCGACGCAGAGCAGCGGCTGCTCGCGGATCTGGGTGCGCGCCGCCCGGTAGACCTCGGGACGCACCACCAGGTCGCAGTGCCCGGTCTCGTCGGCCAGGGTGAGGAAGCGGATCCCGCGGGCGGAGCGGGGCGCCTGCCGGGTGATGACCAGCCCCGCGACCCGCAGCCAGCTCCCGCTGGCGGCGGCCCGGGCCGCCGCCAGCGGGACCGCCCCCAGAGCCGCCAGCCGGTCGCGCCAGAAGGTCACCGGGTGGGGGCCGGTGGTCAGGCCCAGGACCCGGTGGTCCGCCGCCACCAGCTCCTGCGGCTCAAGGTCGGGCAGGGCCGGCGCTCGCAGCGGGGCCGGGGGGAGCGGCAGCGCCAGGGGGGCGGCCCCAGGACGCGGGGGGGCGATCGCGTTCTTGCCCCGAGCGCTCCCCGGGCGGCTCCCCCGGGTGGACGGGGCCGCGGCCGGGCGGGCGTCGGCCCGCTCCGCGGCCAGGGCCGTGAACCCCTCCTCCACCGCCCGCAGCTCCCAGAGCAGCCGGCGGCGCGGCACCCGGAAGCGGTCGAGGGCCCCTACCATGACCAGGTCCTGGAGAGCGGCCCGGGGGAGGCGGGTCCGGACCCAGAAGTCGGCGGGCGACAGGTACGGCCCCCGGGCGCGCTCCTGGTCGAGCCGGCCGCGCCAGGCCGCACCCAGCCCCCGCACGTAGTTGAAGCCCAGCCGGACCCCGAGGACCGCCTCCCCGGCGCCTGCCCCCGGGACCGGCGCCGGCCGCTCCGCGCCGTCGGGGCCGACCCACTCCAGGTGGCAGCGGCCCCGGCTGCGGTCGACGTCCACCGGGAGGACCGGCACCCCGTGGCGCCGGGCGTCGTCCACCAGGACCGCCGGGGCGTAGAAGCCCATCGGCTGGTTGTTGAGCAGCCCCACCAGGTAGGCTGCCGGGTGGTAGCACTTCAGCCAGGCGGTCTCGTAGGCGGTGCGGGCGAAGGCGGCGGCGTGGCTGCGGCAGAACCCGAACTCGGCGAACCCCTGGATGGCCGCGAAGAGCTGCTCGATGACCGGGTCCGGCAGCCCCCGGCGCCGGCACCCGTCCCGGAAGGCCCCGGCCAGGGAGGCCATCTCCACCCGGGAGCGGTGCCGGTTCATCGCCCGCCGGAAGCGGTCGGCCGCGCCGGCGCCGAGGCCCGCCACCTGCATCGAGATCTCCAGGATCTGCTCCTGGTAGAGGATGACCCCCAGGGTGTCGCGCAGGATCGGCTCCAGGCTGGGGTGGAGGTAGGCCACCGGCTCCCGGCCCTGGCGGCGGCGCAGGTAGGGGTGGACGGCGTGCCCCTGGATCGGGCCCGGCCGGATGATGGCCACGGCGACGACCAGGTCGTTGAACTCCCGGGGGCGGGTGCGCGGCAGGGTCTGCTGCTGGGCCCGGGACTCGATCTGGAAGACGCCGATGGTGTCGGCCCTGGCGCAGAGGTCGTAGACCCTGGGGTCGGCGAGGTCGAGGGCGTCGAGGTCTGGCCGGGCCCCGGTGGCGCCCTCGATGGCGTCCAGGGCCTCGGCCACCGCCGCCAGGGTGCGCAGCGAGAGCAGGTCGATCTTGATGAGGCCCAGGTCCTCGACGTCGTCCTTGCTGAACTGCACCACCACCCGGCCCGGCATGGCGGCCCGCTCCACCGGGGCGATGTCGACCAGGGGGGCGCCGGTCACCAGCATCCCGCCGACGTGGATGGAGAGGTGGCGGGGGCAATCGATGATCCCGGTGAGCGCCTCGACGAAGGGCTGCCACGGCCGGCTGCCCGCACCCGCGGCCCCGGCCAGCCCGGCGGCCTCCAGCAGCGCCGGGACCCGGTCCGGCGGCGGCCGGTCGAACCAGTGGTCGACGGAGCGCGCCAGCCGGGCGATGGTGGCCGGGGGCAGGTCGAACGCCCGGCCCACCTGGCGGACCGCCAGGCGCGGCTGGAAGGTGATCACGGTGCAGACCATGCCGGTGTGCTCGGGCCCGTAGGTGTCGTAGCAGTAGCGGATGACCGCCTCCCGGTGCTCGCTGGAGAAGTCGATGTCGATGTCCGGGGTCCCCTCCATCTCCTCGTGCAGGAAGCGCTCGAAGAGGAGGCGGTGGGCGATGGGGTCGACCCGGGTGATGCCGAGCAGGTAGGCCACCAGGCTGTCGGCGGCGGAGCCCCGTCCCTGGGCCGGAATGCCCTCCCGCCGGGCGAAGCGCATCAGGTCCCACACGATGAGGAAGAACTCCGCCAGCTTGGTGCGGGCGATGACCTGCAGCTCGTGGGTCAGCCGGGCCAGGACCTCGGTGGCGGCCGGAGCGTAGTGCCGGGGCAGCGCGGCCGCGCACAGCCGGGCCAGGTAGCTGTCGGGGGTCTCCCCCGGTGGGACCCGGAACCCGGGAAAGCGGGTGTGGGCGAAGTCGAGCCGGACCGCCGCGCGGGCGCCGAGGGCGGCCGCGGTCCTGAAGGCCTCAGGGTCCGGGATCCGGGCCCAGAGCCGCGCCTTAGGCTCCAGGGCGTACTCGTGGTTGGGCAGGAGCCACCCGGCCGCGGCGGCCGCCTCCAGGGTGGTGGCATGGCGGATGGCGCCCAGGACGTCGAGCAGGCGCGCCTCGGCGCGGTGGGCGTACCGGGGCGCGTTGGTCACCAGGCAGCGCAGCCCGGTGCGCTGGGCGCAGGCCCGGGTCTCCGCCACCAGCCAGTGATCGCCGGAGTGGAGGTGGTGCTGGAGGGCGAGGAACACGCGATCCGGGCCGCAGGCCCGCCGGAGGGCGCGGGCCGCGGCGTCGGCCGCCGCCCGGTCCCCCCGCCAGAGGGCGGCCGTGACCGGGCTGTGGGGACCGCCGAGGAGGAGCAGGCAGCGGTCGAGCTCCTCCGGCTCCACCGGGCCTGCCGCTGCCACCGGGTCGGCCGGCCCTCCCGGGGCCGGCGGGGGGACCGGCCCCGCCCGACGCCGCCCCGGGGGCGGAGCG